>CALKVF010000011.1 GCA_937996535.1 uncultured Novosphingobium sp. | reverse complement strand
CGGAAGCTTACATGCCCGAACCCGGACCGTAGGTGATTTCCACCCGGCGGTTCTGGAGTTCACGCACGCCGTCAGCGGTCGGGACGCGCGGGTTGTTTTCACCGAAGCCCTGGCTGGTGATCGCACCGTCAGCCACGCCGTGACCGGTGAGGTAAGCGCGCACCGAAGCGTTACGGCGTTCCGACAGGCCCTGGTTGTAGGCGGGCTTGCCCGAGCGGTCCGCGTAGCCAGCCAGCATGACCGGGACATTTGCGCAGTTGCCATAGGCAGTGACGGCGCTGTCGAGGATCGAAGCGGCTTCCGGCGTGATGTCCGACTTATCCCAGTCGAAGAACACGATGTACGGACCCTTGTTGCACACCACAGCCGGGGGCGGCGGGGGCGGCGGGGGCGGCGGGGGCGGTGGCGGCGGCGGCGGCGGCGGCGGCGGAGCAGCCGGTTCGCCGAAGTTGTAGGCCAGCGTCAGCAGCAGCGAGTGCGAACGGAACTGGGTGCGCACGTTGCGGCCAGCCATGTTCACCAGATCGTTGTGGCTCTGGTTGAAGAAGCGATACTTCAGACCCAGGTCGATGTTGCTGCTGACCGGCATGCGCACGCCAGCGAGGGCCTGCCAGGCAAAGCCGCTGTCCGAATCCGAGATGTCGATGGTGTTCGGACGCGTGGTGAGAACCGCGTTCTTGACGCGGCCAACGCCAGCACCGCCGCCGACGAAGCCCTGGAGGCCGTCGTCCGGACCGAAATCGAGCAGGCCGTTGACCATGAAACTCAGGGCTTCAGCGCCGCCGCCAAGGTTGGCGTCGTTGATGGTGCCGGTTGCCGAGGTGAAGCTGCCTTCTTCGGCGCGGCGGAAGCTGGCTTCGGTTTCGAGGCGGAACGCGCCGAAGTCGTAGCCGACGATGCCGCCGAAGTCGTAACCGGTCTTGGTGTTCAGAACACCGTTCTGGTTCGAGCCGAGCAGGTTGCTGATGTCTTCAACGATCGTGCCGCCGGCGTCACCTTCGACGTACCACGCGTTGTCGCGAGCCAGGGCCGGCGTCGCAAGGGCCGATGAGGCCAGCGCCATCCCAATGACAAGTTTCCGCATTATCTTTTTCCCCTTTTCATAGGATTGAGCCACCGAGTGCCCAATTGTTTAACTGCATCGAAACCTGCGCGCAAGCGCCCAAATCCCTCAACTGTTGCAATAATGTCGCGCTGGCGTGTGTTTGGCGCGCCAGAAGCCGGCCCGGGCGCGCCCAAGGCATCATCACGCTAGGTCACGCGGGTGCTCACGCATTGACGCCGGTCAAGTCGCTGGAATTACGCCGGCATCGGTCAGACGCTGGACGATCGCGGCGATCGCGGCGCGCGCTTCGCTATCGATTGTTGTTCCGCCGGCTGGCACCGGAGGGCGCGTCGGCATTTTCCAGCTACCGCTATAGCGAATTTCCTGCCCCGAGGCCCGGTTGAGCAGGCGCATGCCGTCGCGGGGCACAAAAAACAGCCAGTTTCCTGATTCGTATGCGGCGATTTCGCCATCGTGGCCGGTCCAGGCGCCAGAGCTGCCGCTGGCTACCAGCCAGCACTGTCCTTCGGCAGGGACGGCGGGCGGGGCTGACAGTTGGGCTTCGATCGCGCCGTGCAGCAGCGCATCGATCCGGGCGAGGGCTTCGTTGACGAACCCTTCTCGCTGGGTTTGGCCGGCGAACAACAAGGGAAGATCGTGACGCGGAGTGCGGCTATCGAACAGCATATCGGACATGGGGAGGCCTTTTCTTGGCGTAAGTGGATCAGGGGAGCGCGATAGCAAGCGGATCGGACACTCCGCGGTCGCCGCGTTGGCGCACGGCGAAGGATCCGGCGGGCAGGCTTGCTGAGAAGCTGGCGAACAGGCTCGCGGGAATGGCGAGACGGGGCTCGGCCAATTCCCAGCGCGCTAGCGGGGCTGCGGCCGGGCCAAAGGTCACGTCATAGACTTCGCGCTGTTCATTGAGCGGCGTTTCAACCCCTTCGTCCCAGCGCCATGCCCCGCGCGCGCGGCGGGTCCAGCCGAGGATGGCGCTGCCATCGCTTTGGACCGACAGGTTGCCGTGAACAGGCGCTGGCGGACGCAAGCCGATCCCGCGCAGCGCGATCGGTGCTGTCACGGGAGCACTATCGGCTAGGGCGATGGCTGCGATCCGGGCGTTCGGCGTGGAACCCACGGCTTCGGCATCAAGCAGGGTGCCGGTGCCATCGAGCAGGATGAAGTCCTCGCCGGCGCCATGGCCGGTAACCGCTGCTTCGGTCCCACCGCGCCCGCGCCACAGGCCGGTGAGCCGCCAGCGGGAATCGCCGAGCGGCAGGGCGCGGGCGAACTGGATGATCTCGCCGCCCAGCACCGCGCGGTTGGCGCCCTGAGCAAGCTGCTGCATCGTCGCGTCCAGCAGCGTGAAATCGCTGGAGGCGAGGTCGATGTCGACCTCGCCATGCCGGCCGAACAACAGTGGCGAGCCAGCCGGGAGCGCGGAAGCAGCGATGCCGATGATTGCCCGGGTGCGCCCCGACGGCCCCAGCGGTTGCAGCGCGCCGTCGCCCTCGTCAGCGAACAGCGCGGCCCCGCCCCAGCTGGCCGAGGGCGAGGAGGCTGCAGCGAGGATCAGCGGCACCGGACTGGCCGGGTTGCCGTCCCACGGCAGTTCGCAAACTGCGAGGCTGCTTGCTCCGGCGGCGATGTCAGCCAGCGGCGCGATCCGTCCGGGATCGGCGGGGAGGGCGCCGCCGGGCAGCGGCGAAAGTCGCGTCAGGGCAAGATCAACGCCGCGGCTGCGCCACTCCCATTCGTGCACCCGCCACAGCCCCGGCTGACCGGGCAGGGTGACAATCGCGCCCGGGCGCACAGCGGGGTCAATCTGGGTGGTGCGCCAGGCCATGGTTTCGCGCGCCCAGTGGCCGCGCTGTGCCGCCATATCGATCAGGCGGCGCGCGGCGGCGGCATCGAGCGCGGCGGGCAGTTCGAGCGTGCGCGGCTGTCCAGGCAGCGGCCGGCCCGGCGCGCGCTGGACGCCCGGTTGGTAATCCCGCTCGACATCGTAATAGCGCAGCACCGCGATCGGGCTTTCGCTTGCGGCGCCGCGCTTGCGGGTAAATCCGGCCTTGCCGCCAAAATCTTCCTGGTCGTCGGAAACGGCAGCTTCCGGCAGGGGGATGGGCGCCGTCTGATGGCGGTCGGGGCGGAGCGTCAGCGCGCTGCCCGAGGCATCGCAGTCAGCCGGGAACAGCGGATCGAGCGCGGCCAGCATCTCGGCCAGCGGCCCTTCGAGCGAGAGGCCGCTGACATCGCCGAGCGGCACGGCGGCGTCGTGATCCTCGATCGTGCCATCGAGCAGCAGGTCGAGCGAGAGCGGGGCATCGTCGGCAAACACCTCGAAGGTCAGCGCGGGGATGCGGTTGCCAAAATCGCCGAGCTGCAAATCCTCGAATACGGCATAGGCAAGGCCGCGATAGGCCGGGCAGCCGCCGGGCGCTTCGGCGGCGGCAAGCAAAGGGTCGGGGTTCTGGTCGCCGCTGCCGGGATGAATCCTGAGCACGCCGCCGGCCTTGAGGTCACCCGCTTCGCCGCGCAGCAGCTTGCCATCGGCCCAGATCCGGCCGACGCGGTGGATCGCCCGGCTCGACAGGGCGACCGCAAAGGATGCGCTATAGGTGTATTGCGCGGTGGCCGGTTTGCCTTTGCCATTGCCGCGAACTTCGCGCTGTTCCGCAAGGTCGGTCGCCCAGATGATCTGCCCAGCCACACGCATCCGCCCGAACAGACGCGGGATCGGATAGCCATAGCTTGACGTGGTGGCGGCCAGTTCGGTCAGGCGCGGGCCTTCGCGGGTACCGCCGCCCAGCACCAGGGCATCGACCTGATGGCCGACCAGCGCCCCGATCGAGCCGCCCAGCGGTCCGCCGACGAGCGTGCCGATTGCCGAAAAGATCAAGGTTGCCATGATGAGCCTTTCAAGCGGTAGGCGCGCGGCGCCAGTGGTGGGCAATCCGCCCCTCGGGCAGCTGCGGGGTCAGCACGACCCGGCGCAGGCCGGCGTGAGCATGGATCCAGCCGCGCGGCGCGGCGGCGATGGCGAGGTGAAACTGCGCCGCGCCGAGTTGCAGCAGAGCCACGTCGCCCGGCATGACCGGGGCGCTGGTAGCGGCAAAGCCAAGGGCGGCTGGATCGGGCAGCCACGGGGCAGGGTCACTCAGGCGCAGAGTGTAGCCGGTGGGCAGGCTGCTCGGCTGCCCGCAGGCCGCCATCGCCGCACCGAGCAGGCCGATGCAATCAAGCCCGCTGGCCGGATCGCGCCCATGCAGGCGAAACGGGGTGCCGATCAGATTCTGCGCCGCGCGGGCCAGGTCTGCACCGGTCATTGGCTGGGCGCAGGGTAGCGGGTGACCAGATCATTGCCGGGTAGGTGAGGTTCGCCGTTAAAATTAACCGAATTGGCAAATCGATTGGCGCAGGTGTCCAGGGTGCGATCGCAGCCCTCGCGCACCAGTGCCCGGACACCGACCGGCGGCGGGCTATCCAGCGGGAGATCGAGCACCAGCGTTCCGCCGACCACGGCGGCGATGCCCAGCGTTGCCCCAGCCGAGGGGCCATCGAGCCAGCGCAGCGTGCCGCCGAGCAGCGCCGAGAGCGGCGCGGGACAATCCAGTTCGACCGTGTTGGCCACCGGATCGGCCGCGATCAGGCGCGCTTCGTGGGTGAAACGCGGGGCGGACAGCGTGCACCCGGGCCCGCAAAAGGCAGCGCGGCAACTGGGGTTGGTGCGCGGGATCGGATCGCGTTGCAGTTCGGCCTTGCGCGATTGCAGCGCGGCGGTGAACGATCCGGCCTCTTGCGTCACCGCGCCGATCGTCCCGCGATAGAGCACAGTGGTTTCCAGCGTCTCCCAATCGACCAGCCCGATTTGCACGCTGGCCCCGTCGAACCGGCCGGCGGCCAGATCCGCGGCCGAGATCGAAGCATGGCTGAGCGCGCCCTGGACTTCGGCGCTGTCGGGCTCGAAATCGGCCGAGCGGCGGATCGCCGAGGGCACGAGGCCCGGCGCGGCGCGGTGGTTAATCCCGTCCAGCCACAGGTCACGGTCGTGGGTGGTAAAGCCCAGCGCCACGCCGTCACGGCGCAGCACCCGCCAGAACGTTGCGGCGGTTTCGAGCGGCTGGTCGAACCACACCCGGCTCATGCCGCAGCCTCGCGGATTTCGATCACCGGCACGCTGGGCACATCGCCGGCGGCAAAGCTTGCTCCGGCGATCTCCAACCGGTCTTCGGCAAAGCGCACCGGCACGTCGAACAGGAATCCGGCGCGCACGGGCACGCCGCTTGCGGGCGGAACGGCAAAGGTCACCAGCCCGCCGGGCTCCAGCGTAAAGGCGTTGCTGGCGGCCCCGCCCAGGCTGACCAGCACGCTGCCCGCAACCGGACGGGTGATCCGGCGCAGCTGTTCGCTGTCGCTGGCGCCATAACGCTTGAGCAGGGCGAAACTGGTGGCCGCGCCGTTGCCATGCCCGAGCAGTTGGTCGGTCATGGTCGGCGGCAGGGTCATCGCGTGGGAGCTGAAATCGGTCGGGTCGCGCAGGCGAAAGCCGCGCGCTGCGCCGCGCCTGGCGCGGAAGAACGCCAGCAGCACGCCCAGCTCCGCCTCGGAGCGGATCCCGGGGCCGATGTCGAAGCGCAGCCGCGCGTCGGACCACAGGCTGTTGCGCCGTTCAAAGCCCGATGCGGTGATCGCCACGCTGGTCGAAAATTCGGGCGTGACGCTGGCGTCCCGCCCGAGCGCGAGCGGATAGGAGAGATCGTCGAAAGGCGTCATATCGTCCTCATCGGAGTTGTGCGGCAAGCGCACGAAGCCGTCGCGGCAGACCTGCGGCAGCGCCCAGACAAAGCGCTCGTGCACGCCGCGCGCGGCCGCTTCATCGAGCCCGGCATCGATCCGCGGCCACAGTGCCTGATCGGCCGGATCGAGCACGAAGCCGGCAAGATAGTCCTGCGCGGTGGCGGGATAGCCAAGCCGTGCGGTGATTGCGCCGTAGGCTGCGCGGCGCGGCCCATCGGCCCCGGCGGTAAGCCAGTCATAGTCTTCGACCTGCAGCCGGTCGAAGGCGGGGGCCGCCCAGCCGAGCGGCAGATTGGCGCGGCGCACCTCCGGCATGGCCGGGTCCAGCACGCCGGGCAGGAAGGCCAGCAGTAGGACTTCGGCCCCCTCTGGCCCGGCGGCGGCGCGCACGGCATCGCGCAGGGCGTGTGTCGATGCGGCCAGACTGGCCCCGGCCTGATCGAGCAGAGCAAGCTGCGCGCTGGTCAGCGGCTGGCTGAGGTCGGTGATGACCGCCGGATTGCCCCCGAAGGCGGCCTTGGCGGCATCGTCGTAAAGGCAGGGGCGGCCATCGGCGGTGATCCACCACCACGGTTCGCCGATCTGGAAGCGCACCGGGGCGCCGGCTTCGCGCAGCAGCGCGGCAAAGCCGCTGGCCGCAGCGCGCAGCCATGCCATCGCCGCCGCATTGGCGGGGGACAGCAGCGCCGAGGGCGGCGACCATCCGGTGCGTGCAGGATCGCCATTGCTGGCGCGTTGTTGCCAGGGCGCGGGGCAATGTTCAGCGAGCAATTCATAGGACAGCGACGCGATCGGCGAAAATCCGGCAGACACGACCTCGGCAAAGAAGGCGCGGTGCCAGGCCTTGGCTGGGGCGCAGAGCGGATCGCCGCTGCTGGCGGCGAGATAGGCCCCGCTGCTCGCGGTGAGCCGCATGAAATGGCTCATCCCGACGTAGTGCAGCAGGCTCCCGCGATAGCCCAACTGGCGCGCGGCGCGAATCAGCCGGGCCGGGCTCTGGTTGCAGCAGTCGTCATAGGCCGTTGCAATCGCCAGCCCATGCGGGGGCACGATCACATCGCCGATCCGCAGCAATGGGCGATCGCCCTCGCAGCGGATTTCGGTCAGCTCGGCCCAGCCTTCGGCCGGGCTGGCGAGCGGCGCGGTGCTGCCCGCGACATAGCCCGGTGCGACCAGCGAGATGAACATCCGCTCGATCGCGGCGGGATGAACCGGATCGGCCTCACCCGGCAGCAGGAAGCCCCCGGCAAGCTCCGAAAACGGCAGAGTGATCGCGGCATCATCAGGGCTGCCTTGCGCATAGTTCCACAGCCGCACGTACCAGGTGCGCGCCGCGCCGCCCGCATCATGCCCTTCGATCGTCAGCACCGGGCCGTTGACCGCATCGAGCGCGAGCACTCCGCCCGAACGCCAGCGGAACGACAGCGTGGTACGCGCATAATCGCGGTCGGTCGCATAGGCGAGCAGCGGGTGATCGAGCCGGTCGGCGCTGTCCCAGATGATCCCGGCGAGATCGCCTTGCCGCAGAAACACGGCATCGACGCGCAAGGCATCGGGGGCGGGGGTGGTCAAAGCGGCCATCATCGGGCGGGGGAAGTTGACAGTCCAGAACCGCGGGTCGAACCGCTGGATCCAGTCGCAGTCCTGTCCCTCGCGCTTGGCGGCGAGCCAGAAGGCCATGAGCGGTTCCTTTCAGAGCTGGGTCAGCGCGCGGCGCACCGCGCTGGCGACTTGCCGGCCCGAGCGTTGCAGCGCCTGGGGCGCGCTGGTGCCTGCAGGGGCGGTGATCGCGATGGAGACTTTGACATCGCGCGCCGGGGCCATGAGGCCGGGTTCGATCCGCCCCGCGCTGGTCGGCACGAACAGTTCGGGGCCGCGTTCACCCACGACATAGCCGCGCCCCGGCGATACCGCGCCGCCGGTGGCGCGGCCCGGCAGGCCCAGGATCGCGCCCAGCAGGCTGCCGATCCCCGGCATGACGCCCAGCGCACCCCCGCCCCCGCCAATTGAGGCGGAGAGGTTGCCGAGTGCCTGGCTGGCGATCGAATCGATCACGTTGAACGCGATCCGGCGCAGGTCTTCAAAGCCAAGACTGCCCTTGCGCAGTGCGCCGGTCAGCCCGCGTTCGAGCACATCGCCCGCCCGCGTCAAACCATCGACCAGCGTGCCGTCGAACGTGCCGCGCATGGCGGCGACATCGGCGGCAAAGCCTTGGGTGTTGGCGCGCACGTCGATCAGCAGGCTATCCACGGTGGGTGCCAGGGTATCAGCCATTTTCGCGCTCCATCAGGCGGTTGAGATCGCTGCGGCCAAGCGGCTGGTCCGCGGCAGTAACAGGGGTAAGCGCCGCGGCCAGTTCGGCGGGCGTGGCGTGCCAGAATTCGCCCGGCCGCCAGCCAAGCAGCCGCGCCGCCAGCCCGGCGAGCCGGCTGGCGCCAGGGCCAAAGGCATGGGTCATGCCCCCTCGCCGGCATCGCCCTGGAGGATCTGACCGAGCAGGATCCGCAGCGGGCGGGAGGCGGCGGCGAGGCCTTGGGCCAGCACCGCCTCGCCCACGGCTTCGCGGGTCAGGGCCTCGTCCCCGTTCAGGCAGTGCCAGAACAACGCGGCCATTTCGGCCAGCTTGAGCTGGCCCGAGCCCGCGCGGTCAACCAGCGCGAACAGGGGCCCAAGTTCCTCCTCGGCGGCGACGAGCGCGGCAAAGCTGGGGCGCAGCACGCGAGGCGTGCCGGCAACCACCAGCGCCGCCTCGCCGCGCCACGGATTGGCGCTGGCGGCGCTCATGCGGCAGCGACCGGGCCCGAGCTTTCAAGGCTCAGGGTGTAATTGCGCTCGCCGTTGAAATCGCCCGAATAGTCGAGCTTCTGGACGAGGAACCGGCCGCGCAGCTTTTCGCCGTCCTCGAAACTCAATTCATAGGAATCGAGCGTGCCGTTCATCGCGTTGGCGCGGACCTGAGCTTCGGCGGCACTGCCGAGGAAGATCCCGGCGGCGGTCACCGACACTTGCCGCACGCCCGCGCCCGAGAGCATCTCGCGCCAGCCGCCGCTGTCCTTGGACGTGGTGACCACCATGTCGCCGGTGATCCAGAGGTTGGTGGTCCGCAGCCCGGCGACGGTGCGATAGGTGGCGGGGGTGCCGCCGTCGGAAATCTTGAGCAGGAAGGCGCTGCCTTTCTGGGCGGTCATCGGGGGCTCCTTTCTAGGGTTCAGTCCGCAAGCACGCGGAAGCGGTATTCGATCAGGACCGCGCGGGTATTGGCCCCGCGCTGTTCGGCGCGGGCGCGCAGGAATGTGGCCGAAACCACGCGCCAGCCCGGCTGGGCCGGGGGCAGCACGGCAATGCGGCTTTCGATCGCGGCGCACAGCGCGGCGGCGCTATCGGCCCGGTCGCCGCGGCAGTGCAGTTCCAGCGCGATCCGCACTTCGCGGCCCTGGCGGTCCTTGGCGCTCCAGTCGGCGCTGGCGCTGGCAGCGATCGCCAGCCACGGCAGAGCGGTGCGGCTGGGGGCTTCCTCGACAATGGCGTTGAGCTGGCCGGACAGCGCCGGATCGGCTGCCAGCCAAGCGATCAGCGCGGCGCGCAGGGGAATTTCCACGGGGGCTATCCTTTCGTGAACAGCGGCCAAAGCAGGCTGGCCTGACGCCAGCGCGCGGCGGGATCGGCGGCTTGCAGGCGGCGCTCGGCCGCGCGTGCTTCGCCGAGGCGGCGGGCACTGGCGATCAGCCGGGCGGCCAGCGTTTCAAAGCCGCTCATGCCAGCCGCAACTGCCGCCAGGGCCGCCACATCGCGGCTACCGCTGCCGGGGGCAGGGCCGGCGGGGCATCGCTTTCACGGGCGCGGTAGAGGTGCGCGGCCAGCCGCAGCACGCCGTGGCGCAGGCCATCGGGCAGGGCCGCCCAATCGCCAGCCAGCCCAGCGATGAAGCGCACCGCGATCCGCCCGGCCGCGCCCGAATTGCGCACCAGCACCCGCCCGCCGCCATCGGCATCAAGCTCGATCGCGTAGTTGGCGGCCGGCAGGGCAAAGCGCGCGCCTTCGGCGGGGACACCTTCGACGGCAAGGATCGCCTGAACCGGGCGCGCGGCGATCTTCGCCCAGGTGCCGGTCACGGGCAGCAGTTCCTCGCAGGTCTGCTGCACGGGCATGGTGCCGGTAAAATCCTCGCACAGGTCAAGTGCGGTGCGCAGCAGGGCAGAGAGCTGCGCATCGTCGCCCGGCGCGGTGATGCCGAGCCAGTCCTTGAGTTCGGAGAGGGCCGCCGGTTGGGATCCGGCCGGCGTGACGATTGTCCGCTTCATGGCGGTCTCCATCTGGCTGTTTCAGGAAAAAATGGGGCGCCCGCGCCGCCGGGAGGCTGCGGCGCGGGCGCGGCGGGACGCGGCAGGGGAAGGGCCGCGTCCCGCCAGGCTTAAAGCCGCAGCATCAGGTCGAGATCTTGAGCAGCTTGATCGCGTCGCTATCGAGCACCTGCCCGCCGATCCGCTTGGTCGCGTAGAAGTTCACGAACGGCTTGTTGGTGAAGGGATCGCGCAGGATCGTCGTCGCCTTGCGCTCGGCGATGAGATAGCCGTTGCGGAAGTTGCCGAACGCGATCGGGAACACCCCGGCGGCGACATCGGGCATATCCTCGGCCTCGACCACCGGGTAGCCGAGCAAGCGGGCCGGGGCGCCGTCGAGCAGGCCCGGGGTCCACAGGAACGAGCCATCGGCGGCCTTGAACTTGCGCACGGCGGCCAGCGTCTTGGAATTCATTAGGAAGCAGGCGCCCTGGCGATGCCCCGCCTTGAGCGAATGGACAAGGTCGATCAGCTTCAGCTCGGGCGCGGTGTCAAAGGCGGTGGCATTGCCGCTGGCGATGAATTGCAGCGTGCCAAAGGCGCGGGCAGCGTCGGCCGCCGTGCTGGTCGGCGCGCCAAGGAAGCCCTTGGGCTGGTTGGTGCCGCTGCCATTGACGAAGGCGGCCCCTTCGGCGCGGGCGAATTCCATCGCGATCTCGTTTGCCAGCCAACCTTCAAGATCGAACTGGGCATCGTCGAGCATGGCCTGGCTGGCCGCCGGGTTGGCATAGAGTTCGCCCATCGGCGGGGCGATTTCATTGAACTTGGGCGTGGTGGTTTCGGGCCGCGCGGCGACTTCGCTGACCCAGCCCGAGGCCGATCCGCCGCTGGTCACCAGCTTGCGGTAGCCGGCGGTGCCGGTCTGGACGACCTGGGCGATGGCACGGATCGGGCTGATCAGTTTGAGCTGGGCCGCGATCAGGGCATCGATCTCGCGCGGGACGGCATAGCCGCCATCGGCGGCAACAGCGCCGCTGATCGACTTCAATTCGCTTTCGCGGCCATGGCGCAGATAGCCATCGACGAAGCCCTTGAGTTCGGGGCTGACCGTGCCGGCAGCGCCGATTGCCGGTCGGGCGGCGGCGCGGCTGACCCGGTCGAGCCGCGATTTCACTTCATCGACATCGCTGCGCAGCGCGCCGAGCGCGGCATCGGCGGCGTCCTGGCGGGCGACGATATCGAACGAAGCGTCGAGCGCGGCGGTATCGGGGGTGGGGGTAGGCTGGGCATTATCCATGGGGCTTGCACCTTTCGCGAAATGGCCGCCCCATCAGGCGGCCGGAAATGGGAGGCTGAAAAACAGAGGTCAGGCGAGCAGGTGGACCCGCGCGCCGTGCTGCATCGGGTGGGTGACGAGGCTCACCTCGAACAGCTCGATCGCGGTCAGATTGCGCCCCGCCACACCGCGGGTGAAGCCGCGCGCGCGGTAGCCGAACGACAGCCCGGTCACGGCGCCGCGGCGCAGGGCCGCGGCTGCCCCGCCCTGCGGATTGTCGATGCTGGCGATCACCCTGAGGCCGCGGGCATCCTCGCGCGCCTGTTCGATCCAGCCGATCCGCTGGTCGGGGCGGTGCTGCCAATAGAGCGGCAGCGGATCATCGCGTTCGGCCAGCGTGCGGGTAAAGGCACCGGGGCGGATCAGATCGCGCCCGGCATCGCGCAGGCCGAACAGCGCGGCATAGCCGGCAAAGCGCAGCGGAGCGCCGGATGCGGGCGCGGTCACTTGAGCAGCCCGGTGGTGCCGGTGCGCCAGGCGATCCCCAGCAGCAGCAAGGCAAGCCCGCCGCGCACCACCCAGGCGATCGCGGCCTTCCACGCGCTGGCCTTGGCATCGCGCCAGGCCTGAAGCAGCTGGCGCAGCTCGTTGAGGTCGGAATGGGCGCGCGGATCATCGAGCCCCATGCGGGTCATCACCCGCTCCGCGCCGATTTCGCTCGCTTCCTCGACGATCGCGCGCAGGGTCACCAGATCGCCGCCGGCATCGGCGGCTTGCGCGATGAGGCGGGCCACCATCTCTTCTCTGTTCATTGTTTGTTCTTTCAATGGGCCGGGTCAAGCGGGGGCAGGCCCAGCATCGCGCGCTTTTCACCGTCGTTGAGGAACGCCGCGGTGCCGACCTGGCTCCACAGCCGCTCGCGGTCTTCGGCCAGCGCGGGCACCCGGTCGAGGTCGATGGCGAGCGGGGCGTCGGCGAACCAGGTTTCCAGCCCCTCGCCCAGCGCGGCGAGGATCTTGCCCGCCAGCGGTAGCAGGGTCAGCCGCCACAATGCGCGGTTGGCCTCGCGGTAATTGGCATAGGTGGCGTCGCCCGGCAGGCCGAGCAGCATCGGCGGCACGCCAAAGGCCAGCGCGATGTCGCGCGCGGCGGCGGCCTTAAGCTCGGCAAAGTCCATATCGGCGGGGCTGAGGCTAAGCGCCTGCCATTTGAGCCCGCCTTCGAGCAGCATCGGCCGCCCGGCATTGCCATGCCCGCTATAGGCCTGCGCGAGTTCGGCCTTGAGCCGATCGAACTGGTCGGCGCTCAGCCCGCCCGCATCGCCCGGATCATAGACCAGCGCGCCCGATGGCCGCGCCGCGTTTTCCAGCAGCATCCGGTTCCAGTCGGCCGCGGCGTTGTGGGTCGCCACGGCCTGATCGGCTGCCGCCAGACAGCCCGCGCCGTAATGGTCATCGGCCGGGTGGAACGACTTGATGTGGATGATCCCGGGGTGAGGCATCCTCGTCGAGCAGCGGAAGGCTGAGCGCGGTGTCCCCGACCCGGTAGGCATAGCCGCCGGGCCAGCCATCGCTCCCCGCGATCACGCTGACCCGCTCGGGCCTCAGCGCAAACAGTTCGGCCGGGCGGCCCGCGTCATCCTTGACGATCTGGACATAGGCATTGCCGTGGAGCAGCAACTGGCTGGCCAGCGTTTCGAGCAGCGATTGGCCCGCGCTGGTGGCGCTGACCAGCCGGGCCAGCGCCGGATCGGTCGGCATCAGCGGCGCGCCGGCGATCCCTTCGGCCACCAGCCGCACCGCGCGCTGCGCCACCGGATTGTCGAGATAGGCGCGCTTGGCTGCCTGGCCATAGTCAAACGGCACGCGGCCCCCGCCGCCATCGGCAAAGATCCACGGCGAGACGAAATTGCGCGCCAGCGGCACGCGGCTCTGCCCCTTGAACGCGGCGGCAAGGCTCTGAAGGAAGGACATGGCGGGCCTTTCGCAAAAGGAGGTCAAACAAGATCGTGGCGCACACGGGGGCGCAGGCGCGGGGCAAGCATCAATACGGTGAGGGCCCAGACCAGCGCGTCGGCGCGGTCGGGGCTGCGACCGGGGCCGTGATAGGCACCGCCGGCGATCAGGCCGCAGAGCTGGTCTTCCAGGCTCGGCAACTGGCCGACGTGGCGCACCCGCCCCGCTTCGTAGAGCGCGGCGACCGGTTCTGCCCGGGCGCTCTTGCCCTGGCGGGCGTGGACCAGCCGGATCGGCAGCGCGATATCGGCGGCGCGCAGCACGCTGGCGACCATGCTGCCGCCCTGGTTGGCCTCGGCCACCACGCGGTCGGCGGCCCAGGCCTCGGCGGTGCGGGCAACGGCGCGGGCCCAGCGCTCGGGGCTGGGCTTTTCGAGGCTGGCATCGGCCAGCACCCGGGCAATCCCGTCCTCGCACGCGGCGCAGACCACGATCCCGCAGGCATCGCCGCCCGCCGAAACCGGCGGATCGACCCCGATCACCACGCGGGTGACCGGGCTGGTGGCAGCGGCTTCGCGCCGGGCTTCGAGCAGCGCCCGGGTCCACAGCGCGCCTTCGGCATCGGCGATCAGTTCCCCGTCGAGTTCTTGCCGTCCCAGCGCCGAGCGGCCATATTGGCGGCGGATGCCCTGCACGAAGCGTTCGGGCAGGTGATCGGCGTTGTCCTCGGTCCGCCCGCGCGTCACCACGGTGCCATCCTGTTCGATCAGGCGGCGCAGTAGCGGCACGGCGCGCGGGGTGGTGGTCACCGCGGCGCGCGGGGCATCGCCCAGCCGCAGCCCCAGCAGCAGATTGTCCCAGGCGCGCACCGCGCGGCCCGCGGCATTGTCCCACTTGGCGAGTTCGTCACACCAGGCGTGACTATGTTGCGGGCCGCGCAGGCTTTCGGGTTCCTGCGCGGAATAGAGCGTGGCCTGCGCGCCATTGGGCCAGGTCAGCCGCCGCAGCGAGGGTTCGAACAGCGGACGGCTGCGCGGCGGGCAGACTTCGAGCAGGCCGCTTTCGCCCTCGACCATCACCGCGCGGGCCTCGCCCAGCGAAGCGCCGACCAGCGCGATCCGCGCGGCGGGATCGGCGGCGGCCACCGCGCGGACCCATTCGGCCCCGGCGCGGGTCTTGCCAAAGCCGCGCCCGGCCATGATCAGCCATACCCGCCAGTCGCCCGGCGGGGGCAGCTGATCGCGCCGCGCCCAGAGCTGCCAGTGGTGCGCAAATTCGCGGGCCTGTTCCTCGCTGAGGTCGCGCAGCGCGCGCAGCCGTTCGCTCTCGGGCGTATCGAGCAGCGCGCGCAGCAGGGCGGCGTCACTCATCGCTGGCGGCATCGGCGGGGGCTGGCAGCGGCAAGGCGGTCAGCCGGCGTTGGCGCATCTTTTCGAGCTTGGCATTGATTGCGAGGATGATCGCTTCGGCGTCTTCATTGTCGCGGATCGCGCGCTGGCGGGCGGCGCTTTCGCGGTGCGCGGCGAGCAGGCGAAACGCGGTGGCGTTGTCAAACGCGCGGGCACCCCGGCGGGCCCCGGCGGCCGGCTTGACCTCGCCGCTGCGCAGGCGGTGGAGCAGCTCCATTTCGAGATGGTCATAGCCTTCGCATAGCGCGCGGCTCCACGCGCGGTTGAATTCGGGATTGAGCCGCCGCGCTTCATAGGCGGTGGCGGTGGCGATCCCGGCCTTGCGCGCGGCGGCCGAGACATTGGACGTGGCTGCAAGTTCGGCCAGGAACGGCTTCGACCATTGCCTGAAGCGCGGCAGCTCGGATGGCGCGGGCAGGCCGCGCCGTCCGGACTTGGGAGAGTCCGCCATGCGTGTTCGTTCCGATTGCTGAAAGGGGGTGGCGCAAGGGCCGTTCGAATCGGTCCATCGCGATGTTCTGTATATGTACCGAAACAGCGTGACGATGTCAAGTTTAAATAACCAAATAGGTTACATATGGGTCAGGCTTGTCGCCAGCGGACCGGGCGGCTAGGCAAGCGGCGCAACGTGCCTGAAGGGAGCCTTGATGCTGCGCCGCCTTTACGACTGGACCCTGGCCAAGGCCGCGGATTCGCGCGCCGAATGGTGGCTGGCAGCCTTTGCCTTTGTCGAGGCGAGCTTCTTTCCGATCCCGCCGCACCCGTTGCTCGGGATCATGTGCCTGGCCGAACCCCGCAAGGCGGTGCGCTTTGCGCTGATCGCCACCCTGGCCTCGGTCGCGGGCGGGCTGCTGGGCTATGCCATCGGGCATTTCCTCTATGACAGCATCGGCACCCAGCTGCTCGCCGCGCTGCACCTGACGCAAAGCTTCCCCAAGGCGGCGTGCTATTTGCGCGAATACGGGGCCGAGATCATCATGATCAAGGGCGCCACCCCGATCCCCTTCAAGCTGCTGACGATCACCGCCGGGTTCATCGGTATGCCGCTGCTGACCTTCATCGGCGCCAGCATCATCAGCCGTTCGATCAGCTTCCTGATCGTGGGCGTGCTGTTCCGCCTGTTCGGCGCGCCGATCAAGGCCTTGATCGATCGCTATCTCGGGCTGGCGACGGCCGGGTTTGCCGTGGTGGTGGTCGCGGGCTTCCTTGCCCTCACCATGCTGGGCGGCGGCGCGAGCCAGAGCAGCGCCAAGTGCGAAGCCGCTGCGAGCCTGCCGGGATGAGCGCGGCGATCTGGCTCTGGCACTGCCGCGATGCGCGCTCGTTCCGGGCGCTCTGGGCGCTGGAGGAGCTGGAGCTGCCCTACAGCCTTGAGCTGGTGCCGTTCCCGCCGCGCGCCACGGTTGAGGGCTACCGGGAGATCAACCCGCTCGGCACGGTCCCGGCCATGCTGGTCGATGGGCGGCTGATGACCGAAAGCGCGGCGATCCCGCATTTCCTTGCCACCCGCTTCGGGCCAAGCCCGCTGGCCGTGGCGACGGATGAGCCGGACTATGGCCCCTATCTCAATTTCCTGCACATGGGCGAAGCCACGCTGACGTTCCCGCAGACGATCCACCTGCGCTACACCCGGCTTGAGCCCGAAGCGCGCCGGCTGCCGCAAGCGGCCGAGGACTATGCCCAGTGGTTCGGATCACGGCTGCGCAACGCCGAGGCGCTGATGGGCGAGGAGTTCGCTTGCGCCGGGCGCTTTACCATGGCCGATATTTCGGTCGGCTATGCCGTGATGCTGGCGCTGTCGATTGGGCTGGCCGATCAGGTCACGCCCGGCATGGCTGACTATTTTGCGCGGCTGAGCCGCCGTCCGGGGTTCCGCCGCGCCCAGGCGGCGCAGGGAACCCCCGACGGTCCGGGCGATCCGCTCGGCTGATTTAGCCCAGGATCCCGGCGCGCTTGCCGGCGCGTTCGAACATGCCGATGATCGTCTGGACCTGCTCTGCCGAATGTTCGGCGCACAGCGAGCAGCGCAGCAGGGTCATCCCCGCCGGGGTTGCCGGCGGGCGGGCGAGGTTCACGTAAAGCCCTTCTTCCAGCAGCGCTTCCCACATCAGCGCACCGCGTTCCAGATCGGGCATGATCACCGCAATGATCGCGCTCTGCGGCTCGTCGGTGCCAAGGGTAAAGCCAGCATCGCGCAGGCCCTTGTGCAGCGTGCGCGAATTTTCCCAGAGGTGGGCGCGCTTGTCGCCCGCGTGCATCAGCTTGCGGATCGAGGTGCAGGCGGTTGCCACCACGCTCGGCGGCAGGCTGGCGGTGAACACATAGGGACGGCAGACGAGGCGCATGATCTCGAACTTGGGGTGGTTCGAGACGCAGAAGCCCCCGACCGTGCCGACCGACTTCGAGAACGTGCCGATCACGAAATCGACATCGTCGAGGCAGCCCTGATCTTCGGCCACGCCGCGCCCGTTGGGTCCGATGAAGCCCATCGAGTGCGCTTCATCCACGAGCACCATCGCGCCGTGCTTCTTGGCGACGGCAATCATTTCCTTGAGCGGGGCGATGTCGCCCAGCATCGAATAGACGCCTTCGAGCACGACCAGCTTGCCCGCGCCTTCGGGAATGCGCTTGAGGCGCTTTTCCATCGCTTCGATGTCGTTGTGCTTGAAGGGCACGACTTCGGCATCGCCCATCTTGCAGCCGTCCCAGATCGAGGCGTGGCTGTCGATGTCGAGCACGATGTAATCGCCCTTGCCCGCGATCGTGCTGATGATCCCGAGGTTGGCCTGGTAGCCGGTGGAAAAGACCATCGCGTGGTCCATCCCGTAAAAGTCCTTGAGCGCATCTTCGACCGCGCGGTGCCCGGCATAGGTGCCGTTGAGCACGCGGCTGCCGGTGGTGCCCGCGCCGAAATCGTCGAGCGCCTGCTTGCCCGCCGCGATCACGTCGGGGTCAAAGGTCATGCCCATGTAATTGTAGGTGCCGAGCAGGATCGTTTCGCGCCCGTTGCACATGGCGACGGTGGGCGAGACTACCTTTTCCATCACCAGGTTGAACGGATCGGTCACCCCGGTCGACAGCAGCGCGCGGCGCTGTTCGATCAGCGGGTCGAACTTGGAGAAAAGGTCGGTCATGACGATTGGTAAGTCCTCTGCTTGCCGCAACCGGGCCTCAGCCCTGCAGCTTGACCACGGCGTCGATCAACTGGCCGTAGTTCTCGATCTCGGCCTGCTGGTTCATCGAGATGATGATGTCGAAGGCGTCCTCGATCTCGGCGACGAAATCCATCACCGTCAGGCTGTCGAATTCCAGATCGCCCGCAAAGGTCGAGGCATCGGTGATCGCAACGCCCTTCTTGTTGAAGGGTTCGATCAGGGCGGCGATCTTCGCGGCGGTTTCGGCGCGGTCCATGATAGTCGGTGCTCCAGCAGTGAATGCGGCCCTTTGGCCGAAGAATGGGGCGGAAAAGCGGCGCGAGGCCGCGAATGTCAAGCGGCGGCTTTCTCAACAAGGGCTTTGACCGCAGCCATGAACGGCCCGATCGAGACAGGTTTGGCCAGATAGCCTTCGGCCCCGGCGTCGCGGATGCGTTCCTCGTCGCCCTTGCCGGCATAGGCGGTGACGGCCAGCACCGGGATCGCGCGCAATGTGGCATCGGCCTTGGCCTGTTCGATCAGGTCGAGGCCCGAGACATTGGGCAGCTGGATGTCCATGATGATCAGGTTGGGCACGAATTCGCGCGCCTTGCCCAGCGCCTCAAGCCCGTCGGCACACGGCTCCACCGCATAGCCCTGGCTCTTGAGCACGTCGCAGAACAGCTTGCGGTTGAGGTCGTTGTCCTCGACAACAAGGATACGCTTTGCCATGTGAGCGCCCTACGCGCTGGACGAGAGACTGACAATTATCCGCGAACCGAAATCCCCGAACCGTGGCGATTTTCCCGATGCCGCAACGCTGGCGCTGGGCGCGCTGGGCTGGCTGCTGGGCGATGCGCCGCGGGCCGAGCGCCTGCTGGCGCTGACCGGGCTGTCACCCGATGCGCTGCGCGCCGGGCTTGGCAATCCCGCCATGCTGGGCGCGGTACTCGATTTTCTGGCTGCCCATGAACCCGACCTCGTCGCCGCGGCCGAGGCGCTGGGAGTGCAGCCGCAAGACCTGATGGCCGCGCGGGAGAGACTGTGACAATGGCAAGGCCCCTGATCATCAGCGATTGCGATGAAGTGCTGCTGCACATGATCGTGCCGTTCGGCGAATGGCTCAACGAAACGCAGGACGTGTCGTTCAAGCTGATCGGCAACGATTTCAGCAAGGCGATCCGTGACAAGACCAGCGGCGAAGCGGTTGAACCGGCCGAGATCTGGCGCCTGCTCAACCTGTTTTTCGATGGCGAGATGCACCGGCAGAGCCCGATCATCGGCGCGGTCGGCGCGATCAACACGCTCAAGGACCATGCCGACGTGGTCGTGCTGACCAACTTGCACGACAAGCACAACGAGGCCCGCCGCCGCCAGTTGCTCGATCACGGGATCGACGTGCGGGTGTTCACCAACCAGGGGCCCAAGGGTCCGGCGCTGCAGGCGATCCTGGATGAATACAAGCCCTCGAAGGCGGTGTTCATCGATGACCTGGCCCAGCACCACGGCTCGGCCGCCGAACTGGTCCCGCATATCGACCGGCTGCACCTGTGCGGCGA
Source organism: uncultured Novosphingobium sp. (assembly GCA_937996535.1). Lineage (GTDB taxonomy): Bacteria > Pseudomonadota > Alphaproteobacteria > Sphingomonadales > Sphingomonadaceae > Novosphingobium. Next base: position 6,574 of record CALKVF010000011.1, on the reverse strand, counting down.
ACCCACGCTGGCCCCGCACATCACCTGCGGGTTCGAGGCCGGCCATGCCCATGCCCGGATCGATACCTGGGATCATGCCTTGCCGTGGCTGCTCTCGCGGCTGTAGGATGGTGGCATGAGCATTGAAGCAAAGCTGGCCGAACTCGGCCTCGTCCTGCCGCAGCCGGCAGCCCCGGTTGCCGCCTATGTCCCGGTTGTCATCGCCGGCGGGCTTGCCCACGTTTCGGGGCAGGTTTCGCTCGTCGATGGCCAGCTCCTCAAGGGGCGGCTGGGCGAAGACCTCAGCCTTGAACAGGGCGTTGCCGGGGCTCAGGCCTGCGGTCTGATGATCCTTGCGCAGCTCAAGGCCGCGCTCGGCTCGCTCGACCGGGTGGAGCGGATCGTGAAACTCGGCGCCTTCGTCAATTCGACCGCGGCCTTCACCGATCAGCCCAAGGTGGCCAATGGCGCCTCGGAACTGATGGTTGCCGTGTTCGGCGAGGCCGGCAAGCACGCCCGCAGCGCGGTGGGCGTGCCCAGCCTGCCCTTGGGCGTGGCGGTGGAAGTCGACGCGATTGTCGCTGTTCGGCCTGCTTGATCGCTGGCGCGCGCCGGCGCCTGATCCGGCCCGGGTCGGCTGGCTCGGCAGCGTGGTCTATGCCCACCGCGGCTTGCACGGCGCGGGCGTGCCGGAAAATTCGCCCAGCGCCTTTGCCGGCGCAATCGCGCGCGGGATGGGGATTGAATGCGATATCCAACGCTCGCGCGATGGGCAGGCGGTGGTCTTTCACGACGACACGCTTGATCGGCTGACCAGCGAACACGGCCCCCTTGCCGAGCGCAGCGCCGCCGAGCTGGGCCGGATCGTGCTGACCGGCGGGGCGGATACGATCCCGACCCTGCGACAGCTGCTCGACCAGATCGGGGGCAAGGTGCCGTTGCTGATCGAGATCAAGTCTGATCACCGCATCGGCGCGCGGATCGGGGCCACCTGCCTCGCGGTGCGCCGGGTGCTCGAAGGCTATCTTGGCCCCCACGCGATCATGAGCTTCGATCCGCGGGTGGTGCGCTGGTTCGCGGTCCATTCGCCGCTGACCGTGCGTGGCTTGGTGGTGACCGAGGAAAACGACAAGGCCCTGCCCGGGATCCTGCGCCGGCATCTCTGGCTGTGGCACGCCCGGCCGCATTTCCTCGCCTATGACATCCGCGACCTGCCGAGCCGCTTTGCCGCTGCTCAGCGCCGCCGGGGGCTGCCGGTTCTGACCTGGACCGTGCGCAGCGCGGAGCACCGGGAACGCGCAGCCGCCCACGCCGACGCCCCGATCGCGGAAGGCGCGGGGGCGCTGTGATCGAGGCGCGGATCGCCGGTTCGGTCGGCGAACTGCCGGCCAGCGAATGGGATGCGCTGACCGCCGGAAACCCATTCTTGAGCCATGCGTTCCTGACCGCTCTTGAAGAATCCGGCAGTGTCGGGCCGGGAACCGGCTGGTCGCCCGCGCCGATCACCGTGGCCGATGCGGACGGGCGGTTGATCGGCGCGCTGCCGGCCTATCTCAAGGCGCATAGTCAGGGCGAATATGTGTTCGATCATGCCTGGGCCGATGCCTGGCACCGCGCGGGCGGGGATTATTACCCCAAGCTGCAGATCGCCGTGCCGTTCACCCCGGCAACCGGGCCGCGCCTGTTGCTGGCCGATCCGGCGCTTGCCCCGGTGCTGCTGCGCGCGGCCGAGCAGCTGTGCGAACAGAATGGCCTGTCCTCGGCCCATGCGACCTTCATCGCGCCCGAGCAGGTGCCGCTGTTCGAGGCTGCCGGCTGGCTGCTGCGCAGCGACATTCAGTTCCACTGGGAAAACCGGGGCTATGACAGTTTCGAGGGCTTTCTGGCCGCGCTGTCATCGCGCCGGCGCAAGGACATTCGCAAGGAACGCGCCGCGGCGCAGGATGGGGTGACGATCCGTGCGCTCAGCGGCGATGAGATCCGCCCCGAGCATTGGGACGCGTTCTGGACGTTCTATCAGGATACCGGCGCGCGCAAATGGGGCCAGCCCTATCTGACCCGCGCGGCTTTTGATCTGCTGGGCGAGCGGATGGCCGAGCGGATCGTGCTGGTCATGGCCTTCGATGGGGAGCGCGCGATCGCGGGCGCGCTCAACTTCATCGGGCCCGATGCGCTCTACGGGCGTTATTGGGGGGCTGTGGTCGATAAGCCCTTCCTGCATTTCGAGCTGTGCTATTATCAGGCGATCGATGTCGCCATCCGCCTTGGCTTGCCCCGGGTAGAAGCCGGCGCGCAGGGCGGGCACAAGCTGGCGCGGGGCTATGAGCCGGTGCGGACCTGGTCGGCGCACCATATCGTCCATCCCGGCTTCCGCGCGGCAGTGGCCGATTTTCTCGAACGCGAAGGCGCGGGCGTGGCGCAGGACCAGTTGGTGCTGGGCGAGCGAACGCCGTTCCGCCGCGCTTAGGTCAGGCCGCGCGGCGGGTTCCGGCGGCGAGCCATTCGCGGGCGCGGCGCTGGGCTTCGGAGATTTCGCGGGCGGTCATTTCCTCGGAAATGTCGGCGCGGCACAGCTGGGCCTCTTCGTGCCCGGCCACCGCGGCCAGGTTGAACCACTTGTGCGCTTCGATGAGATCGCAGGCCACCGCATGGCTGCCGGTCGAATAGACCACGCCAAGGTCGAAATAGGCATTGATGTCGCCGCTGGCGGCTGCCGCGAGGCAGCTGGCGACCAGCAGGTCAGCGGCCGTTTCGTCGGCCAGGCTGACCGGTCCTGCGAAAGGTCCGCTGGCGCTTTCGGTCCAGACAGTGCTCATAGTTGAAAACCCCTATTACCGGGCCGTGCTTGGACCCGCCGATGAGGCAAATCTTCCCGAACATGGTCAACAAAAGGTTAATGTCGGCGCAACTAATTTGGCCTCTGTCCCGGATACCGGCGGCGAAGTGGCGGAAATGCGCCGCGCGCGCCGCTGAAGGCATTAAGTAAATTACCCTATACGAGACGGCGCGGTATTCGCGCTTGTGCGGCTATCAGGCGGCTCGTATATGCCCCCTCGAACCGGCGATGGGGGGCTATCGGGAAGACCCGAGGCCGTAGGGCCCTTGCTGCCGAACGGGTCAGGTGTGGAGAAGATATGGCGACGGTTCTCGGTGATGAGATTGACGTCCTGGCCAAGGCCAAGCGTGCGATCGGGGGCGATTATGCCCCGGGCGATACGGAACCCTACATGTGCGAGGCGCAGCTCGATTATTATCGGCGCCTGCTTCAGGAATGGAAGAAGCTGATCCTCTCGGCCGCGCAGGACACCCTGCAGCAGTTGCAGGATGGCCCGATCCGCGAGCCTGATCTCAACGATCGCGCCTCCAGCGAAACCGACTGGGGCATCGAACTGCGCACCCGCGATCGCCAGCGCAAGCTGATCGCCAAGATCGAATCGGCGCTGCGCCGGATCGAGGAAGGCGAATACGGCTATTGCGAAGTCACCGGTGAGCCGATCGGGCTCGGCCGTCTTTCGGCCCGTCCGATCGCGACGATGACGGTCGAAGCGCAGGGCGCCCACGAACGCCGCGAAAAGATCTCGCGCGACGATTGATCGCCAGGCGATTGGCGCAGCGCGTTAACCGCTTGTTACCCATTTCGGTTTAGCTTTCGGCGATCCGGCAGGGACTATCCTGCCCGATACGAAACGGATCAGGCCGCGTGCGGCCGCAAAAGTGGTGTACTGGGCAATGGGCAACAACGAGCACCGGCAGATCGCGCGGGACAGCCTGTTCGTCATGGCCGAACTGCGTGCCGATGGGGTCGAGGGCGATCACCGGGTCCGGATCCGCAACCTCTCGCCCGGAGGGCTGATGGCCGAAGGCAACATCAAGGTGGCCGGCGGGCAGACCGTCTGGGTCCAGCTGCGCAATATCGGCTGGGTCGAAGGCACGGTGGCCTGGATTCAGGAAAACCGCTTCGGCGTTGCCTTCAAGAGCGAAATCGACGCGCGGCTGGCCCGCGCACCGGCGGCGCCCAGCCAACAGCCCGATCTGCTGGTCAACCGTCCGGCCTATTACAATGCGCCCGGCAGCGACGGCGCGGGTACCCAGTTCCGCAAGATCTGACCGGGGCGCTGCGCCCTGGGCGCGACTTCATTTGCCAAGCCGTTCAAGGCACCTGTGCGTTGGCTGGAAAATCCGTTAGGACGCCAGCCCATGCTGCGTCGCGCCCTTCATCTTGGACTTGCCACTGCCGCGCTTGCCGCGCTCAGCGCCTGCGGCGGTGAAGCCGACCGCCCGGTTGCGGTGGCGGTGATCGGTGATCCGGGCGCGTCGTTCGTCACAGGGCCGCGCCTCCCGGTTGCAGCCCAGCTTGTCCGTTCGGCCACCAGCGAAGGGCTGGTCGGATTTGACGAACAGGGCCGGGTGATCCCCGCGCTGGCCGATCGCTGGATCGTGACCGACGATGGGCTGAGTTTCATTTTCCGGCTGCGCGATGGCACCTGGGCAGATGGCAGCCCGATTACCGGCGATAGCGCGCGCGAAGCGCTGCTGCGGGCGATTGCCGCGGTGCGCGGCACCCCGTTGGGCCTCGATCTCGGCGTGATCGCCGAAGTGCGGGCAATGGCCGGGCGGGTGATCGAAATCCGGCTCAGCCAGCAGGCGCCTGACATGCTGCAATTGCTGGCGCAGAGCGAACTGGGCCTGCTGCGCCGCGGGCGCGGCGCGGGGCCGATGAAGCTGACGCGCGATGGCGATGCCGCGCTGCTCAAGCCGATCGCGCCCGAAGATCGCGGTCTGCCGCCCGAAGAGGACTGGGCCGACCGCGCACGCCGGCTGCGGCTGACGGCCATGCCCGCCAAGACGGCGATTGCGCAGTTCAATTCGGGCAAGGTCGATATCGTGCTGGGCGGGCGGTTCGAGGATTTCCCCCGGCTCGATGCCAGCGGCGTGTCGCGCGGGGCGATCCGGCTCGATCCGGTAGCCGGCCTGTTCGGGCTGGCCGTGGCGGCGCAGGACGGGTTCCTGTCGCTCCCTGAAAATCGCGAAGCGCTCTCAATGGCGCTCGACCGCGATGCACTCGGCACCACGCTGGCCATCGGCGGCTGGACGGCGACCACGCGGATCGTCAATCCCGGGCTCGAAGGGGACAACGGCACCGTGGTCGAACGCTGGCCCGGCCGCAGCATCGAGGAACGCCGCACCCAGGCGGCGGCACGGGTCGCGCGCTGGAAGAATGGCCACGGGCCGGTCAGCCTGACCCTCGCCCTGCCGGCAGGGCCGGGCGGGGACGCGCTGTTTGCCCGGCTGTCGGCCGATTTCAAGGCGATCGGGATTGCCCCGCGCCGGGTCGGGCTCGATGCCGATGCCGACTTGCGGCTGATTGATACCGTGGCCCGCTATCCCCGGGCTGACTGGTTCCTCAACCAGTTTGCCTGTGCCGGCGGGCGGGTGATCTGCAGCGTGGCGGCCGACCGCCTGCTTGGTGAAGCCCACGCCGAACCCGATCCGACCAAGCGCGCCGAACTTTACGCGCAGGCTGAGGCGCAGCTTACCATTGCCAATGGCTACCTGCCGCTCGGCGTGCCGATCCGCTGGTCGCTGGTATCGGGCAAGGGCACTGGTTTTGCGCCGAACCGGTGGAACATCCACCCGTTGATGCCGCTGGCCTTGCGCCCGCGTTAAACCAAACCCGAGGTTAAGGGTAATTACGGGTCTGGTGTGAAGGAATCCGGCGATTGAGCCGCCAATCTGCATTTAAACGTCAGATATAAAATAAAAAATACGCATACCATCAGGTGGTCAAGCGGATTGCCGGTCATTTACCGGTCAAGCCAATGAAATCTGAATGCCTGGGCAATTTTTCCAAACCCGCTATGCCGAAAACCCGGATATTTTCCCTTGAAACACAAGCTTTTTGGCGAATTCAGGGCCCATGATCAAAGACCGCGCACAAATCCCTCCATTTACGAGAAATTAACCTTTTCACTTCATTGGTCATATGGTTAATGGCAGGCAACGACCCGGTACTCGGGGTTTGGGGCCAGGGAACGGGTCAAAGGGGGACTACCCATGCGCGTGTTGTTGATCGAGGACGAGCCGACCACGGCGAGAGCCATCGAATTGATGCTGACGACCGAAGGCTTCAACGTCTATTCGACCGATCTGGGCGAAGAAGGCCTCGATCTGGGCAAGCTGTATGATTACGACATAATCCTGCTCGACCTGAACCTTCCCGACATGCACGGCTATGACGTGCTCAAGAAGCTCCGCGTCGCAAAAGTGCAGACGCCGGTGCTGATCCTGTCGGGCATTTCGGAAATGGATTCCAAGGTCCGCAGCTTTGGCTTCGGTGCTGACGATTACGTCACCAAGCCGTTCCACCGCGAAGAACTGGTCGCCCGGATCCACGCCGTGGTCCGCCGCTCCAAGGGCCATTCGCAGTCGGTCATCCGCACCGGCAAGCTGGCGGTCAACCTCGATGCCAAGACTGTCGAAGTCGACGGCGCGCGGGTCCACCTGACCGGCAAGGAATATGCGATGCTGGAACTGCTCAGCCTGCGCAAGGGCACCACGCTGACCAAGGAAATGTTCCTCAACCACCTTTACGGCG
>CALKVF010000010.1 GCA_937996535.1 uncultured Novosphingobium sp. | reverse complement strand
TCCAAGTCGCTCAACAACTTCTACGCCGTGCCCCCGGGCACCGGCATCTGCCATCAGGTGAACCTCGAAAACATCGCCCAGGCGGTGTGGACCTCGCAGGATCAGAACGGCGAAACCGTGGCCTATCCCGACACCTGCGTCGGCACCGACAGCCACACCACCATGATCAACGGCCTGGGCGTGCTGGGCTGGGGCGTTGGCGGGATCGAAGCCGAAGCGGCCATGCTCGGCCAGCCGGTCTCGATGCTGATCCCCGAAGTCGTCGGCTTCAAACTGACCGGCGCCCTGCGCGAAGGCGTGACCGCGACCGACCTCGTGCTGACCTGCACCAACATGCTGCGCAAGCACGGCGTGGTGGGCCGCTTTGTGGAATACTTCGGCCCGGGCCTCGCCTCGCTCAGCCTCGCTGACCGCGCGACGCTGGCCAACATGGCCCCCGAATACGGCGCAACCTGCGGCTTCTTCGGGATCGATGACAAGACTCTCGAGTACATGCGCCTCACCGGCCGCGAGGAAGAGCAGCTGGCTCTCGTCGAAGCCTATGCCAAGGAACAGGGCTTCTGGATCGATTCGACCGCGCCCGACGCCGTGTTCTCGAGCACGCTCGAACTCGACATGGGCACCGTGGTGCCTTCGCTCGCCGGGCCGAAGCGTCCGCAGGACCGCGTCAACCTTGAAGACGTCGACGATGTCTTCGCCAAGGACATGGCCGAAACCTACAAGAAGACCAACGCCCGCGTTGCCGTTGATGGCAAGGACTTCACCGTTGGCGACGGCGACGTGATGATCGCCGCGATCACCAGCTGCACCAACACCTCGAACCCGGGCGTGCTGGTCGCGGCCGGCCTCGTCGCCAAGAAGGCCGACGAACTCGGCCTCAAGCCCAAGCCGTGGGTCAAGACCTCGCTGGCCCCGGGCTCGCAGGTCGTCACCGATTACCTCGAAAAGGCCGGCCTCCAGCCGCACCTCGACAATGTCGGCTTCAACCTCGTTGGCTATGGCTGCACCACCTGCATCGGTAACTCGGGTCCGCTCGCCGAACCGATCTCGAAGGCGATCAACGAAAACGGCCTCGTCGCCGCGGCCGTGATCTCGGGCAACCGCAACTTCGAAGGCCGCGTTTCGCCCGACGTGCGCGCCAACTTCCTGGCCTCGCCGCCGCTGGTGGTCGCCTATGCGCTCAAGGGCACGGTGATCGACGATTTCGTCACCACCCCGATCGGCAAGGGTAAGGACGGCCAGGACGTGTTCCTCAAGGACATCTGGCCGACCAACCAGGAAGTCGCCTCGACCATGGCCTCGTGCATGGACCGCGCGATGTTCCAGGCCCGCTATGCCGACGTCTACAAGGGCGACAAGCACTGGCAGGCGATCAACGTCACCGGCAGCGAAACCTATTCGTGGCGCGCCGGCTCGACCTATGTCGCCAATCCGCCGTACTTCGAAGGCATGACCATGACGCCTGCCCCGGTGCAGGACATCGTCGATGCCAAGCCGCTGCTGATCCTGGGCGATTCGATCACCACCGATCACATCAGCCCGGCCGGCAACATCAAGGCCGACAGCCCGGCGGGCGAATGGCTGATGGAGCATCAGGTCGCCAAGGCGGACTTCAACTCCTACGGCGCGCGCCGCGGCCACCACGAAGTGATGATGCGCGGCACCTTTGCCAATATCCGCATCAAGAACGAAATGGTCCCCGGCATCGAAGGCGGGATGAGCCGCTACAACGGCGAAGTCATGCCGGTCTATGACGCGGCGATGAAGCACAAGGCCGATGGCACCCCGATGGTTGTCGTCGCGGGCAAGGAATACGGCACCGGTTCCAGCCGTGACTGGGCGGCCAAGGGCACTAACCTGCTCGGCGTGCGCGTGGTCATCGTCGAAAGCTTCGAGCGCATCCACCGCTCGAACCTGGTCGGCATGGGCGTGCTGCCGCTGCAGTTCAAGGATGGCGACACCCGCCAGTCGCTTGGCCTGACGGGCGACGACACCTTCACGATCACCGGCGTCGCGAACCTGACCCCGCGTCAGGATGTGACCGTGGAAGTCACCCGCAAGGACGGCTCGAAGTTCAGCTTCACCGCGCTGTGCCGGATCGATACCGCCAACGAAGTCGAATACTTCATGAACGGCGGCATCCTGCAGTACGTGCTGCGCAAGCTGGCTGCCTAAACCCGGACGGTGCCGGTGCAAGCCGGCCCTGACCGACACACAAAAGGCCCGGGAACCGCACTGGTTCCCGGGCCTTTTTGCATGCCGCCGAGCGCAGGGATCAGGCCGCGGCGGCGGCACCCTTGCGGCGGCGGCTGAACACGGTCGCGGCAGCCGCGCCGAACAGCAGCAGCATCGGCGGCGCGGGCACTTCGGTGCCGCTGGTCGTCCCACCCGAGCTGGTCGAGGTCGACGAACTGGTCGAGGTCGAACTGCTGGTCGAAGACGAGCTGCTGGTTGACGAGGACACATTGCCCGAAGTCGACGACGAGGTGCTGGTCGACGAGGAGACGTTCCCCGAAGTCGAGCTGGAGGACGACACATTACCCGAGGTCGACGACGAGGTTGAGCTGTAATTGCCCGACGAGGTCGAGACATTGCCCGAGCTGGTCGAGGTCGACGAGCTGCTGGTAACATTGCCGGTCGAAGTCGAGACCCCGCCGGTCGAAGTGGACACCCCGCCGGTGGAGGTCGAAACCCCGCCCGTCGAAGTCGAGACGCCGCCGGTCGACGTGGTCGAGCTGGAGGTGATCCCGCCCGTGGTGCTGGTGCTGGTCAGCCCGCCGGTCGACGACGAGGTCGAACCGCCCGAAGTCGAGCTGGAGGTTGAACCCGTGCTGGTCGAGGTGATCACCACGCTGCCGCCCGAGCTGCTTCCGCCGCCGCCAAAGAATCCGCCGAAGAATCCGCCGCCGAAGCCGAAGCCGCCCGAGCCGCCGATGATCACCGGGGCGCTGCCGCCGCCGCTTTCGGGCATTGGCTGGGCGGGAAGCTGCGGCGCATAGGCCGGCATCATCGCCATCTGCGGCTGTTCGGGCTGGGCGCAGCTGTAGGTGCGCGTCACCACCCGGCGCACGCGCTTGACCTTGCGCGGCTGGGACTGGGCCACCCGCTTGACCGCGTGGTGGCGCACCGGCGCCGCGGCCTGCTTGGCGTGCTTGACGTAAGTGACCTTGCTGGCCGGGGCTTCGGCAACATGCACCGCCCCGCCACCAATCACCGCACCGCCCGCGGCAAACGCCGCAAGTTTCGTCAGGGCCATCCGAACCGACATAGCTTTAGCTCTCTGTTGTTCCTGGGGGAAATCCGCCTGCAGCCGTGGCTACACAGGCACCCCTCTAGGACCAGAAACGCAGAGGAAGGTTAAAGCGGCAATGACATTAACCCTGCCGGAGCGGTCCCGAAGCGGGATTCGGGCAAATAATTTTCCGCTCCGCGCGCAACTGTCCCAATCTGGAACCGTTCTGCGGCGATTTGCAAAAGCCGGGCAATGCCAGACGCTTAATCGCGGTCCTCGAACAGGCCTTGCTGGGCGCTGCCCGCCGGGCCCGCCGGCGGGGTGGTTCCCAGATGCTGCCAGCCCCGATCGTTGAGGCAGCGCCCGCGCGCGGTGCGCGCCACCAGCCCGAGCTGGATCAGATAGGGCTCGATCACGTCCTCGATCGTGTCGCGCGGTTCGCTGAGCCCGGCGGCCAGCGTTTCCACGCCGACCGGCCCGCCCTTGTAGATGTCGGCGATCATGTGGAGGTACCGCCGATCCTGCGCATCAAGCCCGAGCGCGTCGACCTCAAGCCGGGTCAACGCATCATCGGCTCCGTCTCGGGTGATCGCGCTATCGCCGCCGACATGGGCAAAATCGCGCACCCGGCGCAGCAAGCGTCCGGCCACGCGCGGGGTGCCGCGTGCGCGGCGTGCAATCTCGCGCGCGCCGCCCTCGTCAATCCCGATCCCGAGCAGCGCGGCACCGCGCGTCACCACCCGTTCCAGTTCGGCAATGGTATAGAAGTTGAGCCGCACCGGAATGCCGAAGCG
>CALKVF010000009.1 GCA_937996535.1 uncultured Novosphingobium sp. | reverse complement strand
TGGCCGAATGCGCGGTGATCGGCGCGGACGATCCGATCAAGGGGATGATCCCGGTGGCCTTCGTCGTTGCGCGCGCGGGCGCCGGCAGCGAGCGCGAGCTGCACGCCCGCGTGATCGCGGCGGTGCGGGCCGAACTGGGCGCGGTGGCCGCGCTCAAGACCGCCTATATCGTGCCCTCGCTGCCCAAGACGCGTTCGGGCAAGATCCTGCGCAACCTGCTGCGCAAGATCATCAACGGTGAGGACTATACCACCCCGCCGACGATCGAGGATCCCGCCGTTCCCGCCTTGCTTGAGGCTGCCGTCAGGGGCTGATCAGTCGGCAAAGCCGACGAAGTGCGCCGCCTCGTCGACCGACTTGCGCTGCGAGACAACCGCGTTGGCCGGGAAGCTGTCATCCGGCCAGCCCATCGCGATGCACATCATGATCACCTGATCCTCGGCGATCCCGGCGTGTTCGCGCACCACCGGGCTTTGCATGATCCCCTGGCTGTTGATCACGCAGCCCAGCCCGCGCGCCCAGGCGGCATTGACGATGGCATTGACGATCGCGCCGCAATCGAAGGGCGCGATATCGCTGCCCTGGATCACCTTATCATAGGTCACCACGATCGAGACCGGGGCATCGAACTGGCGGAACCCGCGCAGCACCCAGCCCAGCCGGGCCTCCTTGTCCTCGCGGGCAATGCCCATCGCGCCGAACAGCTGCTTGGCGATCTCCACCTGCCGGTCGCGGTGTTCGCCGGCATAGTTTTCATGGCCCTTGAACTCGCGCGAGCTGGGCACGCCGGCAAGGTTGCGCTCGGTATTGCCCGCCCGGATCCGGTCGAGCGGCTCGCCGGTCAGCACATAGAAATTCCACGGCTGGGTGTTGAGCGACGAGGGCGCGCGCATCGCCACTTCGAGCACTTCGCGCACCAGCGCGCGGGGCACCGGATCGCTCTTGTACCCGCGGATCGAGCGCCGTCCGCGCACCACTTCATCATAGGCTGCCGTGTTCATGGTCATCTTGTGCCTCTCCCGTTTTGTCCAAGGTCGCAGGAAAACCCCGTGTTGCGCAAGAGGGTCTGAAGCAGGCTTGAGCCCGCGCCGCTTTGCGCTAGGCTGGCCCGATAACCAGAACACGGGAGAGAGTGCGCCATGACCGAGGCGGCAGACCAGAGCGAATTGATCGAAGGCGCGATTCCCGCCGGCTGGCCGGCGATGTCGCTGGCCGAGATCGAGGCCGTGCTCTGCGCGCCCGGCGCCAAGTTCGAAATGGACCAGGCCGTGATCGAAGGCGTGCCGACCCGGGTGTGGAAGAACGCCCCTGCCAGCTTGGCGCTGCTGGCCCGCGCCGGGCGCGCTCACGGCAATGCCACTTTCATGATCTACGAGGACGAGCGCGTTACCTATGACGCCTGGTTCCGCGCAGTCGCCGCGCTGGCCCATCATCTGCGCGGCCTTGGCGTGACCAAGGGCGACCGGGTGGCGCTGGCGATGCGCAACCTGCCCGAATGGCCGGTGGCCTTCTTTGCGGTGGTGTCGCTGAGCGCAATCTGCGTGCCGCTCAACGCATGGTGGACCGGGCAGGAACTGGCCTATGGCCTCGCCAATTCGGGCGCCAAGGTGGTGATCTGCGATGGCGAGCGGCTCGAACGCATCGCCCCGCACCGCGCCGAACTCGCCAGCCTTGGCGAAGTGATCGTATCGCGCTGCGCCGCGCCCGGATCGGGCGCCACCATGCTCGACAGCATTATCGGCCCGTCCGCGCAGTGGGCGAGCCTGCCCGATCAGGATCTGCCCGCCGCCGACATCGCGCCCGACGATCCAGCGACCATCCTCTACACCTCGGGCACGACTGGCCATCCCAAGGGCGCGCTCGGCACCCACCGCAACTTTGCCAGCAATATCCTCTCGGGCGGCTATGCCGTCGCACGCGCGGTGCTGCGCCGGGGCGATCCGCTACCCGAACCCGAGCGCAAGGTGCTGCTCACCGTGATCCCGCTGTTCCATGCCACGGCGTGCAGTGCCACGCTGATGGGCGCGATCGCGGCGGGCCACACCATGATCTTCATGTATAAGTGGGATCCGGTGAAGGCTTTCCAGATCATCGAGCGCGAAAAGGTCAACGCCACCGGCGGCGTGCCGACCATCGCGTGGCAACTGATCGAGCATCCCGACCGCACCAAATACGATCTCTCCAGCCTGGAATCGGTCGGCTATGGCGGCGCGCCCTCGGCGCCCGAACTGGTCCGCAAGATCTACGAAGTGTTCGGCGCCCTGCCCGGCAACGGCTGGGGGATGACCGAAACCACCGCCACCGTCACCACCCATTCGGGCGAGGATTACCTGCGCCGCCCGACCAGCTGCGGCCCGGCGGTGGCCGTGGCCGACCTTGAAATCCGGGGCGAAGACGGAGTCACCATGCTGCCCACCGGCGAAGTCGGCGAACTGTGGGCGCGCGGGCCGATGATCGTGAAGGGATACTGGCAAAATCCCGAAGCCAGCGCGGCCACTTTCGTGAACGGCTGGGTGCGGACCGGCGATCTCGCCCGGCTCGATGCCGAAGGGTTCTGCTTCATCGTTGACCGCGCCAAGGACATGGTCCTGCGCGGGGGTGAGAACATCTACTCCTCCGAGGTCGAGAACGCGCTTTACGAACACCCCGCGGTGATGGACGCGGCAATCATCGGCATCCCGCACCGCACGCTGGGCGAGGAACCGGCCGCCGTGGTCCACCTCACCCCCGGGACCAGCGCCAGCGAGCGCGAATTGCAGGATTGGGTCGCAGCCCGGCTGGCCGCCTTCAAGGTTCCGGTGCGGATCGTGTTCCTGCCCGAGACCCTGCCGCGCAACGCCAATGGCAAGATCCTGAAGAAGGATTTGAAGGCGCTGTTCAGGGATCCGGTCGCGGCTTAACGCTTCGGCAACCCTGCGCGGGGCAAGGTCGCGGGATGAGCGCGATCCCTGCCCGTATCACTGCCCGCCTGCTGGACGATGCCATGATGGCCGAAGGACTGCGCCGCGCAGTGGTCTGCGCCTGCGCGCTGGTGCTGATCTGCGCGGGGCGGGCCCTGCCGCTTTAGGCGTGGAGCAGCCGCCACAGCGCGGCCAGCGCCGAAATTCCCAGCACCGCACCGGTAAAGGTGCGCCAGGCCGCATCACCGATCCGCCCGAATGCCTTGTGACCGAGCCAGTTGCCGAGCAGCACCGCCGGGAACAGCGCGGCTGCCAGCAGCGGCTCGCGCAGCGTCGCCACCCTGAGCGCCAGTGACGAGCCAACCCCGGCCAACGAGGTTGCCAGAAAGATCGTCATCATCGAGGCGCGGGCCAGCTGCGGGGCAATCGCCCGGCGCAGGTAATAGGGCACGACCGGCGGCCCCGGCATTCCGGCAAACCCGGTCAGCACGCCCGAGATCAACCCGGTCACGCCGGTTTCGGTCGGGCCGGGCACGTGATGGTCGGGCTTCTTGGGCAGCAGCACCAGCACGAACGAGCCCAGCGCGATCAGCGCGATCAGCAGCCGGGCCAGCGCCGGATCGGTCGCCGCCAGCAGCCACACGCCCAGCGGCGTTGCCAGCACCGCCAGCGCGGAAATGGTAAAGGCGCTGCGTTCGCTCTGGCCGATGATTTTCTTCAGCCCGACCAGCCCGATCATCAGCCCGAGCCAGTTGGCCACCACCACCGCTTCGCGCGGCGGAACCGCGAGGCCCAGCACCGGCACCAGCAGGATCGCCATGCCAAAGCCCGCGAGCCCGCGCACGAAGGCGGCGGCCAGCGTGGCAAACAGCGCCACCCCCAGCTGGGCGAAAGTCAGCCCGGCGATCACGTCAGATCAGGCCCGCCAAGTCAGCGCAGGTCCGGCGCGGTGGCTTCGCCCTGGATCAGCGCGATCGCTTCGGCGAGCGGCATGACCTTCTGGTGCTCGACCCCAAGGGTGCGGACCGCGACAGTGCCTTCCTCGGCCTCGCGCTTGCCGACCACCAGGAGGTGCGGAACCTTCTGCAGCGAATGTTCGCGCACCTTGTAGTTGATCTTTTCGT
>CALKVF010000008.1 GCA_937996535.1 uncultured Novosphingobium sp. | reverse complement strand
GCGTCGTCCAGGCGGTGGAAATGGGCTACAAGGAAGCCAGCCGCGCGATCTTCGATGCCAACATCACCAATGTCATCGCCGCCGCGCTGATGTTCTTCTTCGGCTCCGGGCCGGTGAAGGGCTTTGCCGTGGTGCTTGTCATCGGCGTGGTCACCTCGGTGTTCACCGCCGTTACGCTGACCCGCATGTGGGTTGCCGGCTGGCTGCGCAGTGCGCGCCCGGCTGATCTCAATATCTAAGGGCCGCTGCCATGCGTTTGCTCAAGCTTGTTCCCGACGATACCAACATCCACTTTCTCAAGTGGCGGGTGCCGTTCTTTGCCATCTCGGGCCTGCTGGTGATTGCCAGCTGGGTCATGGTCTTCGTCAATGGTCTCAACCTCGGGGTCGATTTCATCGGCGGCCAGATGATCCGTGTTTCGTTTGCGCAAGGCACCGAAGCGCCGGTTTCGCAGCTGCGCGGCGAGGTTGAAAAGCTGGGTTTCGGGGAACCGACGATCCAGCGCTTTGGCCAGCCCAACCAGGTGTCGATCCGCATGAAGCTGCCGGCGGCGGCTGAATCCGATGCCGGCGCTGCCAATGCCATGGCCGACAAGATCATCACCGCCATTCGTGCGGCGCATCCCGATGCGCGGATCGACGGCAAGGATTCGGTCTCGGGCAAGGTTTCGGGTGAACTCTATGCCACGGGCATGAAGGCGCTGATCTTCGCGATGATCGCGATCTCGATCTATATCTGGGTGCGCTTCGAATGGCAGTTCGGGGTGGGGGCACTGTTCAGCCTTGCGCACGACGTGTCGCTGACCATGGGCCTGTTCGCGGTGACCCAGATGGAATTCGACCTCAACATCGTCGCCGCGATCCTGACCATCATCGGCTATTCGCTCAACGATACGATCGTGGTCTATGACCGCATTCGCGAGAACCTGAAGAAGTTCCGCCGGATGCAGCTGCCCGAACTGCTCGACCTGTCGGTCAACGAAACGCTGTCGCGCACGGTGATGACCTCGGCGATGATGCTGATCACGCTGCTGGCGCTGCTGCTGCTGGGTCCGAAGGTGATCTTCGGCTTCACCGCCGCGATCACCATGGGCATCTTCGTCGGCACCTACAGCTCGATCTACATGGCAGCGCCGATCCTGGTCTGGCTCAAGGTCACGTCGAGCAGCTTCGTGCCCTCAGAAAACGAGCTGGAACGCCAGGAACGCCTCGCCCGCGAACGCGGGTAAGGCTTGCCTCAGGCCTGATCTGCCAATCGCCGCCAATGCGCCACCAGCGCGGCGGCGTTGGCATCCCAGCTGAATCCGGCCGCGCCGCGCTGCACCGTTTCGGGGGCAGGGCGCGCGGCCAAAATTTTACGCACAGCTTCGGCAATCGCCCCGGCCTCACGCGGGGCGAGGCGGCCCCAGTCGGGATCGGTGATGAGTTCCACCGCGCCGGGGATCGGGGTTGTCACCACCGGCGTGCCGCAGGCGAGCGCCTCGACCCAGGCATTGGCAAGCCCTTCGCTGGCGGTCGGCAGGACGAACACGTCAGCTGCGTTAAGCACCACCGGGATCCGCGCATGGGCAACCGGCCCCAGGAAATGCACTCGTTCGCCAAGTCCCAGATCGCGCACCTTGGCGCGCAGCATGGCCTCGTCGGGGCCGACCCCGGCAATCAGCAAATGCGCCTCGGGCAACTGGGCCAAGGCCTCGATCGCAAACACCTGCCCCTTGCGGGGGATCAGCGCGCCGACACAGGCCAGCACCGGTGCCGCGCGCGGCACGCCCAGTTCATCGCGGCATAGCTTGCGGTCATAGGGGCGGAACAGGTCGGCATCGAGCCCGGTGCGATGGAGCGTGATACTCTCGCGCGGGACGCCGAGCGCGGCGATGTCATCGGCCAGGCCCTGTGACACGGCAAGCAGCCCGTCAGCACCTTGTGCCGCTTCGCGCACCTGCGCGGCGGTGGCCGGATCGCGGCCCCAGTGATGGATGTCGGCCCCGCGCGCCTTGATGCTGACCGGCAGGCCGAGTTCCGCGCCGATGCGGATTGCGGCGGGGCCATCGGGATAGAAGAACTGCGCGTCGATCACGTCGAACGGCGCCGCGCGGTGCAGCCGGCGCGCCAGCGGGAGCACGGCGCGCGCCTCTTTCGCGGCGTTGAAGCGCCCGCCGATCCCTGGCAGCAGGGTGAAATGCGGGCGGTGGACCATGACATTGCCGCGTTGCTCCTCACCCGAAAGGCCAGCCAGTGCGCGGTAGCGCGGGTGGAGCGACAGCGGGAAGGGCGGCACGCCGAGCGGGTTGACCATCACCAGATCGACATCGCCGCGCCGCATCACCGCCTGCATCTGGCGTTCGACGAACACCCCGAAATTGGGCGTCAGGTCATTGGGGTACAGCGTCGATAGCGAGAGGACGCGCAGCTTGCTCACAGTTTGCGCACCAGCATTTCCGTCACGGCGATCCAGGCCGGATTGTCGATCACGATCTGGCGGCTGCCCGCGCCGGGAGGCAGGATCGCGATGCGGCTTTCGTGCCGGTCAATCATCCGCCCAAAGGCAAAGCGCCCGCCCGCGCGGGGGGCCAGAACATCGCGGTTGAGCAGCCGGGCAAAGTCTTCCGGACCGTGCTGGCGCAGCCAGACCTGATCGCCGCTGCGGTATTCGCCGCTGCCTGTCTCGATCGCCAGCGCCACCAACCCGCTATCGCCGCCAAGCGCGGTGGGCAGGATCGCTTCACGCGGGGCAGTCAGGGCTTCGGCGCCGCTGTCGGTTAGGCGGGCAATATAGCTGGGCTGCTGCGGAGCTTCGCCGCGCACCAGCAGTTCGGGTTCGACTTCCAGTGCGGCCGCGATCCGGTTCATCCAGGTGAGCGAAAGCTGGCGCATTCCGGTTTCGAGCCGGCCGATGGTCTGCGCCGTGGTTGGCGGCACGCAGCGTGCGGCAACGTCGGCAAGGGTAAAGCCCTTGCTGCGGCGGATGTCACGGATGCGGTTGATCATGCTGGATGGCCTTTAACCAAAATGGTTTTAAATCTTTCCTACAAATATGCGAATTTGGCAAGTCATTCCCGAATCAAGCCAAAAGGGGAATGCCGATGCCGCGCGAACTGGTGGAACGCGAACTGACCAGCGAAGGACCGGGCCTTAGCGCCGCAACGCGCGGGCGGCGCAGTGTGACGGTGAACCTCGGCGAAAGCCCGCTGACCTGGCTCCACGCGCGCGGCCACCTCAGCGATGCGCAATTGCTTGCCGGGGAGCGGCTGCGGCGGGACTGGGAGATGGCGCAATTGGCGCCGGGCGTGACGATGCGCTGGGATCCGGTGCGGGTCAGCGGTGGCAGTGATCGCGGGCTATCCCCCAGCGAGCGCCAGCTTGCCGCGCGCCAGCGGTTTGATGGGGCGGCCGCCGCCGCGGGGCCAGGGCTGGCAGACGTTCTGTGGCGGGTGGTTTGCGCGGGCGAGACGCTGCCCGATGCGGAGCGCGCGCTCGCCTGGCCGGCGCGCAGCGGCAAACTGGTGCTGCGGCTGGCGCTGGACCGGGTCGCGGGCTTCTACCGGATTGCCTAGGCGCTGGTCGGCTGGCCCACGCGGTTCGTCGAAATGGCTTCCTCACGCGCGCGGGGCTTGTCACAACAGGTTCCAGTTTCAGCCATTCGTGGAGCATTGCAGATGGATCGTCGCCAATTTCTCGCCTCGGGCAGCGCGGCTGCGCTGGCGCTCGCCGCCGAGCCGGTTCTGGCCAAAGGTGCGGCCACCACGGGCGATGCCGGGCTCAATGCCACGCTGGATGCGGTGTTCAGCGATGGGATCGCCCATTCGCCCGAATATGCGACCGCGCTGGGCCTCGACAAAGGCAAGCTCGCGCCGCTGCGCGGCCAGCTTTCGCCCGCAACCGCGGCCGAGCGCCATGCCGACCTGATCCGCAACCAGCGCTGGCTGGGCAAGGTCAAGCAGATCCCGGCGGCCAGCCTGTCGAGTGCGGGCAAGCGCCATCAGGCGCTCGCCACCTACATGCTCGAAAGCCGCACCACGGCGGCGGCGCGCTTCGATCTCGATTCGGTGCAGCGGCCCTATCGCCTGTTCCAGCAGGGCGGCGCCTATTTCGAAATTCCCGATTTCCTCAACGCCCAGCACACGATCGGCGATGCCGCCGATGCCGAAGCCTATCTGTCGCGGCTTTCGGCCTTTGCCCGCGTGCTCGATGAAGACACCGCCGAACAGCGCGCGCAGTCGGCGCGCGGCTTTACCGCACCGGGCTGGTCGCTGGACCTGACGCTGGGCCAGATCGCCAAGCTGCGTTCGCCGGCGGCGGCGGACAGCGGCATGGTCAGCTCGCTGGCGGGCCGCGCCAGTGCCAAGGGCATTGCCGGCGATTGGGCGGCACGCGCCGCGAAGATCGTCGAAACCGCGATCTACCCCGCGCTTGACCGGCAGGTTGCGCTGCTCACCCAGCTGCGCGGCTCCACGCAGGCGGGCGATGGCGCTTGGCGTCTGCCGAAGGGTGAGGACATCTACGCCGCGGCGCTGCGCCAGGCGACCACCACCGACATGACGCCCGAGCAGGTTCACCAGGCCGGGCTCGATCAGGTGGCCGATATTTCTGCCAAGCTGGACGTGATCCTCAAGGATGCCGGGCTGACCCAGGGCAGCGTGGGCGAACGGCTGACCGCGCTCAACCACCGCCCCGAACAGCTTTATCCCGACACCGACGAGGGCCGCAAAGCCCTGATCGACGGGCTCAACGCCGGGATTGCCGAAATGTGGCAGCGCCTGCCGCGCGCATTTGCCGATCTGCCGCGCCAGCCGCTCGAAATCCGCCGCGTGCCGGTGGACATCCAGGACGGCGCCTCGAACGGCTATTACAACCGCGCCTCGCTCGATGGCAGCCGTCCGGCGATCTATTGGATCAACCTCAAGGACGTGGGCGATTGGCCGAAGTATTCGCTGCCCGCGCTGACCTTCCACGAAGGCGTTCCGGGGCACCACTTGCAGGGCAGCTATTCGCAGCTGTCGGGCGATCTGCCGATGCTGCTGCGCAACAACTTCATCTCAAGCTATGGCGAGGGCTGGGCGCTCTATGCCGAGCAGCTGGCCGATGAACTGGGCGCCTATACCGGGATCGAACGCGCGGGTTATCTCCAGTCGTTCCTGTTCCGCGCCGCGCGGCTGGTGATCGACACAGGGATCCACCACAAGCGCTGGAGCCGCGAGCAGGCGACCGACTACATGGTCGCTACCACCGGCTTTGCCCGCCCGCGCTGCCAGCGCGAGGTCGAGCGCTATTGCACCCAGATCGGGCAGGCCTGTTCCTACAAGATCGGGCACATGTCGTGGGTCAAGAACCGCGCCAAGGCGCAGGCGGCGCTGGGCGGCAAGTTCAGCCTGCCGTGGTTCCACGAAGTGCTCAAGGAAGGCGTGATGCCGCTGTCGATGCTGGAAGCGCGGATCGACGAGCGCATCAAGGAACGGCTGGCCGCGGGCTGATCCGCCCGCCGGTGAGGGCAGGGCGGGAAGGCTGGGTTCAGCCTTCCACCTGCTCCGCCAGTTCGAGCCAGCGTTCTTCGGCCGCGTCCTTTTCGGCGCGGGCGGCATCGATCGCGCCCGTCAGCGCGGCGAATTTCGCCGGGTCACGGGTATAAAGCGCCGGATCGGCCAGCGCGGCCTCGTTCGCGGCGATCTGCGCCAGCAAATCCTCGATCCGGCCGGGCAGCAGGTCGTAGTCGCGCTGATCCTTGTACGACAGCTTTGCCTTCTTCGGCGGCGGCACGGCGGCCGCAGGCCCAGCCTTGGGCTTGGCCGAAACCGTGCGCTGGGTGCGCTGTTTTTCCCAGTCGGCATAACCGCCCGCGACAATGTCGACCTTGCCTGAGCCGTCCAGCCCCAGCGTGACCGTGACCGTCCGGTCCAGGAAGTCGCGGTCGTGGCTGACGATCAGCACTGTCCCGTCATAGTCCGCGATCACTTCCTGCAGCAGGTCGAGCGTTTCGAGGTCGAGGTCGTTGGTCGGCTCGTCCAGCACCAGCAGGTTCGAAAATCGCGCAAATTCGCGCGCCAGTAGCAGGCGCGAACGCTCCCCGCCCGAGAGCGTGCCGACCCGCGCCTCGACCAGGCCGGGATCGAACAGGAAGTCCTTGAGATAGCCCTGGATGTGCTTGCGCACCCCGCGCACGTCGATCCAGTCGCCCCCTTCGGCCAGCACGTCGCGCACGCGCTTTTCGGGTGACATCAGGCTGCGCTGCTGGTCGATCAACACGCCTTGCAAGGTCTTGGCGCGGGTGACGGTGCCGCTGTCCGGTTCGAGTTCGCCGGTCAGCAGTTTGAGGAGCGTGGTCTTGCCCGCACCGTTCGAGCCGACGATGCCGATCCGGTCGCCGCGCGTGATGCGCAAGGTGAAGTCCTTGATGATCGGACGATCGCCGAAGTTCTTGCTGACCTTGTCGGCCACGATGACCGCTTTCGACTTGGCATCGTCCACCGCCAGTCCCAGCTTGGCCGTGCCTTGCGGGCTGAGCATCGCGGCGCGCTGGGCGCGCATTTCCCACAGCTTCTCAAGCCGCCCCTGGTTGCGCTTGCGCCTTGCCGTGACGCCGCGTTCCAGCCAGTGCGCCTCGATCTTGAGTTTGGCGTCGAGTTTGTTGGCGGCGCGCGCCTCTTCGGCGTAGACCTGCTCCATCCACGCTTCGTAACCGCCAAAGCCGATTTCACGGCGGCGGATCGAACCGCGATCGAGCCACAGCGTTGCCTTGGTCAGCCGGGTCAGGAAGGTTCGGTCGTGGCTGATCACCACGAAAGCGCCATTGTAGCGCGAGAGCCAGCTTTCCAGCCAGTCAATCGCGGCAAGGTCGAGGTGGTTGGTCGGCTCGTCGAGCAGCAGCAGGTCGGGCTCGGAGGCCAGCGCGCGGGCGAGAGCAGCGCGGCGGCGTTCCCCGCCCGAGGCGCTTTCGGCCTTGCGGCTCATGTCGATGCCAAGCTGGCCGGCGATTGCCTCGACTTCGTGGCGCGGCGGGGCATCCTTGCCTGCCAGCGCGAAATCCATCAGCGTGTCATAGCCGGTGAAGAACGGATCCTGTTCCAGCACCACGATTTTCGTGCCCGGCTGGATCGAGCGCTTGCCCTTGTCGGCTTCGATCTCGCCGCCGATCAGGCGCAGCAGGGTGGTCTTGCCCGCGCCGTTGCGGCCGATCAGCGCCAGCCGGTCACGCGGGGCGATGTGGATGTCGAGATCGCGAAACAGCCAGCCCGAGCCCTGTTGCAGACCCAGTTCTTCCCAGCTCAAGATTGGTGCGGCGGCCATGGAGGGGCGCACTAGGCGGCGGCGGCCAAGTTGACAAGTTCGGGCGCGGCGGGAATGACGCTGCGATGCGCACAGTCTGGCTAAATGGCGAGTTCCTCCCCGAAACCGAAGCGAAAGTCTCGATCTTCGATCGCGCCTTGCTGTTCGGGCAGGGTGTATATGAAGTGACCCCGGTGATCGATGGGCGGTTCTGCAACTGGCCGCACCACGCCGCGCGGCTGGCGCGCTCCAAGGCGCTGACCCGGATTGCCGACGATACCGATTGGCCGGCGGTGATCGGGGAGTTGATCGCGCGCAATGAATTGTGGGAAGGGCGGGTCTATCTCCAGATCACCGGCGGCGCGCCGGCTGACCGTGACTTTCTCTCCCCACTTCCGCCCGCGCCGCCGACACGCTTTGCCTTTACCCAGGCGGCAGCGCTGATCGATGCCCCCAAGGCCGCGACCGGCCTTAAGGTCACACTCCAGAACGACGGACGCTGGGCGCTACGCTCGGCCAAGACCACCCAGCTGCTCTATGCCGTGCTGGCCAAGGAAGCCGCGCGCGAGGCCGGGTTCGATGATGCCTGGTTCGTGGAAGACGGGGTGATTACCGAACAGACCAGCGCCAATGCCCACATCATCGATGCACGCGGCGTGCTGGTATCGCACCCGGTCAATACCGGGGTGCTGCCGGGGGTGACCCGGATCTGCACGCTCGAAATCGCGCGTGAGATGGGTCTGACCGTTGAAGAACGGCCCTTCACCCCGGCCGAGCTGCTGGCGGCGCGCGAAGCCTTCGTTTCGGCGGCGGGCTCGCTGGTGCTGCCGGTGGTCGAGGTGGACGGGCAAGCCATCGGCGGCGGAGCGCCCGGCGCGATTACCGCCGAAATCCGCCAGCGGTATATCGCCCGGCTGAAGGCGGCCTGAGGGGATGCCCGCGTTCACCAAGCGTTCAATCCTGCCGCCCTATCCCGTCCAGCAAGCCATGAAGAACCTTCCTTCCCTCTTGATCCTTGGTGCGATCGCTCTGGCATCGCCCGTGCTGGCCGGCCCGGGCGGCGAACAGGGTCAGGCGCGCAAGGAATTTCGCGCCGGGAACGTGCGTTCGCTGCGCGAGATCGAAGGGCGCGTGCTGCCGATGATGGCAGAGGCGCAGTATCTTGGCCCTGAATACGATCCGGTGGCGCTGGCCTACCGGCTCAAGTTCATTCGCAACGGACGCGTGATCTTCGTCGATGTCGATGCCCGCTCTGGCGAGATCATCCGCCAGACCCGCTGAGGCCGCCGCGCAAATGCCTGCCGTCTTGCTTGACGCACCCGTCCTTTCATCCCATTTGACCAGCAGCTTAACGGGGAACCTGCCATGCGCATCCTGATCGTCGAGGACGAACCCACTCTTGGTAAGCAGCTCAAGTCGACGCTTGAGGCAACGGGTTATGCCGTGGACCTGTCAACCGATGGCGAGGACGGCCACTTCCTCGGCTCGACCGAAGACTATGACGCGGTGGTGCTCGATCTCGGCCTGCCCGAGATTGACGGGCTGACCGTGCTGGGGATGTGGCGCAAGGAAGGCCGCAAGTTCCCGGTGCTGGTGCTCACCGCGCGTGACAGCTGGTCCGACAAGGTCGCCGGGCTCGATGCCGGGGCAGACGATTACCTCGCCAAGCCGTTCCAGACCGAGGAACTGATCGCCCGCTTGCGCGCGCTGATCCGCCGCGCCTCGGGCAATACCTCCAGCGAACTGACCGCTGGTGACGTGCGGCTGGATACCCGTTCGGGCCGGGTCACACTCAATGGCGAGCCGGTCAAGCTGACCGCGCAGGAATACAAGCTGCTCTCCTACCTCCTCCACCACAAGGGCAAGGTGGTGAGCCGCACCGAGCTGATCGAGCATATCTACGATCAGGACTTTGACCGCGATTCGAACACGATCGAGGTGTTCGTTACCCGCATCCGCAAGAAGCTGGGCGCTGATGTGATCACCACGATCCGGGGCCTTGGCTACAGCCTCGACGATCCGGCACTGCCGGCGCGCAATTGATCCGCGTGTGACCGGGGAGGCATCGAGCCCGCCGGTTCCGGCTGTGAGCGCGCCGCACACCGGCTCGCTTTCGCGGCGCATGATGCTGATCGCGGCCGGCTGGATCGGCGTGCTGCTGCTCGGTGGCGGGGTGGCGCTTGATCGCACGCTGGTCGGGCTGGTTACCCGCAATTTCGATGACCAGCTGGGTTATATGCTCACCGCGATGATCGGTTCGGCCGAGGTCGGCCCCGATGGCGAGGTGTTCTTCAACCGGCCGCTAGGCGACCAGCGCTTTCTGGAACCCAATTCCGGGCTCTACTGGCAGATCAGCGGCCCGGGGCACGAGGATTTTCCCTCGCGCTCGCTGTGGGACCGCAGCCTTGTGGTCCACGCCGATCACTTCGATGCCGCCCCCCACGTCTATGACAGCGCCCAGTTCGAGGGCGAGCCGCTGCGCGTGCTTGAACGCTCGATCATCCTCCCCGGCAGCGATACCAAGTGGTGGTTCA
Source organism: uncultured Novosphingobium sp. (assembly GCA_937996535.1). Taxonomy (GTDB): domain Bacteria; phylum Pseudomonadota; class Alphaproteobacteria; order Sphingomonadales; family Sphingomonadaceae; genus Novosphingobium. The sequence continues at coordinate 36,323 of CALKVF010000008.1, read as the reverse complement.
CGGTCGCCGAAAGCCGGGTCGAACTCGACAAGCAGATCAGCAAGATCCGCTCGATCCTGGTCTGGAGCTTCGTGGTCCTGGGGCTCGGCCTGTTCCTGATGGCGTGGCTGCAGACCTGGTACGGCCTCAGCCCGCTGCGCGGGGTGCGCCGGGCGATTCAGCGTATGCGCGGCACCGGGGCCAACCGGGTCGATGACCCGCTGCCGCTGGAAGTCCAGCCGCTGGTCGAGGAACTCAACGCCCTGCTGGCCCATTCCGAAAAGCAGGCCGAAGAAGCCCGGACCCATGCCGGCAACCTCGCCCATGCGCTCAAGACCCCGCTGACCGTGGTGATGAACGCGGCCACGGCCCATGCGCCAGACCTGCCCGAAACCGTGATCCGCGAAGCCGCGGTGATGCGCCGGCAGGTTGATCACCATCTCGCCCGCGCCCGTGCGGTCGGGCGGCGCGGGGCGGGGCAGGCGCGCGCCAATGTCGCCGAAAGCGTCGAGGCCGTGCTGCGCGCGGTCACCCGGCTGTACGAACACGCGCGCTTCGATCTTGATGGTAGCCGCACCGCGCAGGTTGCGATCGAGCGGCAGGATCTCGACGAGATCCTTGGCAACCTGATCGAGAATGCGGCCAAATACGGCGGCGGTAGCGTGTTCGTGACGATCGACGCGCAGCCTCAGCCCGGCTGGTGCGAGATCTGGGTAGAGGATGACGGGGCGGGGATCCCCGCCGCCGAACGTTCACGCATTTTCGATCGCGGCGCGCGGCTCGATACCGGCAAGCCCGGCACCGGGCTTGGCCTCGCGATCGTGCGCGATGTGGCCGAAATCTACGGCGGGTCGGTCACGCTTGATGAGAGCGAGGATCTCGGCGGGCTGCTGGTCAAGCTGCGCCTGCCGCGCGCGGCGGGATAACGCTTACTGCGCTTCGGCCGCCTGCTCGTGGTGGCGGATCACTTCCTCGATGATGAAGCGGATGAACTTTTCCCCGAAATCGGGATCGAGCTGGGCATCTTCGGCCAGCTTGCGCAGCCGGGCGATCTGGCGTTCCTCGCGCCCCGGATCGGAGGCGGGAAGCGCGGTGCGCGCCTTGTGCTCGCCCACCGCCTTGGTGATGCGAAAGCGTTCGGCCAGCATGTGGATCAGCGCGGCATCGATGTTGTCGATGGAGGCGCGGTAGCCGGCGAGGACGGGATCGGGTTGGTTCTGGCTCATCGTGATCGGCTCGCTAGCACGGGAACTACGGTATTTCCACGCTTGCCTTATCGCTTTTGCGGGAGCAATGCGCCGCGTGAGATGAGCGCCGATGTGATCCCCCTGCGCCCGCGTGGCCCCGAACCGGTTTCCGAACCGTCGCTTGGTCCGATCATGGCGCTGACCGCGCAGGGCATGAACGCGGTTAACGCGGTGATCCTTGACCGGATGCAGAGCGAAATTCCGCTGATTCCCGCGCTCGCCGGGCACCTGATCGCCGGTGGCGGCAAGCGGATGCGCCCGATGCTGACCCTCGCCGGGGCGGCGCTGTGCGATTATCACGGCACCCGCCATCACAAGCTGGCCGCGGCGGTGGAGTTCATTCACACCGCCACCCTGCTGCACGACGATGTGGTGGATGGCAGCGAAATGCGCCGGGGCAAGGCTGCGGCCAACCTGATCTTCGGCAATCCGGCAACCGTGCTGGTCGGCGATTTCCTGTTCACCCGCAGCTTCGAGCTGATGGTCGAGGACGGCAGCCTGCGCGTGCTCAAGATCCTCTCGAACGCCAGCTCGGTGATTTCCGAGGGCGAGGTCGATCAGCTGACCGCCGCGCGGCAGGTCGAAACCAGCGAGGAACGCTATCTCGGGATCATCGGCGCGAAAACCGCGGCACTGTTCGCCGCTGCTACCCGTATCGCCGCCGTGGTCGCCGAAAAGAGCGAGGCCGAAGAGCGCGCACTGGATGATTATGGCCGCAACCTTGGCATCGCTTTCCAGTTGGTCGACGATGCAATGGACTACGATTCCGAAGCCTTTGAAATGGGCAAGGGCAAGGGCGACGATTTCCGCGAAGGCAAGATGACCCTGCCGGTGATCCTGGCCTATGCCCGTGGCAGCGAGGAGGAACGCGAGTTCTGGCGCGCGGCGATCGGCGGGCACCGCACCTCGGATGCCGATCTTGCCCATGCGGTTGAACTGATCAACAGCCACGGCGCGGTCGAGGCGACCCGCGAACGCGCCCGGATGTTTGCCCAGCGCGCGATCGATGCCATCGCCTGCTTCCCACTGAGCGAGGCGCGCAGCGCCATGGCCGAGGCTGCTGAATTCGCGGTTGCGCGCCGCTACTAGGCCGCCTGCCAAAAACGCAATCCAATACTCGTAAATCTACTTGGCCCGGCATCAAGCCGGCCCAAGGGCCTGCGCCGTTATGAGCCGCAAAACCGCTGGCTGGGCTTACGCCTGGCCAGCATCGGGTCCACGGCAAGGGTTGGGTATTTCATGGTTCTTCTCGGCAAATTCCGCGTCCAGACTGTTTCGATCGGGGCTGCGCTGCTGATCGCGGCGATCGCGCTGGCCAGTTCGGCGATGTCGCTCCGGCTGACCGACGAGTTGGGCCACGAACTGACCTATGCCGCGGACAATACTATTCCCAGCCTGTCGCTGCTTGGCGCGATCGACGGCGCGCAGGGCGATGCGCGTCTCTTGGTGACCCAGCACGTGCTGGCCCCCGATGATGCGCAGAAGCGCGACATCGAACAGAAGCTGACCGCCAAGGTCACCGAGATCGACGGGTTGATCGCATCCTATGAACCGCTGGTTTCCGACCAGACCGACCGGGCCGACTTCAACCAGGTCAAAACGCTCTGGAGCGACTGGAAAGAGCATGCCCAGCGCACGTGCCAGCTTTCGCTTTCGGGGCAGGGCGATGCCGCTGCCCGTTATTACAACGACAATCTCAAGCCGGTCGGCAAGGCGGTTGGCGATGCGATGGACGTGCAGGTTTCCTACAACAAGAAGCTGGGTAAACTGGCCGGCGATCGCGGTGCCGCTGCCGCAGCTTCGGCGTGGCGGATCACGCTGATGTTCGGCATTGCTGCGGTGATGGGGATGCTGCTGGCCGTCGTGCTGCTGCGCACCCGGCTGGCCGCGCCGCTTGCGCGGCTGACTGAGGCGATGAAGGACATGGCCGGCGGTGCGCTTGATCGCGACATCCCGGGCCGCGAACTCGCCGATGAAATGGGCGAAATCGCCCGCGCGCTCGATGCCATCAAGCGCGGGGTCGAGGAACGCACCCGGATCGAGGCCGAACGCGCGGCCAAGGCGCAGGAACAGGTGGTCGAAGCCCTTGCGGCCTCGCTCGGCGCGCTCAAGGCGGGCAAGCTCGACTGTGCCATTACCGCTCGCTTCCCCGAGGAATACGAACGCCTGCGGGCCGATTTCAACGATACCGTCGCCAGCCTTGGCGAAGTGATGCAGGACATGGCCCAGGCCGCTGACAGCGTGCGCAGCGGCTCGTCCGAAATCGCCAGCGCCGCCAACGATCTGTCGCGCCGCACCGAAGGGCAGGCCGCTGCTCTTGAGGAATCGGCAGCGTCGGTTCGCCAGCTGACCACCTCGGTCACCGAAACCGCGCGGATCGCGGAAGAGGCCCGCACCAATGCCCGCGAAACCGAACTCGAAGCCCAGCAGAGCGGCGAAGTGATGGTCGCGGCGGTCAACGCGATGGAAGTGATCGCCCGGTCGAGCCAGCGGATGGAGGAAATCGTCTCGCTGATCGACGGGATCGCGTTCCAGACCAACTTGCTCGCGCTCAACGCCGGGGTCGAAGCCGCGCGCGCTGGCGACGCCGGCAAGGGCTTTGCCGTGGTCGCCACCGAAGTGCGCTCGCTCGCCGAACGCTCGGCTGAGGCTGCCAAGGAAATCACCGGGATCATCAAGGCCAGCGGCCACGAAGTCAGCAACGGCGTTGAACTGATGCACAAGACCCGCGCCGCGCTGGATGGGATTGTTACCCGCACCACCTCGATCGCGGGGATGATCGGCTCGATCGCGGATGCCGCCAGTGAACAGGCCGCAGCGATCCGCCAGGTCGATACCGTGGTGACCGACATGGACAAGGTGACCCAGCAGAACGCCGCGCTGGTCGAGGAATCGACCGCCGCATCGCGCGGGCTGGCTGATGAATCCACCCGCCTTGGCGCGCTGGTTGGCCGCTTTGAATTCAGCGGCAAGGCGGGCGATGTCGTCGCGCTGCGGGCGGCTGCGCCCAAGGTGACTGCGCCGGCCCCTGCGCCGCGCCGCGCCACCAAGGTTGCGGTCAACGCGCCGGCCCCGGTTCCGGCGGGTGACAACGATTGGTCCGAGTTCTGATTGCCATTCGGCCGGGGCCTTGACCGCCCCGGCCGGACCCGGCACCTTGGGTTGCAGACCACAACCCAACCGGGAGAATTCGCCACATGCAACGTCGCCGCCTCGGCAAGTCCGCCATCGTCGTCTCCGACATCTGCATGGGCACCATGACCTTCGGGAGCCAGACCGACGAGGCCGCATCGCTGCGCATCCTTGACCAGTGCTTCGAAGCCGGGATCGATTTTTACGATACCGCCGAAGGCTATCCCGTCCCGCCCGAGGCGAAGTGGGTTGGCCGGACCGAGGAAATCGTCGGCAAGTGGCTCAAGACCAAGCCGCGCGATGCGATCATTCTCGCGACCAAGGTTTCCGGCCCCAGCCACGTCTGGTTCCGCAGCCCCAAGCGCAGCGGGATGACCGCGCTTGATCGGCGCAACATCATGGTTGCGGTCGAAGAAAGCCTGACCCGGCTCGGCACCGACTATATCGACCTCTACCAGACCCACTGGCCCGACCACGAGCTGCCCTATGAGGAGACAATGGAAGTGCTCGACGAACTGGTGCGCGCCGGCAAGGTGCGGATCACCGGCTGTTCGAACGAGACGAGCTGGGGGCTGATGAAATCGCTTGCCGCGTCGGAAAAGCTGGGCGCGGTGCGCTATCAGACGATCCAGAACAATTTCAGCCTCAACAACCGCCGCTTCGAGGACGAACTGGCCCAGGTCTGCCGGATGGAAGGGGTCAGCCTGATCCCCTATTCGCCGATTGCGGGCGGGGTGCTGTCGGGCAAGTATCAGGATGGCGCGCGGCCCGATGGCGCGCGTTTTTCGCGCTATCTCGCGATGGAAGGGCGGCAGGCGGCGATGGGCCGCCGCTTCGTTAACGAGCGTTCGCTCGCCTCGACCGCGCGTTTTGCCGAGTTGGCCGCTGAGGCCGGGATGAGCCCGGTGACCATGGCGGTTGCCTGGTCGAAGCAGCATGATTTTGTGGCCTCGACGATTGTCGGCGTGACCCGGGAAGAACAGCTGCCCGAAATTCTGGCCGCTGCCGATCTGGTGCTTGATGCCGATCTGATGAAGGCAATCGACAAGGTCTCGCGGGAAATCATGTACCCGATGGGTTGATCCCCCCGCCCATTGCCCTAGTCACGCGGGCGTGACCGACCTGCCTATCCATGCCGTCCTGCCGGACCTGCTCGCTGCGCTGCGCGAGCGGGCGGGGGCGGTGCTGATCGCGCCGCCGGGCGCGGGCAAGACCACCTCGGTCGCGCCTGCGCTGCTGGGTGAGGCCTGGTGCAGCGGCATGGTGATCCTGCTGTCCCCGCGCCGGGTCGCGGCCCGCGCGGCGGCAGAGCGCATGGCCGAATTGCTGGGCGAGGCACCGGGCGAAACGGTGGGCTATCTCACCCGGCTGGATAGCAAGCGCAGCGCCAAGACCCGCGTGCTGGTGATGACCGAGGCGATTTTCGTCTCGACCATTCTCAAGGATCCCGAACTAACGGGCGTGTCCGCCGTGCTGTTCGATGAAGCACACGAGCGGCATCTCGATTCCGATCTCGGCCTCGCGCTGGCGATCGAAAGCCAGCAGGTGCTGCGCGAAGACCTGCGGCTGGTGGTGATGTCGGCCACTATTGACGGCACGCGCTTTGCGGCACTGCTCGGCGGCGCGCCGGTGGTGGAAAGCGCGGGCAAGGCCCACCCGCTGGCCATCCGCTGGCTGGGCGCGCGCCCGGAACTGAGGCTTGAAGAGGTGATGACTTCGGCCATCCTCACCGCCTGGCGCGAGGAGGCTGGCGATATGCTGGCCTTCCTCCCCGGCGTGGGCGAAATTGAGCGGCTGCGCGAGCGATTGGCCGAAAAGCTGCCCTCGGCCTTGGTCCTGCCGCTCCACGGGCAATGCGATCCAGCGGCGCAGCGCGCGGCGATCAAGCGCGATCCCGGCGGGCGGCGGCGGATCGTATTGGCGACCGCGATCGCCGAAACCTCGCTCACACTCGATGGCGTGGCGGTGGTTATCGATGCCGGGCTGTCGCGCCGGGCCGAATTTGACAAGGCCGCCGGCGTGACCCGGCTGGTCACTCACCGCGCCAGCCAAGCCGCTGCCGCGCAGCGTGCGGGCCGCGCCGCGCGGCAAGGACCGGGCACGGCTTACCGGTTGTGGGAAGAGGCTGCCCATGCCGGGCGCCCGGCCTTTGATCCGCCCGAAATGCTCACCTCCGACCTTGCGCCGCTGCTCTTGGCGCTGGCGCAGTGGGGGGCGACCGATCCCGCGGCGCTGCCGTGGCTCGATCCGCCGCCCGCCGCGGCGCTGGGCGCGGCGCGGGCCATGCTGCAATCGCTTGGCGCGCTGGATGAGGCCGGGCGGATTACCGCGCACGGGCGCAAGATGGCCGCCCTGCCGATGGCCCCGCGCGAGGCGCATATGCTGCTGTTCGGTGCGCAGCACGGCGCGGCAGCCGATGCGGCCAAGCTGGCGCTACTGCTCCAGGAGCGGGGTCTTGGCGGACGGGGCGAGGATCTGGCCGCGCGGCTTGATCGCTGGAATGCGGACCGCTCGCCCCGGGCCGAGGCCTCGCGCAAGCTGGCCGCGCGCTGGGAGCGGCAGGTGGGAGAACTGGCCGGGCACGCACCCGATGACGGGATCCCCGCCGCGATCCTGCTGGCCGAGGGGTTTCCCGACAATATCGCCCGCCGCCGCGACAGCGCCGGGGAAGACTGGCTGACTGCCGGGGGCAGGGGGCTGCGGCTCGATCCGGCCTCTCCCTTGGCGCGGGCGACTTGGCTGGCCGTGGGTGAGGCTCAGGGCGATGCCAAGGGTGCGCGGATTACCGGAGCCTGCCCGCTTGAGGAAAGCGAAGTCCTGCGCTGGCTGGCGCACCGGATCGAGCGCCGCCCGGCCTTGCGCTGGATCGCGGATGAAAGCCGGGTCGAGGCGCTGCTGGAAACGCGGCTGGGCGCGGTCACCGTATCGCGCGGGCCTGATCCATCGCCTGATCCCGAGGCGCTGCGCGCTTTTCTGATTGCGCGGATCAGGGCCGAGGGGCTGGGGCTGATCCCGCTGGGCAAGGCCAGCCTCGGCTTGCTGCGCCGGGCGCGGTTTGCCGGGGTGGAGAGCCTGTCCGATGCCGCCTTGCTCGCTGATCTTGAGGATTGGCTGGCTCCGCTGCTCGGCCGGCGGCTCGAACAGCTTGATCCGGGCAAGCTGCACGATGCCCTGCGTGCGCGGCTCGACTATGCCGGGCAGCAGGCGCTGGAGCGGCTCGCCCCGGCCCAGTTTACCAGCCCGGCGGGCACGGCCCACCCGATCGACTATGACGATCCCGGCGGGCCGAGCGTCGAAGTGCGGGTCCAGGCGCTGTTCGGGCTCGACCGGCATCCCACTTTCGGCCAGCCGCCGCAGCCGCTGCTGCTCAAGCTGACATCGCCGGGGCACAAGCCGGTCCAGACCACGCGCGATCTGCCCGCATTCTGGCGCGGATCGTGGCGCGATGTGGTGAAAGACATGAAGGGCCGCTACCCCAAGCACCGCTGGCCAGATGAGCCGTGGAGCGAAATTCCCAGCCTCAAGACCAAGAACGCGTTCAACCGCACTTGATTCCCGCGCGGAATCGACGCAGGGCAGCGCGCATGTCCGCACGTATCTATCAGCGCCCGAAGAACGCCATGCAGTCCGGCAAGGCCCTGCTTGGTCAGTGGATCCTCGAATTCGCCCCGGCTGAAGCTCGCCGCGCCGACCCGCTGATGGGCTGGACCGGCTCGGGCGACACCCAGGCGCAGGTCGTGCTCAAGTTCGACAGCCAGGCCGAGGCCCAGGCCTATGCCGACAAGTACGGCATTGCCGCGGCCGTCCACGCGACCCCGCCGCGCCGCCTCAAGATCCAGGCCTACGCCGACAATTTCCGCTGATTGGCCGGCCCGGCACGAGTCGGGCTTGCCTAAACGGCTGATCGCCGCCATATGCCCGCCCGGGAGTCGGTCGGACGCTTGCGTCCGCCAACCTGGTCAGGTCCGGAAGGAAGCAGCCACAACGGGTTGCGGCGGGTCGGCCGGCTCCTTTTCATCCCCCATCGCTATCGCTCTGGCCGCGCTTCTGTGGATTGCTGGGGGTTTGCGCGCTTTGGCCCTGACATTTTTCGCGCCAGCGCCTACCTAGGTCGGGATGGACGATTCACCTGACATCTTCGGGCAAGATCCCGAGGCCGAACGGCCCGAGGACGAAGCTCCCAGCACGGCTGAGCTTGAAGCGGCCGGTCAGGGCTCGATGTTCGGCGATCCGGCGCCCGCGCCTGCCGCGCCGGTTGCGGCAGCTATGTCCGTGGCGGCGCCTGCACCGGCTCCTGCGTCTGCCCCCGTTGCTGCTGTACCCACTCCGGCAGCGCAGCCTTACCGGGTGCTTGCGCGCAAGTATCGTCCGCAGACCTTTTCCGAGCTGATCGGGCAGGACGCGATGGTCCAGACGCTGGGCAACGCGATCCGCCGCGACCGGCTGGCCCATGCCTTCCTGATGACCGGGGTGCGCGGGGTCGGCAAAACCTCGACCGCGCGGCTTATCGCCAAGGCGCTGAACTGCGTTGGCCCGGATGGGCAGGGCGGGCCGACGATCGATCCGTGCGGCGCCTGCGAGCCGTGCCTCGCGATCGCCGAGGGCCGCCACATCGACGTGATCGAGATGGACGCCGCGAGCCACACCGGCGTCGACGACGTGCGCGAAATCATCGAGGCTGTGCGCTATGCGGCGGTGTCGGCGCGCTACAAGATCTACATCATCGACGAAGTTCACATGCTGTCGCGCAACGCGTTCAACGCGCTGCTCAAGACGCTGGAAGAACCGCCGGCGCACGTGAAGTTCCTGTTCGCCACTACCGAGGTCGACAAGCTGCCGGTGACAGTGCTGTCGCGCTGTCAGCGGTTTGACCTGCGCCGCATCCCGACCCCGCTGCTGGCTGAGCATTTCGCCCGCGTCTGCGCCGCCGAAGGCGTGACCGCCGAGGCCGAGGCGCTGTCGATGGTCGCCGCCGCCGCTGAAGGCTCGGTGCGCGATGGGCTGTCGATCCTCGATCAGGCGATTGCCCATGCCGATCTGGGCGGCGAAGGGCTGGTTACCGCTGGGCAGGTCCGCGACATGCTCGGGCTGGCTGACAAGTCGGCCCAGCGCCGCCTGTTTGCCGCGCTGCTGACGGGCGATGGCGCCGAACTGCTCGACATGGTCGATCACCAGTTCGCGCTGGGGGTGGAGCCGGTGGCGCTGCTGCGCTCGGCGATGGAGCTGGCGCACCGCATCACCGTGACCCAGTTGGGCAAGGGCGGGGCCGAGGCGATTTCCGCCGAAGAACGCGCCGCGCTGGATGAATGGGCCGGGCGCCTGTCCGCCGGGCAGCTGCACCGCCTGTGGCAATTGCTGCTCAAGGGCCATGACGAAGTGCGCGGCGCGCCCGATCCGCTGGTCGCCGCGAAGATGGCGCTGCTGCGCATCCAGCACGCGAGCGACCTGCCCGATCCGGGCACCTTGGCGCGCAAGCTTGACGATATGGTCGCCAATGGCGTGACCATTGCCGCATCGGCCGGAGAGGGCGCCGCTGGCAGCCCCGCCGCGCCTTCGGCCAAGGCCGGGCCGGACTGGGAAACGCTGGTCGACCGGGTCGATCATTCAGGGCAGCTGCGGCTGGCTCAGGTCATGCGCGACTGGGTGCGGGTGATCGATCTGCAGCCGGGCGAGCTGACCTATTCGCTGGCCCCCGGCTTCCCCGGCGATCCCGGCGCGGAACTGCGCGATGCCCTGCTGCGCGCGACGGGCGAGCGGTGGCAGCTCAATCTCAAGGTCGATGGCGAAGGCCGCCCGACCCTGCGCGAGAATAGCGAGGCGGCCAAGGCGGCGGCCCATGCCGAACTGCTGCGTCACCCGCTGGTCGAAGCCGCGTTCGAAGCCTTTCCCAAGGCCGAGATGATCGATGACAGCGCCGAGGCTGGTCTGGCCGGCCAAGGCGGCAAGAAGTGGAGTAAGCGCGCGTGAAGTCGATGGAAGAGATGATCAAGGCTGCCCAGGCCGCCGCCGAGACCATCCAGAAGCAGATGACCGAAGCCCAGTCCAAGCTCGACGGGATCGAGGTTGAAGGCGTGGCCGGCGGTGGTCTGGTCAAGATCCGCTGCTCGGCCAAGGGCCGGGTGATCGGCGTTTCGATCGACGACAGCCTGATGAGCCCTGCCGAAAAGGGCATCGTCGAGGATCTGATCGCGGCGGCTTATAATGACGCCCGGGCCAAGGCTGATGCCGTGGCTGGCGATGAAATGGCGCGGATGCAGTCCGGCATGGGTCTGCCCCCGGGCTTCAAGCTTCCTGGCATGTAATACCCGGCCGCGCGGCGCGGATTGCTGCGCCGCGCCGGCCTTCCACAGCCTCGGCGTGCGCCCCCATTGCACCCATGGCAGGTCAACCCCATATCCAGATTCAAACCCGGGATTCACCCGGACGGCGTAGGCTCTGCGCCGGATTGGACGGATTGATATGGCTACCTTGCTCCCCCTGCTGCCGCTGCGCGACATCGTCGTGTTTCCCGGCATGGTCGTTCCGCTGTTTGTCGGCCGCGAAAAGTCGGTCGCCGCGCTCGAAGCGGCGATGTCCGGCGACAAGGACATTTTCCTGCTCGCCCAGCTCGATCCGGGCTGCGACGATCCCGACCGCGATGACCTTTATGACGTTGGCGTGATCGCCACGGTGCTCCAGCTGCTCAAGCTGCCCGATGGCACGGTGCGCGTGCTGGTCGAGGCCAAGCAGCGCGCGCGGATCGAAAACCTGCGGATCGAACCTGGCAGCGGCGGCAACATGGCGGTGGCCGCGGTCGAGATTCTCGATCCGGTCAGCGTTTCGGGCACCGAAGTTGCCGCGATGATGCGCAGCGTGGTCGAAAGCTTTGGCGAATATGCCAAGCTCAACAAGAAGCTGCCGCAGGACGCGGGCGATAACCTGACCGAAATCGTCGATGCCGCCTTGCTGGCCGATAACGTGGCTGCCCACGTTCAGGTCAAGGTTGCCGACAAGCAGGCGCTCTTGTCCGAGCAGGATCCGCTCAAGCGGCTGGAGATGGTCTATTCCTTCATGGAAGGCGAGCTTGGCGTGCTGCAGGTGGAGCGCAAGATCCGTGGCCGCGTGAAGCGGCAGATGGAAAAGACCCAGCGCGAATATTACCTCAACGAACAGCTCAAGGCGATCCAGTCGGAACTGGGCGGCGGCGATGGCGAGGAAGCCAACGAGATCGCCGAACTGCAGGACAAGATCGACAAGCTCAAGCTGTCGAAGGAAGCCCGCACCAAGGCCAATGCCGAGCTGAAGAAGCTCAAGACCATGCAGCCGATGAGCGCCGAGGCGACCGTCATTCGCAATTACCTCGACGTGCTGCTGGGGCTGCCGTGGGGCAAGAAGTCGAAGCTCAAGAAGGATATCCAGGTCGCCCAGGGCGTGCTGGATGCCGATCACTATGCGCTCGACAAGGTCAAGGACCGGATCGTCGAATATCTGGCGGTTCAGGCGCGCACCAACAAGCTCAAGGGGCCGATCCTGTGCCTCGTCGGCCCGCCGGGCGTGGGCAAGACCTCGTTGGGCAAGTCGATCGCCAAGGCCTGCGGGCGCGAATTCATTCGCCAGTCGCTGGGCGGCGTGCGCGATGAAGCCGAAATTCGTGGCCACCGCCGCACCTATATCGGCTCGATGCCGGGCAAGATCGTGGCCAATCTCAAGAAGGCCGGGACCAGCAATCCGCTGTTCCTGCTCGATGAGATCGACAAGCTGGGTCAGGACTTCCGGGGCGATCCGGCCTCGGCGCTGCTCGAAGTGCTCGATCCGGAACAGAACGCCAAGTTCCAGGATCACTACCTCGAACTCGACTACGACCTGTCGGACGTGATGTTCGTCTGCACGGCCAACAGCCTCAACCTGCCGCAGCCGCTGCTCGACCGCATGGAGATCATCCGGCTCGAAGGCTATACCGAGGACGAGAAGGTCGAGATCGCCGAGCGTCATCTGGTTGCCAAGCAGATCGAGGCCCACGGGCTCAAGCCGGCGGAGTTCACGCTGGAAACGGCGGCGCTGCGCGATCTGATCCGCTACTACACCCGCGAAGCCGGGGTGCGCACGCTGGAGCGCGAGATCGCCCGGCTGGCGCGCAAGGCGCTGCGCCGCATTCTGGAAGGCAAGGACAAGCGCGTGGTCGTCACGCCCGAAAACCTTGGCGACTTCGCCGGGGTGCGCAAGTTCCGCTATGGCGTGGCCGAGGAAGAGCATCAGGTTGGCGCGGTTACCGGGCTGGCCTGGACCCAGGTTGGCGGCGAACTGCTGACGATCGAAAGCGTTACGGTGCCGGGCAAGGGCGGGGTCAAGACCACCGGCAAGCTGGGCGAAGTGATGAACGAAAGCGTCCAGGCGGCCTTCAGCTTCGTCAAGGCGCGCTCGCCGGCTTATGGCATCAAGCCTTCGCTGATCGCGCGCAAGGATGTTCACATCCACCTGCCCGAAGGCGCCGTGCCCAAGGACGGTCCTTCGGCCGGTATCGGCATGGTCACCTCGATCGTCTCGACGCTGACCGGGATCCCGGTGCGCAAGGACGTGGCGATGACCGGCGAGGTTACGCTGCGCGGGCGCGTGCTGGCGATCGGCGGGCTCAAGGAAAAGCTGCTCGCGGCGCTGCGCGGTGGGATCAAGACCGTGCTGATCCCGGAAGAGAACCGCAGGGATCTCGCCGACATCCCCGCCAACGTTCACGAGGGCATGGAAATCATCCCGGTTTCGCACGTCGATGAAGTGCTGGCCCGGGCGCTGGTGGCTCCGCTCGAAGCGATCGAATGGAGCGAGGCGGACGACCTGGCGAGCCAGCCGGGCGGGCCCGGGGCGGCGGCTGGAACGGGTTCGGCAACGGCTCACTGATTCGCGAAGTGACCTTGGCGCGGTGCGGCGAATCGGCCTTGGGCCGGCTTGCTGCGCCGCACCAATTACGTCATTCCACCTGACTAGCCCCTCTGATTGCCGAAAATGGCTAAAAAACGTGGATAATCGGGGACGGATCGCGCGCTTTCGCTTTGACAGCCCCAGTAAAACCAGTTCAAGTCCAGCCACCTTTTTCAGAGGCGAATCTAAATACAACTCCGAATTTCACGAAAGGTAGGGGGTTTCTACAATGAACAAGAACGATCTGATCAGCGCCGTCGCCGAATCGAGCGGCCTCACCAAGACCGACGCTGCCAAGGCTGTTGAAGGCGTGTTCGACGCGATCACCGGCGCTCTGAAGTCGGGCGACGAAGTCCGTCTCGTTGGCTTCGGCACCTTCTCGGTTGCCAAGCGCAAGGCTTCGACCGGCCGCAACCCGCGCACCGGCGAACCGATGTCGATCAAGGCTTCGGCTCAGCCGAAGTTCAAGGCCGGCAAGGGCCTCAAGGACGCCGTCAACTAAGACGCGTTCGGCTGGTTGGCGCCTCGCGGCCAGCCTGAAATTCAGCGCCGCATCTGCCACCTGGCAGGTGCGGCGTTTGAATTTTCAGGCTCGGCGGATTTTGCCGGACAGCGAATTTGCGTGATCGGCGTCAGCCCTGGGCCGGCGCTTTGACCGGCAGCGGCTTGTTGGCAAAGGACACCAGCCGCGAGAATACCCAGGCCAGCACCAGCGCCGAGGCGACGGCCAGCCCCTGCACCCAGTGGGCGCGGCCGAACAGTTCCGAGACCGAGACCAGCACCGTGAGGTGGACGCAGTAGAGCGGCAGCGAATAGCTGCCGAGCCATTCCATCGGCCGGTTCAGCCCCTGCGGCGGCTGCGACATCGCGACCAGCCACACCGCCAACGGCAGGAACAGCACCACGAAGACCAGATCGCCATTGGCGTGGCTCAGCGGCAGGCTGGGCACGGTCATGATCCCGGCCATCGGCACGGCCAGCGCCAGCCACCAGGGCGCGCCGGGGCTGCGCAGCCCACCCTTGTAGAGCCGGCCCATCCACACGCCGAGGACATAGGACCAGCCCACCCGCGGCAGGCCCATCCACCAGGTTTTCCAATTGGGCGCGCTCACGCCCATCGTGTCGCCGCCGTGGCGCCGCACGGTGAACACCAGCCAAGCACCCATCGCCAGCGCCAGCAGCGGCAGCCAGCGGGTCGCAACCCGGCGCAGCAGTAGCGCGTGGAGGAAATTGGCGAGCAATTCGTAGAACAGCGTCCACTGCGGCCCGTTGTAGCGATAGAACGGGCCGCTGCCGCTGAGGCTCGGGACCATTGCAAGATCGAGCGCCAGCCACAGCAGCAGGGTTAGCGGGTCGGCCATGCCAATCGCAAAGGCGCGCACCGCTGCTACGCCTGCGCCAACCGCGACCAGCGGCCACAACCGCACGAAGCGCGCCTTGGTAAAGGCAAAGGCGCCGATCCCGGCATTGAGCTTCTTTTCGGTTGAAACCGCCAGCACGAACCCGCTGAGCAGGAAGAACAGGTCAACGAACAGGTAGCCGCGCGTAAAGGGCCCGCGGGTGTGATAGACCGCCGCCAGATGGTAGAGCATGATGACGATCGCGGCGAGGCCGCGCAGCCCGTCAAGCTGGACCAGGCGCGGGGCGTGCGCCGATGGGGCAGGGGCCGCAGACGCTGCAGCCCCGGATTGCGCCGCCGCTATACTGTTCATCGCACATGTCCCCCCGTTGTTTGAAGCGCTTACACCAAGCCGGGGGGCAAAGATCAAGCGTAAGCCGTATGCCACTATGCTCGCAGTTATGACGGGGAAGTGTTGCCGCGCTGCACTGGACGCGGCGGGCCGGGGCGACTATATCCAGCGGCGATGAACCGGATTGTCCTTGCCCTTCTGGCCCTGTTTGCGGGTCTTGCCGCGCAGGCCACGCCTGCCCAGGCGCGGATGAGCGGGTCTGGCGATACCGAAATCGGCGCGGTTGACAGCGCCCGCGGCGCGCGGCCTTCGGCCCCGCAGGCCAGTTCGGTCGATGCCCCGGTGGTGCGCCAGGAACGGCGCGATCGCGATGGCGAGCGGGTGCGCCCGGTCCGCCCGGCGGTGTTCATTCCTTCGGTTCTGTTCGGGGTCGATCGCGCTTTCGAATAGATTTCGGCGCGTTTCCTACCCTTGCGGCTGCGCGGGCCTGTGTGCCTTGACGCGGCCATTTCCCATATCCCAGAAAATTCAGGAATTTCCGCATGATCGGCGCCATTGCCAAGGCCATTTTTGGCTCGTCCAACGACCGTTACGTCAAGTCGCTCGACAAGATCGTCAAGCAGATCGCCGCTTTCGAGCCGACCATTTCCGGCCTCAGCGATGAGGAATTGAGCGCGCAGACCGCTAAGTTCCGCCTCCAGCTGGAAGAGGGCAATACCCTCGACGATATCCTGCCCGAAGCCTTTGCCACCGTGCGCGAAGCGGCGGTGCGCGTGCTTGGTATGCGGCACTTCGATGTCCAGATGATCGGCGGGATCGTGCTCCATCGCGGCGAAATCGCCGAAATGCGCACCGGCGAAGGCAAGACCCTGGTGGCGACGCTGGCGGTCTATCTCAACGCGATCGAGGGCAAGGGTGTCCACGTCGTCACGGTCAACGATTACCTCGCCCGCCGCGACGCGGAATGGATGGGGCAGATCTACAAGTTCCTCGGTCTGACCGTCGGGATCATCGTGCCCAACCTGTCCGAGGAAGAGCGCCGCACGGCCTACAATTCGGACATCACCTACGCGACCAACAACGAGCTTGGCTTCGATTACCTGCGCGACAATATGAAGCACGAGCGCTCGCAGATGGTGCACCGGGCGTTCAATTTCGCGATCGTCGACGAAGTGGACTCGATCCTGATCGACGAAGCGCGCACCCCGCTGATCATTTCGGGTCCGACCGACGACAAGAGCGAGCAGTATGTCGCGGTGGACGCGGTGGTTAAGCAGCTTGTCGCCGAGGATTACGAGGCCGACGAAAAGACCAAGAACATCACCCTGACCGAAGACGGCGTCGAAAAGGCGGAACGCCTGCTCGAAGGGGCCGGGCTGCTGGTCGGCTCGAACCTCTACGACATCGAAAACACCCAGATCGTCCACCACCTTGACCAGAGCCTCAAGGCGAACGTCATGTTCAAGCGGGACATCGACTACATCGTCAAGGACGACAAGGTCGTGATCATCGACGAGTTCACCGGCCGCATGATGGACGGCCGGCGCTGGTCGAACGGCCTGCACCAGGCGGTCGAGGCCAAGGAAGGCGTCAAGATCGAGCCCGAGAACCAGACGATGGCCTCGATCACCTTCCAGAACTATTTCCGCATGTATCCCAAGATCGGCGGGATGACCGGCACGGCCGCGACCGAAGCGGCCGAATTCTACGACATCTACAAGATGAACGTGGTCACCATCCCGACCAACATCCCCGTCCAGCGCATCGACGAGGAAGACGAGTTCTACAAGAACACCCAGGACAAGTTCCAGGCGATCGCCAAGCTGATCAGCGAAAAGGCTGGCGGCGGCCAGCCGGTGCTGGTCGGCACGGTGTCGATCGAGAAGTCGGAACTGCTCTCGGAATACCTCAAGAACCTGGGGGTGAAGCACAACGTGCTCAACGCCCGCTTCCACGAAATGGAAGCCCACATCGTGGCCCAGGCCGGGCGGCTTGGCGCGGTGACCATCGCCACCAACATGGCCGGGCGCGGCACCGACATCAAGCTGGGCGGCAACCTCGAATTCCGCATGGAAGACGAGCTCAAGGACATGCCCGAGGGCGCAGAACGCGATGCCGCGATCGAGCGCATCAAGGTCGAGATCGAGGCCGAGAAGGATCAGGTGCTGGCCGCTGGCGGGCTCTGCGTGATCGGCACCGAGCGCCACGAAAGCCGCCGCATCGACAACCAGCTGCGCGGCCGTTCGGGCCGTCAGGGCGATCCGGGGCTGTCGAAGTTCTACCTCTGCCTTGAAGACGATCTGCTGCGCATCTTCGGGCCGGACACGCTGTTTGCCAAGATGATGAATTCGAACCTTGCGGACGGCGAGGCGATCGGTTCGCGCTGGCTGTCGAAGGCGATCGAGACTGCCCAGAAGAAGGTCGAGGCGCGCAACTACGACATCCGTAAGCAGGTCGTCGAATACGACGACGTGATGAACGACCAGCGCAAGGTCATCTACGAACAGCGCGCCGACATCATGGATTCCGAAACGGTCGACGATGTCGTGATCGATATGCGCCACGACAGCGTCAACACGCTGGTCGGCGATGCCTGCCCTCCGGGCTCCTATCCCGAACAGTGGGATATTGCCGGGCTCAAGGAGCGCATGCTCGAAGTCCTCGGGATCGAAGCGCCGTTCGATGATTGGCTGGCCGAAGACGGGATCGACCCCGAACACATCGAGGAACACCTCGCGGCGCTGGTCGATGCGCACATGGCCGCCAAGATCGGCGAAGACGGCGCGATCTGGCGCCAGGTCGAAAAGCAGGTGCTGCTCGAACGGCTCGATCACTACTGGAAGGAGCATCTCGCCACGCTCGACGCGCTGCGTCAGGTGGTGTTCTTGCGCGCCTATGCCCAGAAGACCCCGATCAACGAATACAAGCAGGAAGCCTTTGGCCTGTTCGAACGGATGCTGGAAGCGATCCGCACCGATGTGACCCGCATCCTGATGAACAGCGAACTGCGGATGCCCGATCCGGTCGCGCTGCCTGAACTGCCCGATTTCCTGACCAGCCACATCGATCCCTTCACCGGGGAAAACGATGCCCTGTCGCAGCTGCCGCCGGGCGCGGTGATTCCGGGCGTACTTGGGGCTGCGGCTGCCGCTGCGGTGCCGGGCGATCCCTATGCCGACATGGGCCTCTCGCGCAACGCGATGTGCCCGTGCGGTTCGGGCCAGAAGTACAAGCACTGCCACGGCGCCGCCGCCTGAGCAGTTGACGCTGGGCAGTCAGCCGATAACCTCCCATCCTAACAAATGGGGGAATGCGATGACTGCCCTGCCGGCCACCAGCAACGATCGGATCGTCTGGGGCACCTATCTGGCTGCCTACCGGCTGCCGGTGCTGACGGTGGCGGACGAGGTCGGCACGCTCTCTGCCCTGGCTGACGTCGCACTCGATACCGAGGAACTTGCCGCAAGGCTGGGGCTCAACGCTCGCGCGCTGGGGATCCACTTGGGGCTCCTCGCGGCGATGGGCTTTGTCGAGCGGCGCGAGGGCCGCTGGCGGGCGAGCGCCGAAGCCCGGCGCTGGTTGCAGCCCGAGGCCGAATGGTATGCCGGCCCGCTGATCCACGGGTTCCGCGCCTCACAGCCGCTTCATGCGCAGCTGCTGGCGACCCTGCGCACCGGCGAAAAGGCCGAAGGCCATGCCTCTGCCGCGGCGGAGTGGGAGCGGGGCGAACTGCCGCCGGAAATGGCGGCGCGGATCACCGCCTTCATGAACGCCCACAGCCAGGCCTCGTCACGCGCGGTAGCGATGCAGCCGATCTTTGCGGACATTGGCAGCGTGATGGACGTTGGCGGCGGGTCGGGGATCTTCGCGATCGAACTGGCCAAGGCCTGGCCCGGGTTGCAGGCCACGGTGATGGAAATCGATGCGGTATGCGCGGCGGCGGATGCCTATATCGCCAAGGCCGGGGTGGGCGAGCGGGTGAAGACCCGCGCGGTCAACATGTTCACGCAGGATTGGCCCACGGGCCACGATGCGCTGTTCTTCTCCAACGTGTTCCACGATTGGTCCGATGCGACCTGCCGCCTGCTGGCGGGCAAGGCCTTTGCCGCGCTGCCTTCGAGCGGGCGGATCCTGCTCCACGAAATGCTGATGGACGATGACGGCTGCGGCCCGATGGCGACCGCCGCCTTTTCGGTGCTGATGCTGCTTGGCACCCGCGGCAAGCAATATACCTTTGCCGAACTGCGCGGGTTCCTCGAAGGCGCGGGCTTCGTAGATGTCGAGGCCGCGCCGACCGGGGGCGGTTATTACGCGCTAGTTTCGGCCCGCAAGCCCTGATCCGGCCGCCTTAGAGGAAGTTGTTGGGCCAGATCATCGTGCGCCACATGTGCGATGTCGGCGAATTGTCGAACCCGAGGCCTTCCTCGGGTTGGCGGAAATGCCGGCCGAGCAGGTCGGTGAAGATTTCCGGATCGACCGGGTCGGTATCCTCGAAGAAGTAGAGATCGTTGAGCGTCACCACCCGCGAGGTCATGTACCAGCGGTGGTTGCGGGCAATCTCGGCATCGCGGCGGATATAGTCGGGCAGCTCGTAACCCGGGCCAAAGAACCGGTCGTAGCTGGCGGGATAGGCATAGCCGACGCTTTCGTCGGGCACATAGCGCAGCGCCTGGTGATAGGTCACCGCCCAGGCCACTTCCTCGCTGACATAGGGCGCGATCAGTTGCCCGCTCCAATAGCCGTGATCGGGCCGCACGAGGCAGCCGTTGGAAATATCATGGAGCAGGCAGGCCAGCACGATCTTTTCATCATGGCCGTCATCCATCGCCCGCTTGGCGCTGGCGAGCAGGTGCTGGACGGTGAAATCGTTGAACCGCAGCCGGAAGAAATCGAGCAGTGTCGGCCGCTCGGGCATCCGGGGCAGGGCGGGATTGTCGCCCATCATGAACACCGCCTTGTCCGACAGGCGGTCGATCAAACCAGCTTCGGGATCGGGCGTGTCGGTGCCGACCCAGGCAATGGCCGAGGGGCAGATCATCCGCTCCAGCCCCTGTTGCGGCCAGGGGCGGGGATCGTTGGCGTTGGCGGGGTGCATGCACATGCGTGCCTGTCTGGCACCTTGGACGCGCGATCGCAATTGCCGTTGTTACGCGGCGTGGCGGCGCTGCGGCGATTCGAATGCGGCGGGCGCACGGGCACGATGCCGCGGTCCGCTGGTTTTCGCCGATGGTGGGAAGAAGTGGCTCCCTGAGTAGGATTCGAACCTACGGCCGCTCGATTAACAGTCGAGAGCTCTACCGCTGAGCTATCAGGGAGCAGTCCTTGCGGACAGGGGTGCGCCTATAACAGCGTCGAAGCGTTTGGCAAGCCGCTCGCGCGGAAAATTGTCAGTAGTGAAACTGCTCGGCGAAAATCCGGTCTTCGAGCGTCTTGCCCGGATCGAACAGCAAGGTCAGCTGCTGTTCGCGCGCGACCTTGATCCTGACGGCGAGAATGTCGCGCAGTTCCTTTTGGTCGGCGACCGCGGCAACCGGGCGCTTTTGCGGCTCGATTACGGTGAAGTCGATCTCGTAGTGATCGGGAATGATCGCGCCGCGCCAGCGCCGGGGGCGGAACGGGCTGATCGGGGTCAGCGCCAGCATGTTCGAGCCGAGCGGCAGGATCGGGCCATTGGCAGAGAGGTTGTAGGCCGTGGTTCCGGCCGGGGTGGCAACGAGGATGCCGTCGCAGAACAGTTCGGGCAGGCGGACCTTGCCGTTGACCGACACTTCAAGCTTGGCGGTCTGGCGGGTTTCGCGCAGCAGCGAGACTTCGTTGATCGCCCAGGCGCTGACTTCCTTGCCCTTGCCGGTGGTGGCGATCATTTCGAGCGGGGTGACGGCCAGCGGCCGGGCGCGGGCCACGCGCTCTTCCAATGGGCGGCTCGACTTGGGCTTGTTCATCATGAAGCCCACGGTGCCGTAGTTGAGACCGTAAGCCGGGATTACCCGCCCGTTGTCGAGCATGTGGTGCAGGCAATGGAGCATGTGGCCATCGCCGCCCAGCACCACCGCGACGTCGGCTTCGTCCAGCGGCACGAAGCGGACGTGCTGCGCGAGCTGCGCGGCGGCTTCATGCGCGCGGGCAGTCTCGGACGGGAGTAGGGCGAGGCGCGGAAAGTCGCTCATGGCCGGGTGCATATGGCGGCGCTGCCGGTTTGGCAACGCATTCGCTTGCCGGGCGGCCATGCCAACACTTTGTCAGTATTCGCGGTGCTAAGGCGGGGCGATGCAATTGAGCCCTGCCGAAACCAGCCCTCAGCGCCGCGATCCCGTGACCGGATTGCTCGAACGTGAAGCCGTGCGCGAGCGGCTGGACGCGCTGCTGGCGCGGGGCGAGCCAGTGCATGCGCTGATGGTCGGACTGCGCCGCTTCGATGCGGTCAATCTGGCCTATGGCGCGGCGGCGGGCGATCTGGCGCTGGGTGAGGTTGCGGCCCGGCTCAAGCATTTTGCCGCGGCTGAACTCGATGGCACCTGGCTGGCCGCGCGCGGGCGGGGCGGACAGTTCGTGCTGCTGGCGAGCGAGGCTTGCAGCCGCGAACGCTGGCAGGTGGCCTGTGCGCAGTTGCTCGATGCGCTGGCCCGGCCGATTTCGACGGCGGCGGGAACGCTGCGGCTTTCTCCGCGCGGCGCCCTGCTGCGGGCGATCACCGGCGAGGACGTGGACTCGGTGTTCGACCGGCTGGGCGATGCGCTGGAAACCGCGCTGGGCAGCCCGGCGCGGCGGCTGGTCTGGGCCGACCGCGAGGCCGTGCGGGTGGGCTACCGCGCCGCCCAGCTGGAGGCCGATCTGCTTGCCGCGCTCGACCGGGATGAGATCGAGGTGGTCTATCAGCCGCAATTTGCCTGCACGGACGACCGCCTGACCGGGGCCGAGGCGCTGGCGCGCTGGAACCACCCGGTGCTGGGGCGGATCGGCGCGGGCGCGCTGTTCGCGATTGCCGCGCGGACCGATCACGTTGCGCCGCTATCGCGCCACATCGCCCGTCTTGCACTGGCCGGCGCGCGGGATTGGCCGAGGCATCTGCGGCTGTCGCTCAACGTGACGCCCGATGATCTGGCCGCTGCCGATTTCCCGGAGGAATTTTCTGCCCTGGTGGCGACAAGCAAGCTCGCGGCTGAACGGATCACGCTGGAAGTGACCGAACAGGTGCTGCTGGGCGATATGGGCCACGCGGGCAGCACGCTGGAGCGGCTGGCACAGCAAGGCATCCGCATCGCGCTGGATGATTTTGGCGCGGGCTTCTGCAACTTCCGCTACCTCAAGCTGCTACCGCTGCATTACCTCAAACTCGATCGCAGCATGATCGACGGTGGCGGGGATGATCCGCGCGACCGGGCGGTGCTGCGTGGGATCGTGGCGATGGCCCATGCACTCGGCCTCGCCGTGATTGCCGAAGGGGTTGAAAGCGAAGCCCAACGCCAATTGGTGGCGCAGGAGCAGTGCGCCTTTTATCAGGGCTTTCTGCGCGCCCGGCCGATGCGGGGGGGCGCGTTCCTCGATCTGGCGCGATCCCTGAAGCAGGCGGCCTAGCGCTTCTTCGCCTTGCGCGCGATGGCCGACAGCCCCTTGGTCAATTGCAGCAGGCCGTTGAGCCGGGCCTTGGGATCGCCCCAAGCGCGGTTGACCACCAGCTTGCTGTCAGGCCGCAGTTTGACCGCGCCGTTGAGGCGCTCGACATAGGCGAACAGCCCGGCCGGATCGGGGAACTCGTCGCCATGGAAGCTGACCAGCGTGCCCTTGGCGCCGACGTCGATCTTGGCGATGTTGGCCTCGATCGCCTGACGCTTGATCTGGATGAGCTGGACGAGGTTGACCGTGGGCTGGGGCAGCGGGCCGAAGCGGTCGATCATCTCGGCCGACAGGGCCTCGATTTCCTGCGCGTCGTCGGCATCGTTGAGGCGGCGATAGAGCGCCATGCGCACCGCCAGATCGGGCACGTAGTCCTCGGGAATCATGATCGGCGCATCGACGGTAATCTGCGGGCTGAGCGCACTGCGTTCCTTGGCGAGGCCCATGTCGCCGGCCTTGGCGGCAAGGATCGCGTCCTCCAGCATCGACTGGTAGAGTTCGAAGCCGACCTCGCGGATATGGCCCGACTGTTCATCGCCCAAGAGGTTGCCCGCGCCGCGAATGTCGAGATCGTGGCTCGCCAGCTGGAAGCCCGCGCCCAGCGAGTCGAGATCGCCCAGCACCTTGAGCCGCTTTTCAGCAACTTCGGAGAGCTGGCTGTCCTCGGGCGTGGTGAGATAGGCATAGGCGCGCAGCTTGGAGCGGCCCACGCGCCCGCGCAGCTGGTAGAGCTGGGCCAGACCAAAGCGGTCGGCGCGGTGGATGATGATCGTGTTCGCACTCGGGATGTCGAGCCCGCTTTCAACGATTGTGGTCGAGAGCAGGACTTCGTATTTCTTCTCGTAGAAGGCGCTCATCCGCTCTTCCACTTCGCCCGCCGCCATCTGGCCGTGCGCGGTGACGAAGCGGATCTCGGGCACGAATTCGCGGAGCCACTTCTCGATCTGCTCCATGTCGGCGATGCGCGGCACGACGATGAAGCTCTGCCCGCCGCGGTGATGTTCGCGCAGCAGGGCTTCGCGCATCACCATGTCGTCCCATTCCATCACATAGGTGCGCACCGCCAGGCGGTCGACCGGCGGGGTCTGGATGGTGGACAGCTCGCGCAGGCCCGACATCGCCATCTGCAACGTGCGCGGGATCGGCGTGGCGGTGAGCGTGAGGACGTGAACGTCGGCGCGCAGCTGCTTGAGCGCTTCCTTGTGGTTCACGCCAAAGCGCTGTTCCTCGTCAACGATTACCAGCCCGAGCCGCTTGAACTTGACGCTTTTCGACAGCAGCGCGTGGGTGCCCACGACCACGTCCATCGTTCCTTCGGTCAGCCCTTCGCGGGTTGCCTTGGCTTCCTTGTCGCTGACCAGCCGCGACAGCCGCCCGACGTTGAGCGGGAAGCCGGCAAAGCGGTCGCTGAAATTGGTGTAGTGCTGGCGCGCGAGCAGGGTGGTGGGGGCGATGATCGCCACCTGCTGGCCGGCCATTGCCGCAACGAAGGCCGCGCGCAGGGCCACCTCGGTCTTGCCGAAGCCGACATCGCCGCAGACCAGCCGGTCCATCGGCCGACCCGCTGCAAGATCCTCAAGCACGTCCTCGATCGCGCGTTCCTGATCCTCGGTTTCGGCCCAGGGAAACTTCTCGGCGAACTGGTCATAGCTCGCCTGTTCGGCGGCCAGCACCGGGGCCTGGCGCAGCGCGCGCTGGGCGGCGGTCTTGAGCAGTTCGTGCGCTATCTCGCGGATGCGCTCCTTGAGCCGCGCACGGCGCTTCTGCCAGGCTTCGCCGCCGAGCCGGTCAAGCGCGACGAAATCGTTGTCCGAGCCATAGCGCGAGAGGACATCGATGTTTTCGACCGGCACGTAGAGTTTGTCGCCGCCGGCATATTCCAGCATCACGCAATCGTGCGGGCTGTCGCCCACCGGGATCGACTGGAGCCCGCCATAGCGGCCGATGCCGTGCTCCATGTGGACCACCAGATCGCCCGGGGTCAGCGCGGCCAGTTCGGCGAGGAACGCATCCGCGCCCTTCTTGCGCTTCTTGCGTCGCACCAGCCGGTCACCCAGGATGTCCTGCTCGGTAACCAGTTCGATCTCGGCATTGGCGAAGCCGGCTTCGAGCGGCAGGACCAGCGCCACCGGTACGCCCTTGGCCGCGAGGCCAAGCGCTTCCTGCCAATCGTCGGCCATGACCGGTTCGGGGCGCGCGGCTTCGCCGAGGATCGCGGTGATGCGCGCGCGGCTGCCGGTCGAATAGGCGGCGATCAGGGTCTTGCGCCCACGCTTGGCCTGCCCGGTGAGGTAGGTGGCCGCCGCTTCGTAAACATTGTCGCCGCGGGCGCGCTCGGGGGCGAAATCGCGGCTGCCGCCAAAGCCGAAATCGACCACTGCGGCGCTTTCGGGCTGGGGGAAGATCTCGGTGCGGTGGATCGGGCGGGCGCTGATCGCGGCGTCCAGTTCGCCCCGCTCAAGATAAAGCGCGGCGGGGGCGAGCGGGCGGTAGCTGCCCGGCGCCTTGCCCGACGTGTCCGAGCGGGCGGCGAAGTAATCGGCAATGTCGCCCAGCCGTTCGTCGGCGGCGCCCAGCGCGGCGCTATCGATGATCAGCAGATCGTCGGCCTCAAGATGGTCGAACAGCGTGACCAGCCGGTCCTCGAACAGCGGCAGCCAGTGTTCCATCCCGGCCAGCCGCCGCCCATCGCTGACCGCCTGGTACAGCGGATCGGAGGTGGCATTGGCGCCAAAGCGTTCGCGGTATCCGCTGCGGAACCGCTTGACTGTATCCTCATCGAGCAGCGCCTCGCTGGCGGGCAGCAGCAGGTGATGCGGAATTTCGCCGATCGAGCGCTGAGTGTTGGGATCGAACAGCCGCAGCGTTTCCAGCTCGTCGCCAAAGAAATCGAGCCGCAGCCCGTGTTCCAGGCCCGAAGGATAGATATCGAACAGCGAACCGCGCACGGCATATTCGCCGGCATCGGCCACGGTATCGGTGCGGCTGTAGCCCTGCCGCTGAAGCAGCCCGATCAGGCTTTCGCGGCCGATTTCCATACCGGGCTTGAGCAGGCGCACCGATTCCCGGATGCGGAACGGGGTGACCACCCGCTGAAGCGCGGCGTTGATTGTGGTGACCAGCAATTGCGGCCCATCGGCCACGCCCTGCAAGCGGTGGAGCGCCGCCAGCCGCCGCGCCGAAACCGACAGCGCCGGGCTGGCGCGGTCATAGGGCAGGCAGTCCCACGAGGGGAAGGTGATGACTTCCAGCTCAGGCGCAAAGAAGGTCGCGCTGTCGGCAATCGCCTGCATCGCGGCTTCGTCGGGCGCGATGAACACGGCGCGGCCCTTGGCGGTGCGGGCGAGGTCGGCCAGCACCAGCGGCTGGGCGCCGCGCGCCAATCCGGCAAGGGTCAGCGGGGTGGTGGCAGACAGGACTTTGGCGAAATCGGACATGGTTCACGCATGGGCAATTGCCCCGCGGGCCAGTTTGGCGGCCAGCGGGGGGCAGGGGAAAGTCCAGCCCTTAGCCTGTCAGGCGGGCACTGTCAGCGCGGGATTTCGACGTAGTCGAGCTTGCAGAAGGTATCCATCAGCGGCCCGGCATATTCGCTCGGCACGGCCAGCGAGCCCAGCGCCCAGCCCATGATGTCGACATCTTCCTCATCGAGCAGGGCTTCGTACCACGCGATTTCGGCATCGCCCCAGTTCGCGTGGAACGAATCGAAGAAGCAGCCCATCATGTAGTCGGCTTCGCGGGTGCCGCGATGCCAGGCGCGGAACTTCAGGCGGCGCAGCCTTTCATCGCGGGAACGATCTGCTTGGTCCATGACCGCCGCCGCTAGGCTGCGGGAGCGGTCATGGCAAGGCTTCAGTGCTTCTCACGCCCTCAGTGTTTTTCGCGGAGCGCGGCGATGATCGCATCGGTCGGCTTGCCGACCAGATCCTTGCCCAGTTCGCGGATCACCGCGCGCTCGGTCGTCTGATGGTAGTGCCGGCGCAGTTCGCCCAGCGTGCGCGGCGGGGCGATCACCACCAGGCTCTCGATCCGGTGGCCCAGCACTTCGCCGTTGAGCCAGGCCGCGGCGGCATTGGCGTGGGCATCTTCATCGACCTGGCTGTTGGCGTGGTTGCCTGGGCTGGAGCGGTGGCCGACGCCAGAATGGTTGTGCGCATCAAGCCCGGGGCTGGGCAGGGCGGCGAGGTCCGGCTCGGCCTCGTTTCCGGCGTTGCGGTAAAGTTCGAAGTTCCGGCCATCGATCAGCGCGATGACGGTTCCGTGCAGAAGCAGCATGGCATTTCTCCTGACTGTACGCCCTCTTGTCCGAGGCAGGATGCAGCGAACGCCTGTTTTGGCGCGCGGTCAATGCGCTGGGTCAAGTGCCGGGCCGGGATGGGGCATTTTTCGCTGCCCCTTGGCGTGCTTCCCGCTATGAGGATGGGGATGCGTCCCGATCGGCTCAATTCCCTGTTCGCGGCAGCCGACAGCCTCAAAGGCGTGGGCCCCAACCTTGCGCGCCCGCTCGATCGGCTGGGGCTGACGCGGGTCAAGGACTTTGCCTATCACTTGCCCGATCGCTTCGTTGATCGCCGCGCGGTGACCGATCTGGATGAAGCGAGCGTGGGCGAAAACGTCGTCGTCGCGCTGACCCCGCTCGAATACCGGTCAAGTGCGGGGCGCGGGCCGTTCCGGGTGATGGCGGCGGACGCGGCGGGCAATGTTTGCGCGCTGACCTATTTCGGGCGCAATGGCGGCTGGGCGAAAAAGCAGCTGCCGCTGGGCGAACAGCGCTGGATTGCCGGGCGGCTCGACCAGTTCGGGCAGACCTTGCAGATCGTCCATCCCGATCATGTGGCTGAAGCGGGCGGGGCCTTGCTCGGGCAGCTGTGCGAGCCGGTCTATCCGCTGTCCGAGGGGCTGACCCAGGGGCGGCTCACGGCTTTGGTCCAGCAGGCGCTCGGCCACGTTGAACCCTTGCCCGAATGGATCGAGCCGGCGCTGCTGGCCAAGATGCAGTGGCCAAGCTGGCGCGATGCGCTGGACCTCGCCCACAAGAGCGAACACGCCGCCGCGCGCGACCGGCTGGCCTATGACGAATTGCTGGCCAATGCCCTGGCGCTGCTGCTGGTCAAGGAATCGAACCGTTCGCGCAGCGGCACGCCGCTGGCCGGCGATGGACGGCTCAGGGCCAAGCTCAACCTGCCGTTCGGGCTCACTGGGGCCCAGCGCCGCTCGATCGACGAGATCGAGGGCGACATGGCCCAGACCGCGCCGATGCTGCGGCTGCTGCAAGGCGATGTTGGTTCGGGCAAGACGGTGGTGGCGCTGGAGGCGATGCTGATCGCGGTTGAAGCCGGCGCCCAGGCCGCGCTGCTGGCGCCGACCGAAATCCTGGCGCGCCAGCATCACGAAACATTGAGCCGGATGGCCGCCGGCACCGGCGTGACCATCGCGCTGCTCACCGGGCGCGATAAGGGGCGCGCGCGCGAATCGATCCTGATGGGGCTGCTCGATGGCTCGATTGACATGGTCGTGGGCACTCACGCGATCTTTCAGGATGCCGTGACCTACAAGCACCTTGCACTGGTGGTGATCGACGAACAGCACCGTTTTGGCGTCGGCCAGCGTCTGCTGCTGACCCAGAAGGGCAAGCGCACGCCGCACTGCCTGGCGATGACCGCCACCCCGATCCCGCGTACGCTGACGCTGGCCCAATATGGCGAAATGGATGTCAGCCGGCTCGATGAAATGCCGCCGGGGCGCCAGCCGATCGATACGCGGGTGGTCGCGGTTGAGCGGATTGGCGACGTGGTTGGCGCGCTCGCCCGGCACCTTGAAAGCGGCCAGCAGGCCTATTGGGTCTGCCCGATGGTGCGCGAGAATGAGAACGAGGATCTGGCTGCCGCCGAGGCCCGCTTTGCCGAATTGCAGGCCCATCTGGGGGATGCGGTGGTGTTGGTCCACGGGCAGTTGCGGCCCGAGGTCAAGGACGCGGCGATGGAACGCTTCGCCAGCGGCGAGGCCAAGCTGCTGGTCGCGACCACGGTGATCGAGGTCGGCGTCGACGTGCCCAATGCGACCTTGATGGTGATCGAACAGGCCGAACGCTTTGGCTTGGCGCAGCTCCACCAGCTGCGCGGCCGGGTCGGGCGCGGCAGCGGCAAGAGCACCTGCCTGCTGCTGCGCGGGGCGGGGCTATCCGAAGTTGCGCGCGAGCGGCTGGCCTTGATGCGCGAGACGCAGGACGGGTTCCGACTCGCCGAAGAGGATCTGCGGCTGCGCGGCGGGGGCGAACTGCTCGGCACGCGGCAATCAGGCGACAGTGCCTTTCGCGTCGCCAGTGTCGAACAGATCCAGCGTTTGCTGCCCGTGGCGCATGATGACGCGCACCTGCTGATCGCGCGCGATGGCGGGCTGACGGGGGAGCGCAGCGAGGCGGCGCGCCTGCTGCTCTACCTGTTCGAACGCGATTGGGGCGTGCAACTGCTGCGCGGCGGTTAGGCCGCCGCCGCATCCTTCCACGCCAGCAACAGCCGGCCCGGGCCAAGCAGTTGCAGCAGCTGTCCGATCTCGCCGCGCGAAACTGCAAAGCAGCCCTGGCTGCGGCCGATCCGGCCCTGCGTTTCGGCGAGGCTTTCGGCGACATAATCGGCGCCGTGGATCACGATGTTGCGTTCCAGCGCGGCGCTGTTTTCGGGCTCCAGCCCGATCAGCCGGCGCGAGCGGCCGTGCTTGCCCGAATAGATGTCGCCAGTGGCAAAGGCGCCAAGGCTCGATTCATTCGATCCCGCACGGTTGGAAAACCGCTGAGCAAAGCCGCTGTTGGCCGGGTCAGACCCGCGTCCGTGAGCCACCAGCATCGACTTCAGCACCTTGCCGTTGGCGACATTGACCAGCTGGAAGCGGGGCAGGCGGGAATGGGCATCGAAGTTTACGATGCCCATCACATCGCGATAGGTGATCGCGCTGCTGTGGGCATCAAGGGCAGCCATGGCCTGGGGCAACAATGCCGGCGTTTCACCGCACAGCGGCACTGCAAATGCGCGCGTGGACACCAGTCCCGCCGATCCCGCAGCCAGAGCGCCAAGGAAGTGGCGCCGATTGAAATTCATCCTGGGGTATTCCTGAAAGCTCTTTGACGGCCATCTGGGAATCGTGCTTCCATTTTGCAACGCTAGGAATCGGAGAGCGGGATGAAGCGGTTCAAAATTGCGTTGTGCCTCATTCTGACCGCCGCCACGCCGCCTGTTTCGGCGCATTGGGATGCCCCGGCGCTGGCCGATTTGCGCACCGCACTCGCCGCTGCCCCGGCTGAAGCCTTGCCCGTTCTCGATGCGGGCGGGCTCGATGCGGCGATTGAGGGCGGTGATCCGGCGGCGATTGACCGGGCCGCGAGCGCGCTGGCCCTGCGGCTGGCGCGGATGGAATTGCTCGGCGCTGCCCCGGCTGCGCAGCGCGCCGGATGGAAGATTGCCGACAGCGATGCCGCGCTCGATCTTTATGCCATGCTGGCAGAGGCCGTGGCGCAAAACCGGGTGGCGGCGCTGCTTGCCAGCCTCAATCCGCAGCACGGCGACTATGCCGCGCTGCGCGCTGCCTACGCAGCCGAAACCGATCCGGCCCGCCGCCGCGTGCTGGCGCGCAACATGGAACGCTGGCGCTGGATGCCGCGCGAGCTGGGGGGCGACTATCTGCTAGTCAATGCCGCCAGTTTCGAAGTGCGGCTATGGCGCCGCGGCGCGCAGGCCGGGGCATGGCGGGTGATCGTCGGCAAGCCCGCCACGCCGACCCCGGCCTTCGCGGCCACCGTTACCGGGGTGACGCTCAACCCGTGGTGGGACGTGCCCGCCAATATCGTGCGCGAAAGCGTGGGAGCGCTGGTTCACAACCATCCGGCAACCGCCCGCGCGCGCGGTTATGTGTGGAGCGGGGGACACATCCGGCAAAAGCCGGGGCCGGGCAATTCGCTGGGCTTCATGAAGCTGGCGATGGCTAATCCCTATAACGTCTATCTCCACGACACGCCCAATCGCGCGCTGTTCCAGCAGGATAGCCGCGCCTTCAGCCACGGCTGCGTGCGGGTTGGCGATGCGCTTGATCTGGCGACGACCCTGTTCGACGGAACCCGCAGCCGCGCCGAAATCGACGCGCTGGTCGCCAAGGGGCAAAGCGTGACGCTGGACCTGCCGCGCAGCCTGCCGGTCTACATCACCTATTTCACCGCCGGTTTGCGGGGCGATGGCACGCTGGGCTATTTCACTGACATCTATGGCCGGGATGAGCGGCTGGCGCTGGCACCGTCGGCCAACGAGGCCTGCGGCGTGTAACGCGCACGATCCACCTGCCCGCCGAAGCGGTGCAGGATTGGATGCGATGTAGATTGAAATGGTCGGGGAAAGAGGATTCGAACCTCCGGCCCCTGCCTCCCGAAGACAGTGCTCTACCAGGCTGAGCTATTCCCCGACCGTATCAAGGGCGCCCACTGAATTGCTTCAAGGGGTGCCCGAGGCAGGAGGGCGCCTATAGTGGGCGATTGCCGGGGTGGCAAGCGGGCTTAAGCGAAGTTTTTTGCCGGCCACCCGATTTGGCGCGATTTGGGGCGAAATTCCTCATGCGGCGCGCATCAGTTGGCGGTTGGTTTCGCGGTTGCCCGTGCTGAACCGGCTGACCAGCTCGCCAAGGCATTCGGCTTCGGCCAGCAGGTGATGGGCCGCAGCGTTGCTTTCCTCGACCATCGCCGCGTTCTGCTGGGTCGAGGTGTCGATCCGCGCAAAATTGCTGCTGACGACCTTGAGTTCCTCGGCCTGGGCCTGGGCCGATCCGGCGATCTGGCTGATGGTGTCGCTGATCGTGCTGACCTGTTCGGCGATCCGGCCCAGCACCGCACCGCTTTCGCCAACCAGTTTGACCCCCTGTTCGACCTGCGAGGAGCTGGACAGGATCAGATTCTTGATCGTTTGCGCAGCATCCGCGCTGCGCTGGGCGAGCGCGCGCACCTCGTTGGCGACCACGGCAAAGCCCTTGCCGGCATCCCCGGCGCGCGCGGCTTCGACCCCGGCGTTGAGCGCGAGCAGGTTGGTCTGGAACGAAATCCCGTCGATCAGCGCGATGATCTGGCCGATCTCGTTGGCCGATTGTTCGATCAGGTGCATCGCCGCGATCGCGGATTCGACCACCTGGCTGCCCTGGGCGGCGCTGTCCTTGGCGGCCAGCGTGCTGTCGCGCGCTTCGAGCGAGCGCTGGGCGGTGCCGGAAATGTCCTTGGTCACGCGCTGGGTGGTATCGGCCATGCGTTCAAGCGAACTGGCCTGTTCCTCGGTGCGCAGCGCAAGGTCGTCCGAGGCGCTGCGGACTTCGGCGGCGCCAGTGCGGATCATCCCGGTCGAGATGTCGACTTGGCTGACCAGCGCTTCAAGATCGGCGCAGGCCTGGTTGAGCGCGCCGCGCACGCTTTCGTAGGCAGGCGGGAAGCTTTCCTCGACCCGCGCGGCAAGGTTGCCGCCGGCGAGCAGGTGGAGCCGGTCGCTGATCGCGCCGATCACCAGGCGCTGTTCGGCATCGACCGATTCGCGCAAGGCACGGGCCTGGGCTTCGGCGGCGGCCTGTTCGGCCTGGGCAGCGGCCTGCCCGATCACCAGCTTTTCCAGTTCGAGCGTCAGTTTGATCAGCACTGCGGTTTCGATCACCACGATCACGGCATGGAACAGCACGCGCGCCAGACTGCCGCCTTCGGGGAAGACATAGCTGGGGGCGATATAGTTGGTCAGCAGGTGATGCAGCGCGGTGACCAGCGTGGCGGCAATCAGCGGGCGCCAGTCAGCCAGGATCGCGACCGCCGCGATCAGCGCGAAGAACACCATGTGGACATCGGTCTGCCAGGCCTGCTGGTGGGCCTGCATCAGGAACACGGCGGCGAACAGCGGCAGGGTTGCGCCCACGGTGATCCGCGCGGCGGCATCGCTGCGCCCGCGCACGGCCAGCCAGGTCGGCCCCAGTGCCAGCACCACGCTGAAGCCGAAGCCCAGCACGTCGCCCGAGTTGAGCAGGGCATCGAGGCCCGACATCGCCACGCACAGCCAGCACAGCACGGCGAGGGTCTGAATGCCCCGGAGGCGAAATTCCTGAAGGTGATCCATTTCAATTCTTTCCAAGTGGTTTGGGCGGGCTGCACAGGCTGTCGGGCACTGCGACCAGCACGATGCCGTGCATCAGTGCGCCAAGCGCGGCGCGGTCGGTCGGCATTCGCATGATCAGGTGTTGGCCGTGCAGGCTGCGGCCCTGCAGCGCCCAGCCCGAGGCCAGCGCCGCATCGTTGCGAGAGAGGACCATCGCGGCCTGCCCGGCGCGCGGATAGGCCGCGGCGCCCAGCAGGATGAGCAGCCCGGCCAGGCACGGTCCGGCCCAGTCGAGCCAGTGTGCATGAGCGGTCGGGCGGGCGATGGTGGTCATGCTCGCAGCATAGAACCGCCAGGTTGCGAGGCCGTCGTTGTTGGTTATACGGTGGTTTCCGTATTCGGGCGCCAGCTTTGCCACAGGAATTGCCGCCGCCGCCGCTTCCGCTGGGACGGGGCAGGGGCTAGGGAATGGGCATGGTGACGAACCCGCGCGAAGACCGCCACTGGGAGTGGCAATACCTTGGCCTGATGCGCCGCATCTGGGAGCAGGGCGACGAACGGGTCGATCGCACGGGGATCGGCACGCGCTCGGTCTTTGGCGCGGAAATCCGCTTTGATCTGGCGGGCGGGGCGATGCCGCTGGTCACGACCAAGCGGGTCTATTGGAAAACCGCCACCCGCGAATTCCTGTGGTTCCTCACCGGCGACACCAATATCCGCAAGCTCTGCGCACAGGGCGTCGAAATCTGGACGGACTGGCCGCTCGATCGCTATCGCAAGGCCACCGGTAAGGAGATTTCGCGCGAGGATTTTTCGGCGCGGATCGTGGCCGATGCCGCCTTTGCCGCGCAGTGGGGCGACCTTGGCCCGGTCTATGGCAAGCAGTGGGTCAATTGGCCGGTTTACGAGCCGATCGGTGACGGCCTGTTTCGCCAGCGCGCGCAAGGGGTGAACCAGGTGGCAGACGTGGTCGAAAGCCTGCGCCACAATCCCGGCAGCCGCCGCCATATCGTGGAAGGCTGGAATGTTGCCGAACTGGGGCAGATGGCCCTGCCGCCGTGCCACAAGACCTACCAGTTCCATGTCGCGGACGGGCGGCTGTCATGCCTGCTCTATCAGCGCAGCTGCGATGTTGCGCTGGGGCTGCCGTTCAACCTGTGGGGCGCGGCGCTGTTTACCCGGATGCTGGCGCAGCAATGCGATCTGGAACTGGGCGAACTGGTCTGGATGGGCGGTGACACGCACCTTTATCTCAACCACGCTGAACTGGTGACCGAGCAGCTTGCCCGCACCCCGGGGGACGTGCCGACGATGGAAATCGCCCGCACGCCAGGCAGCATTTTCGACTACCGGATCGACGACTTTGCCGTCAGCGGATATGCTCCGCAAAAGCACATATCGGCCCCCGTCGCGGTCTAGTTGACGTGGAAAGCCGTTTGAAATAAAATAACACGCATCTGGAATATGCTTCCACTAGCGCATGGGGCGCCGGGGAAGCGGGAGAGCGGGTTATGGTTGAAGACCCAAAGGGTGCCGGCGATCCGCGCGGCAACCTGCCGCCGTTGGCGCTGCACGTTCCCGAGCCGCATTTCCGGCCGGGCGATCCGGTTGACTATTCGTGGCTTGATATCCCCCCGGCGGGCGCCGCGCCGCGCCCGGACGAAGCCTGCGCCGCGTCTGAAACCCACCCGCTGTGCAATGCGCTGGTGCGGGTGCTGGACGAGGATCACCGCGCGGTTGGGCCGTGGGATCCGCAGCTCGATGCCGAAACCTTGCGGCGGATGCTGCGGGTGATGGCGCTGACCCGCGCGTTCGATGACCGGATGTATCGCGGCCAGCGCCAGGGCAAGACCAGCTTCTACATGAAGTGCACCGGCGAAGAGGCGACCAGCGTGGCCTCGGCCTTTGCTCTGGCTGACGATGACATGGTGTTCCCGTCCTATCGCCAGCAGGGCATCCTGATCGCGCGCGGCTATCCGATCACCGAGATGATCAACCAGATCTACTCGAACCGGGCCGACAAGCTGAAGGGCCGCCAGCTGCCGATCATGTATTCGAGCGCCGAGCACCACTTCTTCACGATCAGCGGCAATCTGGCGACCCAGTATCCCCAGGCTGCCGGCTGGGCGATGGCCAGCGCGATCAAGGGCGATACCCGGATCGCGGCGAGCTGGGTGGGCGAAGGCTCTTCCAGCGAGGGCGATTTCCACGCCGCGCTGACCTTTGCCGCGGTTTACAACGCCCCGGTGATCTTCAACGTGGTCAACAACCAGTGGGCGATTTCGAGCTTTTCGGGCTTTGCCGGGGCTGAGCGCGCGACCTTTGCGGCGCGGGCGATCGGCTATGGCGTGGCGGGCCTGAGGGTTGATGGCAACGATCCGCTGGCGGTCTATGCCGCGGCGCGCTGGGCGGCGAACCGCGCGCGCGCGGGCGGCGGGCCGACCCTGATCGAGCATTTCACCTACCGCGCCGAAGGCCATTCGACCTCTGACGATCCGAGCCAGTACCGCTCGGCCCACGAGCGCGAGGAATGGCCGCTGGGCGATCCGATCACCCGGCTGATGCGCCACCTGATCGCGCTAGGCGAATGGTCGGAAGACCAGCACCGCGCGATGGACGCCGAGCTGGTCGATCAAGTGAAGGCCGCGACCAAGGAAGCCGAAAAGAACGGGGTGCTGGGCCACGGCCTGCACCATCCGTTCCACACCATGTTCGAGGACGTGTTCGAGGATCTGCCCTGGCACCTCACCGAACAGAGCGAACAGGCGATGCGCGAACGCCGGATCAAGTGGCCGGAGTGGAAGGAATCATGAGCATCGAGGAAGCCCCGGTGAGCCTGCACGATGCTCCCACCCGCCGCCTCAACATGATCGAGGCGATCAACGATGCCCTGAACGTCATGATGGCGCGGGATTCCAACGTCGTCGTGTTTGGCGAGGATGTCGGCTATTTCGGCGGCGTGTTCCGCGCGACTGCCGGCCTGCAGCAGAAATTCGGCAAGCACCGCGTGTTCGATACCCCGATCAACGAATGCGGGATCATCGGCGCGGCGGTGGGGATGGGGGCCTATGGCCTGCGCCCGGTGCCGGAAATCCAGTTTGCCGACTATATCTATCCGGGGCTCGACCAACTCGTCTCGGAAGCCGCGCGGCTGCGCTATCGTTCGGCGAGCGAATTTACCGCGCCGATCACCGTGCGCTCGCCGTTTGGCGGCGGAATCTTCGGCGGACAGACCCACAGCCAGAGCCCCGAGGCGCTGTTCACCCATGTCGCCGGTCTCAAGACCGTGATCCCGGCCACCCCGCACGATGCCAAGGGGCTGCTGATCTCCGCGATCGAGGACAACGACCCGGTCATCTTCTTCGAGCCCAAGCGGATCTATAACGGCCCGTTCAACGGCTATTACGACAAGCCGGCTGAACCCTGGGCGCGCCATCACGGCAGCGAAGTGCCCGAAGGCTATTACTCGATTCCGCTCGGCAAGGCTCGGATCGTGCAAGAGGGCGAGGCGCTGACCGTGCTGGCCTATGGCACGATGATCCACGTGGCCGAGGCGGTGTGCCGCGAAAAGGGCGTCGATGCCGAAATCATCGACCTCAGAACGCTGGTTCCGCTGGACATCGAGACTGTGCAGAAGTCGGTGGAGAAAACCGGCAAATGCCTGATCGTCC
>CALKVF010000007.1 GCA_937996535.1 uncultured Novosphingobium sp. | reverse complement strand
CGCGCTTGAGGATTGAGGCGGCAAAGCCGGTGAGATCGCCGATCACCCCGCCGCCGAGCGCCAGAATGTGATCGCCGCGTTCGACTTCTTCGCCCAAGAGCCAGTCGACCAGTCCGGCAAGCTGTTCCCAGCTTTTGGTTGCCTCGCCCGCGGGAAGGATCCGCCAGGCCGCTTCGTGCCCGCCTTCGTGCAGCGCGTTTTCCACCACGGCGCCCCATGCGGCGTGGACCCGCGCATCGGTGACGATCGGCACGCGGCGCTTGCGCAGCTTGCCCCGGCACTGTTCGACCAGTGTGGCCAAGAGGCCCGTGCCGACCCGCACTTCATAGGGGCGGCCCGCGATGTCGACCGGGATTACAGCCATGCGTCGATCCCCTTCAGAACCTTGGTAACGGTGCGCGAATGCGGCCCAGACGTGCTTTTGACGTGGATCGGGGCCTGCGAATAGAACGGCTCGCGCTCATCACGCAGCCGGGTGAGGATTTCGCGCGGGTTACCCTGGCGCAGCAGCGGACGGTTATCCTTGCGGCCGACCCGCTCCATCAGCACGTCGACTTCGGAATCGAGCCAGACCGGGATTGTCCGATCGAGGATCAGCGCGCGCGTTTCCGCATTCACAAAGGCCCCGCCGCCGGTGGCGATGATCGCGCGGGTGCGCGGGCCATCGATGATTCGGGAGATCACCCGGCGTTCGCCATCGCGGAAATAGGCTTCGCCATATTGCGCGAAGATTTCCGGGATGGACATCTGCGCGGCCTTCTCGATCTCCTCGTCGGCGTCGATGAAGGGGGCGTGGAGCAGGGCCGCCAGCTTGCGCCCGACGCTCGACTTGCCGACGCCCATCATGCCCACCAGCACCACCGGGCGGTCGATCCGCCGGGACAGCGCCTCTATTTCGAGGGCAGAGAGCGTGGTTTCTTCGAGTTCCATTGCGAGGCAGCCTATAGTTGGGCTAACCGGACGTGCAAGCGTTTGGGCGCGGAATGACAACGAGGTCGTGGGTGGCACTGGTAATGCGCAGGGATTGGGTGATTGCGGCGGTGCTGGGCTGCGGACTTGTCACCGTGCTGGGCTGGGCCTGGGCCGATGGCGGCGAGCGGGCGATCCAGCCGATCAGCCAGCCTGTCATCCTGCCGGGGGCCGGACGATGAAGCGCGCCACACTGCTGCTGGCCGGCGCCGCGCTGGCGCTGACTTCGGCCTTGGCGATCGCGCAGAGCGGCCCGGAATCGCTGCTTCCTCCCGGTTTTGACAAGCCGCGCGCACGCCCCGCTGCTGCGCCTGCGGTGAAGCCGGCTGCCGCGGCGCCTGCTGCAACCTCCTCGCTCGTGGTCCAGGCTGTGCCGGGCGCGGCCCCTGCCGCCGCGCCAGCCGACGGCAGAAAGATGCCGACCTTGCGGGAAATCGAGGCGATGTCGCCCGATGAACTCGACGAGCTGCTCGGGCTCAAGCCCAAGTATGACATGCCCGATGCCGCGCGCCGGTCGATGCGCAAGATTGGCATTCTGGCGGCGGACGAAGGCGGGTTTTCCTCGGGCTCGTTCTCGGGGCAGGATGCGCGGCTGATCCAGGCCGCGATCGAGAAGAATTCGGGCGCGCTGGTGTCGCGCTGGGGGCATATCCTGCTGCGCCGGGCGCTGGCTTCGCGGCTCGATGCACCCAATGGCGTC
Source organism: uncultured Novosphingobium sp. (assembly GCA_937996535.1). Classification (GTDB taxonomy): domain Bacteria; phylum Pseudomonadota; class Alphaproteobacteria; order Sphingomonadales; family Sphingomonadaceae; genus Novosphingobium. Next base: position 45,191 of record CALKVF010000007.1, on the reverse strand, counting down.
AATCCGGCCGATTTCACCGCATGGCGCGCCGCGCTGCTGGTGCGCATGGGCGAAGGCGATGCCGCCCGCGCGCTGGTGCAGGATGTCGATGCAGGCAATTACAGCCCGGCGCTGACCCAGGCCGCGCTTGATGCCTATGCCTTCACCGCTGACGTTACCGGCATCTGTCCGGTGACCAAGGTGATCGGCGGGGCGCGCAAGGATGCCGATTGGCGGGTGCTGCGTGCGATCTGTTCGGCCTTCGAAGGCGATGGCGCGGCCGGGATGAGCCAGCTTGACCGCCTGATGGGCGAGGGTGCCTGGCCCAAGGTCGATCTGCTGCTGGCGCAGAAATATGCCGGTGCGGCCGGACAGGGGCGGCGCGCGGTCAAGATCGAATGGGATGGGGTGAACGACATGACCCCGTGGCGCTATGCGCTGAGCATCGCGGTCGGGCTGACCCCGCCCAAGGCGCTGATGCAGGACGTGCCCGCGCGCTACAGCTATGTTGCGGCCACCGCGCCGATGGTCGGGCTTGAAGACCGCGCCGCAGGGGCAGATCTCGCCGCCGGGGCGGGCATCCTGTCGAGCGCGGCGATGGTTGACCTTTACGGCCAGATCTATGCCCAGGACGAGATCGAAGGCGATTGGGCCAAGCGCGCGGAAACCCTGCGCAATGCCTATGTCGGCGAAGATGCGGCCGATCGCATGGCGGCGCTGCGCAGCGTGTGGGATGGCGCGGCCGATCCGCAGCAACGCTATTCGCGCGAAGTGCTGACCGCCTATGCCGCCGCGCGGATGCCGGTCGATGGCAGCTTTGCCAAGGATGCCCCCGATCTGATCGCCTCGATGCTGGCCGCCGGGCTTGATGCCAATGCGCTGCGCTGGGCCCCGCAGGCCGACAAGGGCAGCCTCGCTTGGGCCTTGCTTGCGCTGGCCGCGCCGCGCCCCGCCGGGCCGGTTGATGGCGGCAGCCTGTCGAATTTTCGCGGCAATGATGACAGCGATGGCTATCGCAAGTCGCGCTTCCTGCTGGCTGGCCTTGCGGGGCTGGGCCGGGTCGACGCTGGGGCGCAGGGTGAATTTGCCGCCAAGCTGGGGGTCGATTTTGGCCGTCAGACCAATTGGACCCGGCTGATCGATCAGGCTGCGGCGGTGAACAACCAGGGGCTGGTGGCGCTGCTTGCGGGCCTTGGGATGCAGGGCAAGGGCTGGGACAATATGACCAGTGTCCACCTTTACCACATCGTTTCGGCGCTCAACCGGGTTGGCCTTGGCGCCGAAGCGCGGATGATCGCGGCCGAGGCAGTGGCGCGGGGCTAGGCCCATTTCCGCCGCGACCGAGAGCTTTCTCGCCATGCTCGCGGCAGAGCGCGGCGCGGCGGCCAATACCCTTGCCGCCTATCGCCGCGATCTTGACGGGGCCGAGGAGGCGATCGGCGATCTGGTGCGGGCCGATGGTGCGGCACTGGCCGCGCTGGGCCCGGCCTGGGCCGATCTTGCCCCCTCCAGCCTGGCGCGTAAATGCTCCGCGCTGCGGCAGTTCTATGGCTTTCTGGTCGACGAGGGACTGCGCAGCGATGATCCGTCGCCCGCGCTGCCGCGCCCGCGCAGTCGCCGTCCGTTGCCACGCCTGCTCGGTCATGCCGAGGTCGAGGCGTTGTTCGCCCGCGCCGAGGAAGAGGCTGCTGGCGACAAGGCCGAGGCCGTGCGGATGCTGGCGCTGCTCGAACTGCTCTATGGCTCGGGCCTGCGCGCGACCGAGCTGGTGTCCTTGCCGCTGGCCGCCGTGCCGCGCGACGCGCCGTTCCTGACCATCACGGGCAAGGGCGGGCAGCAGCGCATGGTCCCGGTCAGCACCCGCGCGCGGCAGGCACTGTCGCGCTGGGTTGTGCTGCGCAGCGAGGGCGGCAAGCAGCTGTTTCCCTCGCGCTCGGCCAAGGGGCATCTTACCCGGATTCGTCTGTTCCAGCTGCTGCGCGATCTGGCGGGCCGGGCCGGGCTCGATCCCGAAAAGGTCAGCCCCCACGTGCTGCGCCATGCCTTTGCCACGCACCTGCTTGAAGGCGGGGCTGACCTGCGCGTGCTGCAGACCCTGCTGGGCCATGCCGACATCGCCACGACCCAGATCTATACCCACGTCGACAGCGCCCGGCTTGTCGCACTTGTGAATGCACGGCATCCGCTGGCGGTCAGGCCCTTGCCGTGACGGGCGGAGAAGGCTAGCGCAAAGCCCATGATTTCCTATCTCGAGTTCGAAAAGCCGGTTGCCGCGCTGGAAGCGCGCATTTCGGAACTGCGCGAAACCGCCAGCGTCGGCGATGTCGACATCACCGCCGAGATCCGCCGCCTCGAAATGAAGAGCGCGGACCTCCTGGCCAGCACCTATGCCGCGCTCACCCCGTGGCAGAAGACCCAGGTGGCGCGCCATCCGATGCGGCCGCACTTCAAGGACTTCATCGAACAGATCTTCACCGATTTCGTGCCGCTTGGCGGCGATCGCTATTATGGCGAGGATCACGCGATCATCGGCGGTTTTGCCAAGCTTGATGGCCGCCGTGTGGTGGTGATCGGGCACGAAAAGGGCAACGACACGCAAAGCCGGCTCAAGCACAATTTCGGCATGGGCAAGCCTGAAGGCTATCGCAAGGCGATCCGCCTGATGGAACTGGCCGGACGCTTTGGTCTGCCGGTGGTGACGCTGGTCGATACCTCGGGCGCGTTCCCGGGGGTTGAGGCTGAAGAACGCGGCCAGGCCGAAGCCATTGCCCGTTCGACCGAGGCCTGCCTTGCCCTGCCGGTGCCGATGGTGGCGGTGATCGTGGGCGAGGGCGGCTCGGGCGGCGCGGTGGCGCTGGCCAGCGCCGAACGCGTGCTGATGTTCGAACACGCTGTCTATTCGGTGATTTCGCCCGAAGGCTGCGCCTCGATCCTGTGGCGCACCAACGAAAAGGCGGCTGATGCGGCCGAGGCGATGAAGGTCACCGCGCAGGATCTGCTCGGGCTTGGCGTGATCGACCGGATCGTCAAGGAGCCGGTTGGCGGGGCGCACCGCGATCCGGCCCTGGCCTGCCAGGCGCTGGCCAAGGCGATCGACGACGAGCTGGACAAGCTCATCGCGCTCAAGCCCGAAAAGCTCCGCGCCCAGCGTGAAGAACGCTTCCTGCGGATCGGCGAACTCTGAACCTGTCCCAGCCCCGGTCGCGGGGCGGATATTTCGGCTTTTCAAGACCCGGGGTGGGCCTTACCTTTTGGTAACGAATTGTCGTTGCCGGAAAGGAATGCCCGATGTCCCCTCGCAAATCCCCCCTGCTCGGGCGCCTGTTTGCCGGGGCCGCGCTGGCGGTCATGGCTCTGCCGATCGCGCAGGCCGGGGCCCAGGCGGTGCAGGCGATCAGCCAGGCTGACAAACAGGAAGGCGCCAAGGCGCATCCCCAGCTCGTCGCCGAATTCGGCGGTGCGATGAGCGGCACTCAGGCGCGCTATGTCGAATCGGTGGGCAAGCGGATCGCGGTGCAGTCGGGCCTCAGCAACGCGACCGACGATTTCACCGTCACGCTGCTCAATTCTTCGGTCAACAACGCCTTCGCGATCCCCGGCGGTTATGTTTACACCACCCGCCAGCTGGTCGCGCTGATGAACAATGAGGCCGAATTGGCTGGCGTGCTCGGCCACGAAGTCGGCCACGTGGCTGCCCGCCACGCCGCCAAGCGGCAGAGCGCGGCCACCCGCAACACGGTGATCGGCGTGCTGGGCACGGTGCTGTCGGGCGTCCTGCTCGGCAACAGCGGGATCGGGCAGGTGGTGCAGCAGGGCCTGATGCAGGGCTCGCAGCTGCTCACGCTCAAATATTCGCGCAGCCAGGAAACCGAGGCTGATAACCTGGGCATCCAGTATCTGCGCAGCGCCGGTTACGATCCGCGCGCGATGTCGACCGTGCTGCAAAGTCTGGCCAACCAGAACGCGCTCGAAGCGCGGCTGATGGGCACGACCGACCGGGTGCCCGAATGGGCCTCGACTCACCCCGATCCGGCCTCGCGCGTCTCGGCGGCGCTGGCGCGCGCCGGCGCTGGGGCCAGCGGCAAGCTCAACCGCGATCAGTTCCTCACCGGGGTGAACGGTCTGCTCTATGGCGACGATCCCCAGCAGGGCATCGTCGATGGGCGCAAGTTCACCCACCCTGAGATGAAGTTCCAGTTCGAGGCGCCTAGCGGGTTCTATCTCGTCAACGGTACGCAGGCGGTCGCGATCAGCGGGCAGGCGGGCAAGGGCCAGCTTGCGGGCGGGGCCTATAACGGCGACCTTGATGCCTATGTCCGCGCGGTCTTTGCCGGGCTCACCGAATCGGGGCAGGCCCAGATCGATCCGGGCACGATCACCCGCACCACGATCAACGGCATGAACGCCGCCCGCGCCAGCGCGCGGGTTGCCTCGGGCAACAGCCAGGTTGATGTGAGCGTGGTTGCCTATGAACTGGCCAGCGGGCAGGCGGTTCATTTCCTGACCATGGTTCCGGCCGGCAGCGCCGATGTGTTCAGCCCGATTTATGCCTCGATGCGGCGGATTTCGGCGGCCGAGGCGGCTGCAGTCAAGCCGCGCAAGCTGGTGGTGGTGAGCGTGGCCAAGGGCGATACCCTGCAAAGCCTGTCGCGCCGCATGGCCTACGGCGATGCCCCTCTCGACCGCTTCCTGGTGCTCAACGGGCTCACCGCATCGAGCAAGCTGGCGGTGGGTCAGAAGGTCAAGCTCGTCACCTATTGAGCTTTGCGCAAAGCAAAAGGGCGGCAGGTTTCCCTGCCGCCCCTCGCGTCTTCAGGCCGAGGCCCGAAAGCTGTCGTCTGCGTCTTACGAAGCCGAGGCGTTCGCGGTCTGCATCGCCGACGAAGTGGTGTTGAAGGTGGTCTGCAGCTGGTTGCCCAGGCCCTGCATGGCGGTGATCGCGGCGACGGCGATGAGGGCGGCGATCAGGCCGTATTCGATGGCGGTCGCACCAGCTTCGTCGCGCAGCAGCTTGTTGATGAACTTCATGGTCAGTCTCCTATAGGAAAGTCTTCGTTTACCCGGCTCTTTCCCTGTCACCCGGATCGAGCAATCACCGGACTAAGGGTAAAGTCTTGAAATTTATTTAACTCCCCGTTGACTGGGCAACGGCGTCGGAAGTTTTCGAGGCGATCGAGCCCCAGGTCAGCTGGCTTTCACCGGCGAACGTTTCCAGAGCGGTCATCATCGCAAGAATGATGAGCGAGCAGATCAGCCCCATCTCGATTGCCGACGTGCCGCGCACATCGCCGATCAGGTTTCTGAGTGTCGTCTTGATCACGTTCTTCCCGCCCCCTGGAACAGATGAAGGCGGTTCTTGCAGTTTATCCCTAAGGAATGATTGAGAATGCCGCAGGATCTGCAAAAATATCCGACAATGATTCCCGTGGTCGCCATTGCCCTGATCGATACAAGCCGCCGCGTGCTGATGCAGCGCCGCCGGGCCGACCGCGCTCACGGCGGGTTGTGGGAGTTTCCCGGCGGCAAGGTAGAACCCGGCGAAACCGCCGATGCCGCCCTGCTGCGCGAGTGCGAGGAGGAACTGGGCCTCAGGATCGAGGCGGGCTCGCTCCAGCCGCTGACCTTCGCCGCGCTGCCGGGTGAGCGGGTTGTCCTGATGCTTTACACTTGTCGCGACTGGGCGGGGGAAGCGGCGTGCCTCGATGCGGATGAGCTGGGCTGGTTCAGCGGCGATGCCCTCGAAAGCCTCGCCATGCCGCCACTTGACGTGCCGCTTGCCCGGGTTGTGAAAGAAGTGCTCGAAAAGACAAATTAGCCGCTTGCCAAGCCCGCACGACGCTCCTAATAGCGCCTCTCCAACGCGCCCGTAGCTCAGCTGGATAGAGCATCAGACTACGAATCTGAGGGTCGGACGTTCGAATCGTTCCGGGCGCGCCATTTTCCCCATGGGGGATCTGGATGGCCAAGAAGGCGGGGTTCCTCAGGGAACTCCGCCTTCTTCGCATCTGGCTCAGGCGAGCCGATCAAGGCCGGGCAAGGCCCACGGCAAAATCCCAGCCCTGGAGCGCAAAGCCGAGGCACGCTGCCGCAAGGGCCAGTGCTGGCCAGCGCGGGAGATTGTGGTGTTTCCATTCCAGCGCGGCGAGGGCGTGGCCCAGCAGCAGCGGGATGAGATAGTGGTAGAGATAGACCACCCGCTGGCTGTCGAGCCAGGCCAGCGCCGCCATGCTGGCGAGCCAACCGCCTAGCAGCATGACGCGCACCGGGTTTTGCCGAAGGCGGCCCGGCAGCAGGCTGGAAAGCACCCCAAGCAGCGAAATCAGCCAGACCGCGCGGTTGGGGGTGAGGCCGAGTGCGTAGGGTGGGTTTGCTGCAGCGTCGGCGCGGTAGAGGATTGAGCCGCGCGCCAGCAGCCAGTCCACGGGATGCGAGCCGTTGGCATCGGTTTTGGGCGTGACGGCAAGATCGCCGCGCATCTGCGCCGTGATGTCCTCAGCCACCGCGATCACGGCTGCGGGCGTCCAGTGGCCGCGATCCAGCGCGGCACGGTGCGGAGGGGCGAGGAAGGCAAGATCGGCGCGGCCCGCCGCGCTCGCCGGATCGGGCGGCAGCGGGGTGAGCGCGATGAACATGGCGAGCGTCAGACCGAGCGCGGTCAGCGCGCCGACCATGCCTGCGCCCATTTGGCGGGCAAGCAGTGTCCAATCGCGCGCGGCGAGCGTGGGCCAGAGCATTACCGGCACCATTACGCCCAGCACCAGCGCATTGGCGCGCACCAGCGCGGCGGCGGCGAGGCACAGGCCCACTGCGAACGCCGGGGCGGGGGCGGGGCGTTTGATCGCGCGGATCGCGGCCAACATCGCGCCAAGCATGAAAGTGAGCTGGAACGGATCGAGCAGTGCGGCGCGCACTTCGACCGCAATCGCCGTGTCACCAAGGTAGAGCAGGCTGAGCGCGGCCGAGGCGGCAAGGCTGCCGGTCAGCTCCAGCATCACCAGCGCGAACAGCCCGGCGCCCAGCACGCCGAACAGGGCCGGGGTTATACGCACGCCGGTATAATCAAAGCCGTCCGGCATCTCGGGTGCCGTGACCGATTCCGCGCCGGCGATCGCGTGCCACTGTGCTGGGGTGTTGCTGCCAAACGCGCTGTCACCTGCCGCGATCAGCATCATGCCCAGCGGCGGATGCGATGCGAACTGGGTGCGCTCTTCATGATAGCGGGCGGTGGTCGGCAGGTAATAGCTTTCATCCCAGATCGGCGCGCGCACGCGGCCCAGTCCCGGCAGGTAAAGCGCGGCGGCCAGCGCGGCGATCGCCATAAACAGCAGAGCGGGGCGCAGGGCAGGGGCGGTCATGCCGGGGGCGGATCTTTCGAATATTTTCCCATCGGATACAGGATTGTAAGGCGCTGTCCATCGCCCGCGAGCGCCTGCGAGCCTGGCCGTGACGCCGGCCCGGCAATCGGTTAGGCTGGGGCGATGGACCCGTCTGCCGCCAACCCCGCGCCTGTGCCTTCGGTCTGGCGGTTCGCTCGTGCAAGCCGGGCTCATGTGCTGATCGACGCGGCGGACTATTTCTCGGCCATGCAGCAGGCGATGCTTGGCGCGCGGCAACGAATCATGCTGATCGGGTGGGATTTCGATACGCGGATGCTGCTGGGGCCGGGGCGGCGCTGGTGGAACGGCCCCAGCCGCAAACGCTGGCCGGCCCGGCTTGGCCCGTTCCTGCTGTGGCTGTGCAATCGCCGTCCGGCCTTGCGGGTACTGGTGCTCAAATGGAATTTCGGGGCGCTCAAATATCTGCTGCGCGGGACCATGCTGATCGATCTGGTCCGCTGGGCGCTGCATCCGGGGATCGGCTTCCGGTTTGATTCGGCGCACCCGCTGGGGTGCAGCCATCACCAGAAGATCGTGGTGATCGACGATTGCCTGGCGGTGTGCGGCGGGATCGACATGACCTCCGAACGCTGGGACACGCGCGAACACCGCGAGGCCGACCCCCGCCGGCGCAAGCCCTTCAGCACCAAGCTCTATGGCCCGTGGCACGATCTTTCGATGCTGGTTGAAGGCGAGGCGGCCGGGGCGTTGGCCGAACTCGGGCGCGAGCGGTGGCAGCAATCGGGCGGCCGGGCCTTGCAGCCGTGCGAGGCCGAGCCGCAAAGCCTGTGGCCACTCCGGCTCAAGGCCGAGTTCAGCGATGTCGAGATCGGCATCGCGCGGACCCGTTCAGCCTGGCGCGATCTTGAGGAAGTCCGCGAGATCGAGGCGCTGTTTGCCGAGCACATCGCCCGCGCGCGGCGCTTCATTTACGCCGAAAGCCAGTATTTCGCCTCGCGCGCGATTGCCGAGGCGCTGGCCCGGCGGCTGGCCCAGCCCGATCCGCCCGAAGTGGTGCTGATCAATCCGCTGACGGCTTCGGGCTGGCTGGAGCAGGCCGCGATGGACGCGGCGCGGGTTCGGCTGTGCCACGCGATCGGCGCGGTTGATCCGGGCAACCGCTTTCGCATTTATGTCCCGCGCAATGCAGCCGGCACGCCGATCTATGTCCATTCCAAGCTGATGATCGTTGACGATGAGGTGCTGCGGGTGGGGTCAGCCAACATGAACAACCGCTCGCTCGGGCTTGATACCGAAACCGACCTGTTCATCGATGCCGCGCGGCCCGGCAATGCCCATGCCTCCCCGGTCATTACGAACCTGCGCCACCGGCTGCTGGGCGAGCATCTGGGGATGGCGGTGGAGGCGGTTGCCGCGGCCTTGGCGGAGCATGGCTCGATGCAGCGGCTGATCGCGGAGGCTCCGCGCACGGGCAAGCGCCTGGACGCTTTTGTCTTGCGTCCCTTGACCGAAGCGGAGAAAGCGGTGGCCGATAACGCGCTGCTCGATCCTGAGCGGCCGGGGCAACTGTTCGAACCGTTCAGCAAACGGCGCGGATTGTTCCGCAGGGGCGGTTTTCTGCGCCGCCCGCGCTAGGGAGAAGTGACGAGTGAGCTGCGATTCTGACAGCCATGCGGAAGGTCCGCTGGCCAAGCCGCCGGTCCCCGATGAGGTGCAGGACGCGATCCGCACCCTGATCCGCTGGTCGGGCGATGATCCGCAGCGCGAAGGCCTGCTCGATACCCCGGCGCGCGTGGCGCGCGCGTGGAAGGAATATTGCCAGGGCTATGACGCCGATCCGGCCGCGCACCTGTCGCGCCAGTTCGAGGAAGTGGGCGGCTATAACGAGCTGGTCCTGCTCAAGGACATTCCGTTTCAGTCGCACTGCGAACACCACATGGCCCCGATCACCGGCAGGGCCGCGATCGCCTATATGCCGCGCGATCGGGTGGTCGGCATTTCCAAGCTGGCCCGCGTGCTCCACGGCTTTGCCCAGCGGCTGCAGATCCAGGAACGGCTGACCGCCGAAGTCGCGCAGTGCATCTGGGACAACCTCAATCCGCACGGCGTGGCCGTGGTGATCGAGGCACAGCACGGCTGCATGACCGGGCGCGGGGTCAAGACCCCGGGCGTGGGCATGGTCACCAGCCGCCTGATGGGCTGCTTCCTTGACGATCACCGCAGCCGCAAGGAAGTCCTCAGTCTGATGGGCTATTGATGGACGCCGGCCTTGCCCCGGTGATGGCCGTCGATGAACTGGCGGCGTTCTTCGTCGGTGCCTTTCCCGGGATCGCGACCGAACGGCAGGCCGGGATCGTGGAAATCGTGCCCGGGCGGGTGCGGCTTGCGCTGGAGCCCGACGAGGCGGCGCTGCGGCCCGGCGGGATCGTTTCGGGGCCGACCCAGATGGGGCTGGCCGACCGTGCGGCCTATGCCGTGATCCTGGCGCATATCGGCCCTGTGGCGATGGCGGTGACCAGCAATCTCAACATCAGTTTCCTGCGCGCGGTCGAATATCGCACGGTCATGGCCGATGCCGTGCTGATCAAGCTGGGGCGCCGGCTCGCCACGGTTGACGTGCGGCTGTGGCAGGATGACGAAACCCGGATTCTGGCCCAGGCGACCGTAACCTACGCAATTCCTGGATAAGAGGCAGGCGGTAAGGGCGGCGCCAGGCACCGCCCTCCCGCTGCCGATCAGCGCGCTGTGGCGCTATCGTACCACCGGCCAAGGTCGGTGCGCATTTCGGTCAGGGTCTGCGGGTTGAGATAGATCATGTGCCCGCTCTGGTAATAAGTGAAGCTGATGTTGCGGCGCTGGGCCGCGGGCAGCGGCATGTGCGCGACATCGAACTCGGTTGAATAGAACGGGGTCGCGGCGTCATAGTAGCCGTTGAGGAACAGCACTTTGAGGTGCGGGTTCATCCGCATCGTATAGGCCAGATCGACCGCCGTGTTGGGCGAGGGCTGGGCGCCGCGATCGCCGGGCGCGCGGTGGCGCCAATCCCAGTCAAACCCGCCGTCGCGCGCCGACAGCTTGTAGGGCATGTCGGTGGTGAACTTGAGCGTGCGGGCGGCATAGTCCTCGAACGCCGAAACATAGGCGCCGGTCACCGCCGTGCTGGCCGGATCGTCCTCGGGGCTGTCGGCATTGGCATCAACCGCGTCGAGCAGATAGCGGGTATCGAGCCGCCCGGTCGACACGCCGCGATCACGCAGGAGTTCGGTCTGGAAGTGCGACAGGCTGACGCGCAGGTCTGCGCGCAGCACGTAGTCTTGCGACAGGCCGGTGAAGCGGGCGACCTGGGCTGCAACCGCGCGCTTTTCTTCGTCGCTGATCGCGCTGCCCTTGGCCAGCGCCGCGGCATAGGGGCCGCTGGCAAAGGCGCGGGCTTCGGCCACGAAAGCTTCGACGCTGGCCGGACGGTCGGCAACGCGGCCGTGATACCATGCGGTGGCAGCAAAGGTCGGGAACAGGCCGAGCGTGTTCTGGTCATAGCCCGGCTGGCGCACGCCGTAGTTGAGGATCGAGGACAGGAACACGATGCCATCAAGGCTCATCCCGCGCTGTTCGAGCAGCGCGCCCACCGCGCCAGCGCGCAGCGTGCCATAGCTTTCGCCGAACACCACCTTGGGGCTGGTCCAGCGATTGTTCTTGTCGACATAGCGCGTGATCGCGCGGGCAAAGGCATCGGCATCCTGATCGACGCCCCAGAAATCCTTGCCGGTCTTGTCACCCAGCGGGCGCGACCAGCCCGCGCCGATCGCGTCGATGAACACGAGGTCCGACTTGTCGAGCAGCGAATCCGGGTTGGGGCGCAGCGCATAGCTGGCCGGGGCCACCGCCACCGGATCGCCGGTCGCGACGCGCACCGGGCCCAGGCTGCCCATGTGCAACCAGACCGTGGCCGAACCCGGGCCGCCGTTGAACAGGAAGGTCACCGGGCGGTTGGCGCCGGGGCGGGTATAGGCGGTGTAGAACACTGAGGCGGTGGGCTTGCCGGCATCGTCGCGAATGGTCAGCGTGCCTGCGGTTGCGGTGTAATCAACCTTCTGGCCGCGAATGGTGACGCTGCCGCGCGAGACGGCTTCGCGTTCCTCGGCACTGGGGCGGGCGGCGGCGCGTTCGGCTTCCTGCTTGAGCATTTCGGCGCTGGACTGGGGCTTGCCGCTGTCGGCGGGCTTGTCCTGCGCCATTACGGGCGCGGCGGCGCTGGCGAGCAGCAGGAACGGCAGGATTGAACGCATTGGTATGGCCCCCTCATTGGCACGAGTGTCGTGCCGGGATGCTGGGGCAGAAGGGCCGGTCACGGCAAGAGCGACGGGGCAGCATTTCCATGAAACGCTGCCCCGCGCCGACGAAGGGCGATCTGCCCTCCGCTTAGAGCTGGTCGATCATGTAGTCAGCGGCGCTGACCTTGAATTCGCCGGGGGCTTCGACGTGGAGCTGTTCGACCACGCCGTCGTTCACCACCATCGAGAAACGCTGGCCGCGGGTGCCCAGGCCAAAGCCCGAACCATCCATCGTCAGGCCGAGCGCCTTTGCGAAATCGGCATTGCCGTCAGCCAGCATGGCCACATCGGCCGAGCCCGAGGCCTTGCCCCAGGCACCCATCACGAAGGGATCGTTGACTGCGGTGCAGGCGATTTCGTCGATGCCCTTGGCCTTGAGGTCGGCGGCATGTTCGACATAGCCGGGCAGGTGCTTGGCCGAGCAGGTCGGGGTGAAAGCACCCGGAACCGAGAACAGCGCCACGCGCTTGCCCTTGAAATAGTCCGACGACTGGACCGCTTCGGGCCCGTTTTCGGTGGCCTTGACCAGTTTCACGTCAGGCAGCTTGTCTCCAACCGCGATCGTCATTGTCTTGTCTCCTGTGCAAAGCGCGTTCTTGCGAGCCTCTCGCAAGATATAGGATGCGCGCGGCGCGGGGCAAGGCGCTTTGGCATGGTTAAATTCGCTTTACCGGCCCGGTTTAAGAACCGGTAAACCCGATCGGCGATCCTCGGTCTTGCGGGATAGGGCCCGCGGGAGACTGCATCATGACCATCGCAAACAGGGTGGCGGCAAGCCTTGCCGCAGTGTCGTTGGGGATCGCGATACCGGCCAGCGCGGCGCCGGGCGGGGCCGGGGCGGAGGAGGCCGAAAAGCTGCGCCGGCTCGACATCATGCTGATGGTGACGGGGCTGCGCTGCCGCACCACGGCGGACAATTTTCAGGGTGACTATGGCCGCTTTACCACCCAGCACCTTAGCGAACTCAACGCGGCGAGCGACCGGCTCAAATCGGACCTTGCCCAGCGCTATGGTGCGGCGGGGGCGAACCGCGCGCTCGACCGGATGAGCGTGTCGATGGCCAACACCTATGGGCAAGGACATCCGTGGCTCGATTGTGCTCAGCTCAAGACCGTGACGCGCAATCTCGCCACCAGCCAGGGCAGCGCGCCGCTGGTCGCCGCAGCCGATCAGTTGCTCGGCGCCCGGCCGGTCGATCTGGCCTTTGCCGCGCGGCGATAACGCGGCTCCCGATCGCGGCCACGCGAAAGGGATATAAAGACATTGTTATATTTGCTTCGGGTCGGACAAGCGGCTAAGGGCGGCACCATCGCGGTGTCGCCCTTGGTTCGTTGGTGTGCCGCATCAGGAAGCTCACAGGAGTTAAGATCGTGGCCACTGCAAACGACTACGTCATCGCCGATATCGGCCTCGCTGATTTTGGCCGCGCCGAAATCAAGATCGCCGAAACCGAAATGCCGGGGCTGATGGCCCTGCGCGAAGAATTCGGCGCCGCGCAGCCGCTCAAGGGCGCGCGCATCACCGGCTCGCTGCACATGACGATCCAGACCGCGGTGCTGATCGAAACGCTGGTTGCGCTGGGCGCCGATGTGCGCTGGGCCACCTGCAACATCTTCTCCACCCAGGATCACGCCGCCGCCGCGATCGCCGCTGCCGGGATCCCGGTCTTCGCGGTGAAGGGCGAAAGCCTCGCCGAATACTGGGATTATGTCGGCTCGATCTTCGATTGGGATGACGGCACCGGCCGCACCGCCAACATGATCCTCGACGATGGCGGCGATGCGACCATGTTCGCCCTGTGGGGCGCGCGGGTCGAAGCGGGCGAAGCCCTGTTCGAACCCACCAACGCCGAAGAAATCGAATTCGTCCGCGCGCTCAAGGAATTCCTCAAGCGCAAGCCGGGCTACCTCACCATGTCGGTCGCCCACATCAAGGGCGTTTCGGAAGAAACCACCACCGGCGTTCACCGCCTTTACCAGATCGCCAAGGACGGCAAGCTACCGTTCCCCGCGATCAACGTGAACGACAGCGTCACCAAGTCGAAGTTCGACAACCTCTATGGCTGCAAGGAATCGCTGGTCGACGCGATCCGCCGCGCCACCGACGTGATGCTGGCCGGCAAGGTCGCTTGCGTCGCTGGCTTCGGCGATGTGGGCAAGGGTTCGGCCGCATCGCTGCGCAACGGCGGCGCCCGCGTCATGGTCACCGAAATCGATCCGATCTGCGCGCTGCAGGCCGCGATGGAAGGCTATGAAGTCGTGACGATGGAAGAGGCGGTGACCCGCGCCGACATCTTCGTCACCGCCACCGGCAACGAAGCCGTCATCACCGCCGAGCACATGAAGGCGATGAAGCCGATGAGCATTGTCTGCAACATCGGCCACTTCGACAGCGAAATCCAGATCGCCGCGCTCGACAACTACAACTGGACCGAAGTGAAGCCGGGCACCGACCTGGTCGAATTCCCCGATGGCAAGCAGATCATCGTGCTGGCCAAGGGCCGCCTGGTGAACCTGGGCTGCGCCACCGGCCACCCCAGCTTCGTGATGTCGGCCAGCTTCACCAACCAGACGCTGGCCCAGATCGAACTGTTCACCAAGAGCGGTGAATACAAGAACGAAGTCTATGTGCTGCCCAAGCACCTCGACGAAAAGGTTGCCGCGCTGCACCTCGAAAAGCTGGGCGTGAAGCTCACCCAGCTGTCGAAGAAGCAGGCCGACTACATCGGCGTGTCGCAGCAGGGTCCGTTCAAGCCCGAGCATTATCGTTATTGATCGACAGCTTGTGCGCGGCGCGCGGTTGTAATCCGCGCGCCGCGGGCATAGCTGACGGGACATGACCTTGTCCCCCACCGCCTTGTTGCTGATCGGCCTGTTGCTTGCGGCCTGGACGGTCGCGGCGCTGTGGGTAGTCCTGTGGGGCAGGGCGCGCCAGCGCAAGGCCGATGCCGCGCAGCGCAGCACCCGCAAACTTTCGCGCCTGGTCGATGAAAGCCCGGCGATCCCGATGGTGGTCCGCGCCGATGGCCGGATCGAGGCGCCGCAGCGCCTGGCCAACTGGCTCGGGCTCGAAACAGTCCCACAATTCCTGACCGAACTGGACGGCGGCCGCATCGATGGCGGCGGGGGTGGACTGACCACCGAGCAGCTCCAGCAGCTCAGCGAAGCCGTGCGCCGCTGCCAGCGCACCGCCAACCCCTTTGGCATGGTGTTCACCCCGCGCGGCTCGAAACGCAGCCTCGCGCTGCGCGGCCATCTGGCCGATCCGGCGATTTCGCCCGGCGGCGCGGCGCTGGTCTGGGTGTTCGACTTTTCCGACAGCGAGAGCGAACTGGTGCAATTGCGCGCCGACGCGGCCCGCGCGCGGGAAGATTTTGGCGCGCTGGTCGGCCTGATCGAAGCCGCGCCGATGCCGATGTGGTTCCGCAGCCCCGATGGCGAACTGCGCTTGGTGAACGAAGCCTATGTCCGCGCCGTCGCGGGCAAGGATGCGCGCCAGGTCGTGGCCGATGGGATCGAACTGATCGAAAGCATCGATGGCCTGACCGCGCGGCAGATCGCCTTGCAGGCCGCAGCCAAGCACTTGCCGATCGAACGCATGGTTTCCGCCACGATCGACGGGCAGCGCCGTGCGCTCAAGGTATCTGACCTTCCGCTGGGCGATGAGGGCGTGGCGGGCTACGCCGTCGATGTCGAGGAAATGGAAGAGCTGGGCCGCGATTTTCGCGCCTTCCGCGATGCGCAGCGCACGATGCTCGATCAGCTCTCGGCCGGGGTGGCGCAGTTCGATGCCCAGCGTCAGCTGACCTTCGCCAACCTGCCGTTCCAGCGCCTGTTCGCGCTGGGCACGGCCGCGATGCTCAACCCGCCGCCGTTCGAACGCTTGCTCGATATGGCGCGCGATGCGGGCCGGGTGCCCGAAGCCCGCGATTTTCCCGCCTGGCGCCGCGAAAAGGCCGCCTGGTTCATGGCCAGCACCTCGCAGGAAGAAGCCTGGACTCTGGCCGATGGCACGCACCTCAGGGTGGTGGCCCAGCCGCTGCCCGATGGCGGGATGCTGCTGATTGCCGAGGACCGCACCGAGCAGTTACGGCTTTCGGCGGTGCGCGACACGCTGCTGCGCACCCGCACCGCGACGTTCGACAGCCTGTTTGAATCGGTTGCGGTCTTTGCCCCCGATGGCCGGATGCAGTTGTGGAACCGGCGCTTCGCTGCCGATTGGGGCCTCGACGAGACGTTCCTCGATACCCATCCCCGGATTGAGGTCTTGCTTGACCGGATTTCCCAGCGCCTCGCCAAGCCGGTCAAGGCCAAGGCTGTCGGCGATGCCGTGCGCAGCGCCACGCTCGATCGCAAGCAGACCAGCGGCCGGGTGGCGCTGGCGGATGGGCGCAGCCTTGAATATGCCGGCGTGCCGCTGCCCGACGGCAACAGCCTGCTGACCGTGCTCGACATCACGGATTCGCAAAAGGCCGAGGTTGCGCTGCGCGAACGCAATGCCGCGCTCGAAGAAGCCGATGCGATGAAGACCCGCTTCCTCGCCAACATGAGCTACGAATTCCGCACCCCGCTGACCTCGATCGGCGGGTTCGCCGAGCTGTTGCAGGCGGGCCTTGGCGGCGATCTTTCGGTGCAGGGCCAGGACTATGTCGGCGCGATCCTGTCTTCGGTCGAGCGATTGGGTGAGCAGATCGAATCGGTGCTCGACCTCTCGCAAAGCGAAGCCGGGATGCTGCCGCTGGCGCACGAGGAAATCGACCTGCTGCCCTTCGTGACCAAGCTGGTCGAAGATCGCGCTGGGCGGATCCGCGACAACGATCTCAACCTTGATCTGCGCGGCGACAAAGGCGCGGGGCGCATCATGGGCGATCGCCGCCGGCTTGGCCGGGCGCTGGGGCATCTGATCGACAACGCGATTTCTGCGACCCCGCGCGGCGGGCGCATCCTGATCGAACTCGGCGCGCACAAGGGCCGCGCGCGGATGGTGATTTCGGACAATGGGCCGGGAATGGATGCAACCACGCTGGCCCGCGCGCTTGAGGGGATCAAGCTGAGCGCCGATGGCAAGAGCATCGAGCGCCGTCAGGGGCTGGGCCTGCCGCTCGCCCGTCAGTTGGTCGAAGCCCACGGCGGCTCGATCGAACTGCTCTCGGAACCCGGGCAGGGCACGACCGCGATCGTGGAACTGCCGTGACGATCGACTTGCCCGATCTTGCCGCGATGGAAGCCTTTGGGCGCCGGATCGCGGACGGGCTGCGCGCGGGCGATGTCGTCGCGCTGACCGGTGGGCTGGGCGCGGGCAAGACCACGCTGGCGCGCGCGATCATTGCCGGACTGGGGCATTCGGGCGAAGTGCCTTCGCCCAGCTTCGCGATCATCGAAACCTACGATCCGCCCACCGTGCGCCTGCCGCTGGTCCACGCCGATTTCTACCGGCTTGAAACCCCGGACGAGGCCGAGGAGCTGGGGCTTGACGATTACCGGGCGGGGGCGGCGCTGCTCGCCGAATGGCCCGATCACGCGGGCGGTTTTTCCCATGAACCGGGCTGTCTTTCGATCCGCCTTGAACCTGCGGACAGCGGGCGGATCGCCATTGTCGAATGCGGGGCGGATTGGCTAGGGCGGGAACCAGTATGAGCGACACTCTTCCCGACGGCCTCGACGCCTTCCTCGCCAGCGCCGGATGGGACGGCGCCGAAATCGAACCGCTGGCCGGGGACGCCTCGTTCCGCCGCTATTTCCGCATCCGCCGCGGCGATGCCAGCGCGATGCTGATGGACGCCCCGCCGCCCAACGAAGATCCCGCGCCGTTCCTGCGGGCCGCCAAGTGGCTCGACGCCAATGGCCTGCGTGCACCCGCAATCCTCGCCGAAGACGCGGCGCGTGGCCTCGTGTTGCTGGAGGATTTCGGCGAAGTTCGCGTCCGCGAATATCTCGATCAGTGGCCGCAGGATGAAACCGCCGTCTATCACGGTGCTGTCGATGCGCTGGTCGAACTCCACCGCCTGCCCGCCGGCCCGTTCCTTGACTATTCCCTGGCCGAATACCTGCGCGAGGTGAAGCTGCTGACCGAATGGTATTGCCCGGCGCGCGGCCTTGCGGTCGATGTGCCCGGCTATGTCGCGGCTTGGGAAGCGGTTCTGGCGGACATGCTGCCGCGTCAGCGCCCCGGGGTGACGGTGCTGCGCGATTATCACGCCGAAAACCTCATGCTGCTGGGCTCGCTTCACACGCAGGGGCTGCTTGATTTTCAGGACGCGCTGGTCGGCCATCCGGCCTATGACCTTGTCTCGCTGCTTCAGGATGCGCGCCGCGACGTGTCCGAGGAACTCGAAGCCGAGATGTTCGATTACTACGTCGGCAAGACCGGCGCGGGCGATGATTTCCTGGCTGACTATGCCCGCCTTGGCGCGCAGCGGAATGCCAAGATCGTTGGCATTTTCGTGCGGCTGTGGAAGCGCGACGGCAAGCCGCGCTACCTTGATTATATCCCGCGGGTCTGGGCTGCGCTGGAACGGGATCTGGCCCATCCGGCGCTTGGCCCGGTCAAGGACTGGTTCGACGCCAATATCCCCGCTGATCTGCGCGCGGCAGGCGGGGGCGCGTTCAACCCATGACCCAATCGGCGCTGGTCAGCGATACCGCGATGGTCATGGCCGCCGGCCTTGGCACGCGGATGCGTCCGCTGACCGATACCATGCCCAAGCCGCTGGTGCAGGTGTCGGGCAAGGCGCTGATCGACTACAGCCTTGACCAGTTGGCCCAGGCCGGCGTGGCGAGGGCGGTGGTCAATGTCCACTATCTCGCCGATCCGCTTGAAGCCCACCTTGCGACGCGCGCGGCTCCGGCAATTGCCGTTTCGGACGAGCGCGAGCTGCTGCTCGAAACCGGCGGGGGGATGATCAAGGCCCACCGCACGGGGCTGCTGCCCGATCCGTTCTATTGCGTGAATTCGGACAACATCTGGCTCGATGGGCCGCGCGATGCCTTCCGCGAACTGTCAGAGGCGTGGGATCCCGCGCGGATGGACGCGCTGCTGCTGGTGGTGCGCCACCACCGGGCGTGGAACTACACCGGGATGGGCGATTTCCATCTTGATGGCGAAGGCCGGGTTTCGCGCCGCCGCCCCAGCCGCGTGGCGCCGTTCATCTATTCGGGCATCCAGCTCGTTTCGCACCGGCTGCTGCGCGATGCGCCCGATGGCGCGTTCTCGACCAACCTGTTGTGGAGCCGGGCGATCGCCGAAGGGCGCCTGTTCGGGCTCGTCCACACCGGCGACTGGTTCGAGGTTGGCGAAGCTGCCGCGATTGCGCCAACCGAGGCGCGGCTCGCCAGTGGCTGAGCGGCCCGGCCCCAAGGTCTATTCGATTGCCGCGCATCGTGGCTTTGCCGATGCGCTCGTCGCCGGCCTGATCCCGCGTTACGGCGACAAGGAGCTGGGGCTTGCCCGGCTGACCCTGCTGCTGCCCAGCCAGCGTGCGGTGCGGATCGTGACCGAGGCGTTCATCCGCCTGTCGGGCGGGGGGATGCTGCTGCCGCGCATGGCGGTGGTGGGCGATCTCGATCTCGATGAAACGCTGGGGCCGCTGCTCGACCCGCTGGGCGCGGGCGCGGATGTGCCGCCGGCTGCCGATCCCACCCGCCGCTGGCTGAAGCTGGCCGAATTGCTGCACGAGGAAATGGGCAAGGATGCACCCAAGGCCCCGGGGCTGCTGCGGCTTGCCTTCGATGCCGGGCGTACGATGGACCGCCTCGCGGTGGAGGGGATCGAACTTGGTGATCTGCTGACCGAGCGGGTTGCCGGGATTGTCGGCGATCTGGCGGATCACTGGCGGGATTCGACCGTGCTGTTCGCGCGGCTTCAGGCCCGCTGGCTGGCCGATCTGGCAGCGCGCGGCGAAGTCGATCCGCCCGAGCGGCGCAACCTGCTGTTTGACCATGCGGCGCGGCGCTGGCGCGAAACGCCTCCTGCCTATCCGGTGGTTGCCGCCGGGGTGACCAGCGCCTCGCCTGCGCTCGCCCGGCTGCTGCGCACCATCGCCGAATTGCCGCAGGGCGCGGTGGTCCTGCCCGATCTCGATCTTTCGCTGGATGAGGGCGTGTGGGCGCTGCTGGGCCGGGCGGGAGCGCCGCCGGCCGATGGCGAGGCGCCGCTGGGCGAACGCGATGCGGTGACCCACCCGCAGTACCATCTCAAGCTGCTGCTCAACCGGATGGGCGTGGCCCGCGACGAGGTCGAGCCGTGGCACCGCGCTGGCCTTGCCGCCGCGCCGCCCGAGCGCAGCCGCGCGATTTCCAACCTGTTCCTGCCCGCCGCCGCCAGTGCCGACTGGGTTGATCTGCCCGCCAGCCAACGCCGCCTTGCCGGTGTGCGGCTGATGGAAACCGCGCATCCGGGCGAAGAGGCGCAGGCGATCGCGATCCTGGTGCGGCAGGCGCTTGAAGTGCCCGAACGCCGGGTCGCGGTGATTACGCCCGATCGCGGCCTCGCTGGCCGGGTGGTGGCGCATTTGCTGCGCTGGGGTATTGCGGCTGATGACACCGCCGGGCGTCCGCTGCCCCAGACCACCGCCGGGCGGCTGCTGCTGCAGCTGGCCGAAGTGGCAGCGCAGGCCGCCGCCCCGGTCGCGCTGTTGGCGCTGCTGCAACATCCGTGGGTGCGCGCCGGCGAAGGCCGCGCCGCCTGGCTTGAGCAGACCCGCGCACTTGACCTCGCGCTGCGCGGTCCGCGCCCCGCACCGGGGCTCGCCCCGTTGCAGGCCGCGGTCGATAAGCTCGCCCAGCGCGGCGACGCGGACAGTGTGCGGGCATGGTGGGCCGATGTTGAAGCCGTGCTCATGCCGCTGCTCGATTGGGGCGATGGCTTGCCGCTCGGCGCGGCGCTTGATCGTCTGGCCGCTGCCGGTGAGGCCTTGTGCGGCGCGGCGCTGTGGGGTCAGGCCGATGGCCGTGCGCTGGCCGCTTTTGTTGAAGATCTGCGCGGCGCGGCGGGTGATCAGGGCATGGTGATCGCGCCGGCCGATCTGCCGGCGGTGCTGCGCGATGCGATGGACCGCGTGGCGGTGCGTCCGCCGTGGGGCGGGCATCCGCGCGTCGCGATCTATGGCTTGCTCGAAGCACGGATGAGCCGGGCCGATCTGGTGATCTGCGCGGGGCTGGCCGAAGGAGTTTGGCCCGGCAAGCCCAGTGCCGAGCCGCTGCTGCCACCGGCGGTGCTGCGCGCGCTGGGCGTGCCGGGGGCGGAATTCCGCATCGGTCTTGCCGCTCACGATCTTGCCGGGGCGCTGGGCGCGCCCGAAGTGGTGCTGAGCTGGGCGCAGCGCGATGAAGGTGCGCCGGTGATCCCGAGCCGCTTCGTCCTCAGGGTCGAGGCGATGCTCGGCGAACTCGCCGGCGATCACCGCGAACTGGAGGCGGTGCGGCTTGCCCGCGCGATCGAGCACGCCGTCCGGGTGCCGCCGCATCCGCGCCCCGCGCCCGATCCCAGCCCCGAGCAGCGCGACGTGCCGCTGGCCGTTACCGCGATCGACCGGCTGCGCGGCGATCCCTATCAGTTCTACGCCTCGGCGATCCTGCGTCTGCGCGCGCTCGATGCGCTCGATGCCGAACCCACCGCCGCGTGGAAGGGTACGGTCGTTCACAAGGTGCTCGAACGCTGGCACGCGCAGGGTGAGGGGGCAGGGCTGCTGCACGCGCTGGCTTCAGAGGAACTCATCGCAATGCGCGCCCATCCGCTGGTGCGCAGCCTGTGGTGGCCGCGCCTGTCCCGCGGGCTTGAATGGATCGACGCTGCGGTGACCGCGCAGCGCGCCGAAGGGCGCAGCGTGCTGGCTAGCGAGGCTGACGGTTCGATGACCTTTGCCGGGGTCAAGGTGTTTGGGCGGGCCGACCGGATCGACCGCAATGCCGATGGCAGCCTGGCCATCGTTGATTACAAGACCGGCCAGCCGCCCACCGGCAAGATGGTGGAAGAAGGCTTTGCACTGCAATTGGGGGTTATCGGCCTGATCGCCGAAGCTGGCGGCTTTGCGGGCATTTCGGGAACGGCGGAGCGGTTTGAATATTGGTCGCTGGGCAAGTCCAAGTCCAGCGAGACCGGGTTTGGCTATTGCGACGAGCCGATCCTTGAGGGGCGCAAGCAGAGCGGCCTCCCGCGCGAGGATTTCCTCGACCGGATCGGTGAATTCCTGGGCGATGCGATTGGCCGCTGGATCAAGGGGCGCGAGGTGTTCACCGCGCGGCTCAACCCCGATCTTGGTGGGTTCAATGATTACGACCAGCTGATGCGGCTTGACGAATGGCAGGCCCGGGGAGGCGCGGAATGAGCGACAAACGGCTCTTCACGCTGACCCCCGAACAGCAACCGGCGGTCGATCCGGGCGAAGTCGTCTGGCTGTCGGCCTCGGCGGGGACCGGCAAGACCCAGGTGCTTTCGGCGCGGGTGCTGCGCCTGCTGCTGCAAGAGGATGTCAGCCCCGGGCAGGTGCTGTGCCTGACCTTCACCAAGGCCGGGGCCACCGAAATGGCCGCGCGCATCAATGAAGTGCTGGCGCGCTGGGTCCGCGCCAAGCCCGATGCGCTGGGAGCCGATCTCAAGGCGATCGGTGCGGATTTCGGCCCGGCTGCGCAGGCCCGGGCCCGCACCTTGTTTGCCGCGGTGCTCGATTGCCCCGGCGGCGGGCTGCGGATCGATACGATCCACGCCTTCGCGCAGTGGCTGCTGGCTGCGTTCCCGCACGAGGCTGGGCTGGTTCCGGGTGCCAAGGCCATGGAGGACCGCGACCGCGACCTGTTGCTGCGCGAAGTGCTGGCCGTCCTGCTGGTCGAGGCGGAAACCAGCAACGATGCGGCAACGCTGGCGGCGCTTGAGGAACTGTCTGTCCGGCTCGGCCCCGATGCGGTCGAGGGTTATCTGCTGCGCTGCGCCGATGCGCGCGAGGCCTGGCATGGCCCTGGTGCGTGGCAGCCGCCGATGCTGCCGCGGGTCAAGCAGCTGATCGGTCTGCCGAGCGATGCCGATGAAGCGGGGCTGGCCGAACTGTGCGACGACGATCACTTCGCGGTCGATGCGCTGCGCTGCTGCCTTGCGGCCTATTCGCAGTGGAACGGCAAGAAGGGGCAGGCCGGGCGCGTGATCATTGCCGACTGGCTGTCGGCCGGACTTGCCGAGCGTCTGGCGCGGATCGATGAACTGCACTCGGTGCTGTTCACCCAGAAGGATACCGTGCGCGATGTAGCCTCGCTCGAAAAGTTCGAGGGCCACTTTGCCAGTGCGGCCGAAGCGGTGCTGGCATCCTCGCTGGCGCTGCGCGAACGGCGCGCGCTGCTGGAGCTGGCGGGCTTTCTTGCTCCGACGCTGGAACTGGGGCGCAAGTTCGCGCTCGCCTGGGATGAGGCCAAGGCCCGCGCCGGGTTTATCGATTTCGATGACCAGATCCGCCGCGCGGCCGGCCTGCTGACCACTTCGGGCATGGCCGACTGGATACGCTACAAGCTCGATCGGCGTTTTGATCACGTGTTGGTCGATGAAGCGCAGGATACCAATGCCGCGCAGTGGCAGATAATCAACGCGCTGACCGGGGAATTCTTCGCGGGTGAGGGCGCCCACGGGGCCAAGCTGCGCACGCTGTTTGTGGTCGGCGACTACAAGCAGGCAATCTTCCGCTTTCAGGGGACCAGCCCTGAAAACTTCGAAAACGCGCGTCAGGGCGTGCGCCGTGCGATGCGCGGCGTGGTCGACAATGTCTATCAGCTGCGCGGCGGGGGCGATGCGCGCAGCTTGCAGGAACTGGGGCTGGGCACCAGTTTTCGCACCGCCCACACCATTCTGGAATTCGTCGATCAGGCGATTGGCCAGATCGGCCACGCGAATTTCGGCCTGGCCGATCCGCCGGCCGATCACGTGGGTGAGGACCGCCCCGGCCATGTCACGATCTGGCGCGCCGTGGGCGATCAGACCGAGATCTTCGACGAGGATGAGCCACAGGCGGAGGGCGAGGAAGGCTGGCTCTCACGCTCGGATCGCCAGCTGGCTGACCGGATCGCCCGGCAGGTTCGCGCGTGGATGGACGAGGGCTACCTGCTGGTCAAAGGCACCAAGCGGCGCGCCCGGCCCGGTGACGTCATGGTGCTGGTGCGCAAGCGCAAGGAACTGGCCGGGCTGATCGTCGCGCGGCTCCACGCCGCGGGCGTGCCGGTGGCCGGGGTTGACCGGCTGCGCCTTGCCGCGCCGCTCGCCGTGCGCGATCTGATGGCTGCGCTGCGCTTCGCCGCCCAGCCGCTCGACGATCTCAACCTTGCCTGCCTGCTGGTCTCGCCGCTGATTGGCTGGTCGCAGGAGGATCTGCTCAAGTTCGGTTACCGCCCCAAGGGGCTGGCGCTGTGGGAACATCTCCGCCGCAGCCGGGGCGGGGCGGTCGATACCGCGATGGCGCAGCTGCTCGATCTGCTGCGTCAGGCGGATTACGAGCCGCCGCAGGCGCTGCTGCACTGGCTGTTGATCGGGCCGTGGGCCGGGCGGCGCAAGCTGGTGGCGCGGCTTGGCGGCGAGGCCAACGATCCGATCGACGAACTGCTCAATGCCGCCAGCGCCTACGCCGCCAATGAAGTGCCGAGCCTTCAGGGCTTCATCCGCTGGTTCGATGCGGGCGAGGGCGAACTGAAGCGCGAAGCTGGTCAGGCGCGCGACGAAGTGCGGGTGATGACCGTGCACGGCTCCAAGGGGCTGCAGGCGCCGATCGTGATCCTTGCCGACGCAGCCGACAATCCCGACCGCTCGCGCCCCAGTCCGCTGATCCTCAGCGATCCGATGCAGACCGAGGGCGAACCCCGGCGCGAGATTCCGCTGCCGGCCTTGCCCGCTGCTGCGAAAGCTGGCCGCATTGCCGAAGCGGAAGCCAAGGCCAAGGCGGAAGAGCGTCAGGAACATTGGCGCCTGCTCTACGTGGCGATGACGCGCGCCGAAGAGGCCTTGTTCGTTGCCGGGGCGCTTGCTGGGCGGGAAAAGGTGCCAGCGCCCGACAGCTGGTATGCGCGGCTTGCCGGGCTGTTTCAGGACGAGGAATGGATCGCAGACCCGCTGTGGGGCGCGCGGCTTGAACATGGCGAGGTTCCGGGCGCGGCCCCGGCTCCAACCGGCAGCGGCCCGGCCGAACTGCCGCTGTTGCCGCCGTGGCTCGATGCGCCGGCCCCGGCCGAACCGCGCCCGCCGCGTCCGCTTGCGCCCTCGAGCGCGGGTGAGGACACGGCCGCCGATCCGCCCTATCCGCCGGGGGCTGGGGCCGCTGCCGCGCGGCGCGGGGTTTTGATGCACCGCCTGCTTGAACGCCTGCCCGAAGTTGCCGTGGCCGATCGCATCGCGGCGGCGCAGGCATGGCTGGCGCGTTCGGCGAGTGATCTTGCCGCGCCGGCGCGGGCCGAAATGGCGACGTCGGCGGTGGCGGTGCTGGCGGCGGCGGAATGGGCCGATCTGTTCTCGCCCAAGGCGCTGGCCGAAGTGCCGATTGCCGCAACCGTTGGCGGGCAGGTGATTGCGGGCACGATCGACCGCTTGCTGGTCGAGGACGAGCGCATCCTGGTGGTCGACTTCAAGACCGCGCGGCGTCCGCCTGCCAGCCTTGATGAAGTGCCGGTGGCGATCCTGCGTCAGATGGCGGCCTATGCCGCGGCGCTGGAAGCGGCCTATCCGGGGCGGCGGATCGAGGCGGCGCTGCTTTACACGCAGGTGCCGATGCTGCTGGCGATCCCGCTAGACCTGCTCGCTATCCACAAGGCTGCGCTCGCTGCCGACAACCAGACATTGACCGCGGCGCAGGAATCCTTTTGACCCGGGCCAATTGCCAAGCCGCGTTCCGTGCCTAGATTGGCATCAAACAGTTCAAGGAGATTCCCGATGGCTACAAAGGCCGTGACCGATGCCAGCTTCGCCGCCGACGTGCTGGCTTCTGACAAGCCCGTGCTGGTCGATTTCTGGGCCGACTGGTGCGGCCCGTGCAAGATGATCGCCCCCGCGCTGGAAGAAATCAGCGAGGAACTGGCCGGTCAGGTGACCATCGCCAAGGTCGACATCATGGACAGCACCGACACCGCCGCCAAGTATGGCGTGCAGTCGATCCCGCTGATGGTGCTGTTCAAGAACGGCGAACCCGTTGCCCAGAAGCTGGGTGCGGCTCCCAAGAGCCAGCTCAAGGGCTGGCTTGAAAGCGTCCTCTAACCGCTTTTAAAGCTGGGCGATCCGCGCGGCGAGTTCTTCCCACAGGGCAGGACTGGCCGCGCCGATCAAGCCCGGCAGGTGCGCCTCGTCCACCCGGTAGGGGTGCCCATCGGGCCGCGCGACCTTGCCGCCGGCCTCGTTGACGAACAGCACTCCGGCGGCGTGATCCCAGGCGAGCGTGCGTTCGAACACCGACAGGTCGTTCACTCCCAGCACCAGCCGCGGATACTGTTCTGCGGCGCAGCGCGGGATATCGACCAGGGTATAGTGCGGGGCGATCTTTTCGCGCATCGCCGCGCGGCGCGCCGGATCGACGAACATCAGCGAAATGCCCGCGATCGGCGGTTCCTGCCCGGTGCCGCTCGCGGTGATCCGCTCATCACCAATAAACGCGCCCGCGCCGCGGTGCGCGTGGCACAGCCGCCCGGTCAGCGGATCGAGGATCCATCCCGCCACCGTCTCGCCGCCTTGCGAGAGTGCAACCATGATGCCGAAGGGCGGTTTGCCGCTGGCGTAGTTGTTGGTCCCATCGATCGGATCGATGATCCAGCACAGCGCATCGCCGAGCCGGTCGAGCAGGGCGGGATCGGCATGGGCCGCTTCCTCACCGACGATGGCTGCTTCGGGCCTGATCCGGGCGAGGCCTTCGGCCAGGA
Source organism: uncultured Novosphingobium sp. (assembly GCA_937996535.1). GTDB lineage: Bacteria > Pseudomonadota > Alphaproteobacteria > Sphingomonadales > Sphingomonadaceae > Novosphingobium. The sequence goes on along the minus strand of CALKVF010000007.1, from coordinate 18,677 downwards.
TCAGTTCGGCTTCCTTGTCGGCCACGGTCACCACGTCGTCGGCGGCCTTGGCGTCGATCTCGTGGCTTTCGAGCGATTGATAGCGCGGCATCACCGCGCGGGCGGCGGCGTCCTGCATCACGGCAAGCACGGCGGGGGTCAGGGAAAGGGTGCTCATGTCAGGGCAATCATCACGTTATCGGCAAATCCGGGGCGCTGGCGCAAGCGGCCATACCAGTGCTCCAGGTGGGGCAGGTCGGGGCGCGGCATCGGCAGCGTGAAGAAGGTGTGGGCATAGACCCCCATCGCGATGTCGGCGATGCCAAAGCTGTCGCCCGAGAGCCACGGGCGCCGGGCGAGTTCGGCATCGAGTATCCGCATCATCGCCCCGCTGGCCTCGGCCGACCGAGCGATCGCCGCATCATCGCGGGTTTCCAGCGTGTGGCGGACATAGCCGAGGAAGGCATCGCGCTGGGCATCGGCAATGTGGAACTGCCAATCCATCCACTTGTCACCGCTAGCGCGCTGCTGCGGGTCGGCGGGGAGCAACGCGGGGGCGTATTTGTGCGCCAGATAGCGCAGGATGGCGTTCGATTCCCACAGCACGAAGCCGTCGTCCTCGATCGTCGGGATCATCCGGTTGGGGTTCATCGCCAGATATTCGGGCGTGAAGCCGAACGGCCCGCCGATGTCGATCCGGCGGTGGTCCAACGCCATTTCGACCGCGGCCCAGGCGATCTTCTTCACGTTGTGCGAATTGAGGCGGCCCCAGATGGTCAGCACGCGGCGTCAGCTCCGGTAGTCGGCGTTGATCGAAATGTAACCGTGGGTGAGGTCGCAGGTCCAGACCGTGGCGCGGCCTTCGCCAAGCCCGAGATCGACCTCGATGGAGATGTCCTGCCCGCGGAGGTGGGCGGCAACCGGGGCTTCGTCATAGTCGGCCAGCGGCTGCCCGTCGCGCGCGGCCCAAGTGCCGCCAAAGCCGATCGACAGCCGGTCGCGGTCAGCCGGTTCGCCGGCCTTGCCGACCGCCATGACCACGCGGCCCCAGTTGGCGTCCTCGCCGGCGATGGCGGTCTTGACCAGCGGTGAATTGGCGATGGCAAGGCCGACCTTGCGCGCGCTCGCATCGCTGGCCGCGCCAGAGACGGTCACCGCGATGAACTTCTGCGCGCCTTCGCCATCACGCACCACCAGATGGGACAGCTGGCGGCACACGTCTTCAAGCGCGGCGGCAAAGGCATCGGCGCCGGGGCAGCCCTCGCAGTTGATCTGCTGGTTGCCCGCCGCGCCGGTGGCAAAGGCCAGAACGGTGTCGCTGGTCGAGGTGTCGCTGTCCACGGTGATGCAGCTGAAGGTGCGCTGGTTGGCGGCCGAGAGCAGGTCCTGCAGATAGCCCGGCGCAATCGCGCAGTCGGTGAAGATGTAGCCCAGCATGGTCGCCATGTCGGGCGCGATCATGCCGCTGCCCTTGATGATCGCGGCGAGCTTGACCGTCTTGCCGCCGACCACGGCCTCGGCATAGGCGCCCTTGGCGAAGGTGTCGGTGGTGCCGATGGTGTTGGCGGCATCTTCCCAGCCGCACGGCTCGGCGGTGAGCGCGGCCTTGATCCCGGCTTCGGCCTTGTCCTTGGGCAGCGGCACGCCGATCACGCCGGTCGAGGAGACGAACACCTGCTCTGCCGCGCAGCCAAGGTTGCCCGAAACCTGCGCCATGATCGCTTCGACCGCCTCACGCCCGCGATAGCCGGTAAAAGCGTTGGAATTGCCGGCATTGACCACCAGCGCGCGGGCGCGGCCTTGGGCCACGTTCGCGCGCCCCAGTTCGACTTCGGACGAGCAGCAGACGTTGCGCGTGAACACGCCGGCCACCGCCGTGCCTTCGGCCAGTTCGACATAGGTCAGGTCGCAGCGGCCCCAGTCCTTGTAGCCGGCGCGGGCGACACGCAGCGTAACGCCGCCGATTGCGGGCATCGAAGGAAACGGGCGGGCGAGGGGGGAAATGGCGTGACTCATGACGCCGGGGCCTAGCGCGGGCGCGGCGGCGCGGCAACTCGAAGCGCATTGGCAGGGGCCGACATTTTGTGCCAATCCGCTGGGATGACCAGTTTCCGTTTTGCCTTCAGCGTCGCCGCCGCCGCTCTGCTGCTCGCCATTTCGCCCGCTGCCGCCCGCACGCCCGTGCCGCCGCAGCCGCTTGGCAATCCGGGGGAGTGGATTGGCACCAGCGATTATCCCAGTGGTGCCCTGCGCCGCCAGAGCGAGGGCGCGACCAGTTTCCGGGTCACGGTTGGCATTGATGGACGGGTCAGTGCCTGCCAGATCACAGTCAGCAGCGGGTGGGCCGTGCTCGATGAGGCGACCTGCCGCCTGATTTCGGAGCGCGCGCGATTTTCTTCTGCGAGTGATCGCAAGGGGCGACCGGTGATCGGGTATTACCAGAACCGCGTGCGCTGGATGATTCCCGAGGACAAGCGCAATCCGCTGCCCGGCGTGCTGGTAACCAGCGCGCTGATAGCCCCCGATGGCACGGTCAGCGATTGCCGGGTTGAACGTGCGGAAGGGGATGCCGTGAAGCAGATGCCTGTCGGTTCCATGCGCCGGTGTACGTTCCAGAATTTGTCACAGGGTTATGTCGATGCAGCCGGCAAGCCGGTGTACAAGCGGCTGCGCGTCAACTTCACCATTGAGGTGCTCGACGCCGAGGCTCCGGTCGAACCCGCGCCCGCTGCCGCTTACGGACAGGCCGGAGCAGCTCCGGCCCGTCCGTAAGGGATCAGTTGCCGAGCTTGATCAGCGCGACCGGCGCGGCGGTGGTGCGCGGGCTGATCGTCCAGCTCAGCTTCTGGCCGGCGGCGTCCTTGAGCGGACCTTCGTCGGTGTTGTTGGTCAGGATCTGACCATCGGTGGTCAGCGTGAACGTCCCGTCCAGCGTGGGCAGGTTGGGCACGTCCTTGTTGTCGTCGCCCTTGCCGCTCATCGCAGCGAGCGCGCCAAGCCCGCTCATCGCGCCGCCACCAGCGCCCGCGGCAAAGGCCGGGGCCTCGATCCGCACGGTGCCATCGGCGCGGCGGTTGGCCACGACGAACGAGGTGAAGCTGGGCATCCGCTCCATCGTCGGGAAGTTGAAATCGTAATCAAGGTGGCCCGAGATCGCGAAGTCGACGTCATAGATCCCGTCGCCCTTGTAGATCACGCTTTTCCAGCCGGCCTGACGGCGCAGGCGGGCGGCGAGTTCCTCGGCGGCCTTGGGGTCGGTGGGGTCGATCCCGCCGAGCACGGCCTTCATTTCCTCGGCGTCCTTCTTGCGCTTGTCGGCGGCGGCCTTTCGCGAATCTTCCCATTCGGCGCGCTGCTGGGCGATCTCGTCCTTGGTGCAATCGCGCTCGGTCGATTCAGAATCGTCGGCGTAACAGGTCGAAGGGGCGAACTCGCCTTCGGCGGATTGTCCCATCTGCGCCAGCTTCGACAGCCCGAACAGGAAGATCTCCCCCTTGTAGGCGTAGGTGAAGCGGCCGTCCTTGCGCAGGTCGAGGCTTGAGGCGAACTTGCCCGGCATCACGAAGCAGGCGGCCAGCGCCAGGCTCATCACGGCGGCAAGGCCGATCGCGGCAAGGCGGCGCAGGGCAGGGGACTGGATCATCATTCGCTCTCCCGGGTGGCAATGGCGTAAAGGGCAATCGCCGCAGCGTTCGACACGTTGAGGCTTTCGATCACGCTGGTCATCGGCAGGCGGGCCAGCGCATCGCAGTGCTGCATGATGTTGTGGCGCATCCCGTCACCTTCGGCGCCCAGCACCAGTGCAATCGGGCCAGCGGGCAGGGCGGCGCCGAAGGTGTTCGGGCCTTCGCCATCCAGCCCGATTCGCCAGTACCCGGCCTCGGCCACTTCATCGAGCGCACGGGCGAGGTTCACGACGCGAATCCACGGCACCACTTCCAGCGCGCCCGAGGCGCTCTTGGCGAGAGTTCCCGATTCGGGCGGGGCGTGGCGGTCCTGGGTGACGATTGCCGCGGCGTTGAAGGCCGCGGCCGAACGCATGATCGCGCCGACATTGTGCGGATCGGTCACCTGATCGAGAATCACCAGCGGGCGCGCCGGATCGCCATCGAGCACGTCTTCGAGGAAGACATCCTCAAGCGCGTTGCATTCCAGCACCAGCCCCTGATGCGGTGCATCGCGGGCCACCAGGCGGGCAAGATCGGCGGGCGAGGCATATTCCACCGGGAAATCGGCGGGCAGTTCGCCATCGAGCGAGGCGACGCCTTCGCGAGTTGCCCACAGTTTGCGATGGGTGCGATCGGGATTCTTGAGCGCGGCTTCGACCGCGTGGCGGCCCCACAGGCGCACGGCCCCGGTGCTGGCCCGGCCCGAGCCGCGCCCGCCTTGCATCCGTCCTGCCCGGCCGCGCAGCGCGCGTGTGGGTTTGCCTTCTGTGCGGCGATTCATCGCGTGATTCCCTTGAGGATAAAGCCTTGCATGGATGCTCCCTGCCAGCGCGCGCGGGCACAGGCAAGGCCAAGCGGCCTGGTGGTCGAAGTGTTTGCGCTTCAAGAGTTTTTTGCGGGGTGCTGGGCCCCCGCAGAAGGTTGGTGGTGGACAGGGCTAGATTCGAACTAGCGTACGCTTGCGCGGGCAGATTTACAGTCTGCTGCCTTTAACCACTCGGCCACCTGTCCACACCAGCTTGCCGGTGTCGGGTCGCCCCGAAATTTGGCCCCACAAGGGAGCCGTCCGGCCGAGGAAGCGCGCTCTTGGCGAAGCATTGCCGCGCTGTCAATGCCCCAGTGCGTTGCACAGTGCGATGAGGCGCGGCTTGTCCTGTGTCTATCTGGCCTCTAGGACAGCGCGCCATGAGCGAAATTACACCCGTTATCTCGGCCACGGGGCTTTATACGCCGCCCGATTCGATCTCGAACGCGGAGCTGGTCGAAAGCTTCAACGCCTATGTCGCGCGCTTCAATGCCGACCATGCTGCCGAGATCGCGGCAGGCACGGTGGCGGAACTGATGCCGAGTTCGGCCGAGTTCATCGAGAAGGCCAGCGGGATCAAGTCGCGCCACGTGATCGCCAAGGCGCCGCTGCTCGATCCGGCGGTGATGGCCCCGCGCTGGGCCGAGCGGCCTGACGAGGAACTCTCGGTGCTGGCCGAGATCGGCGTTGCCGCGGCGCGCGATGCGCTGGCCAAGGTCGGGCGCGATCCGGCGGACGTTGATGCGGTGCTGTGCGCCTGCTCGAACCTGCAGCGGCCCTATCCGGCGATCGCGATCGAAATTCAGGCTGCGCTCGGGATCGAGGGCTTTGGCTTCGACATGAATGTTGCCTGTTCCTCGGCAACGTTCGGAATCCAGACCGCGGCCGATTTCATTCGCGCCGGCAATGCGCGTTCGGTGCTGGTGGTCAGCCCGGAAATCTGCACCGGCCATAACAACATGCGCAACCGCGACAGCCACTTCATCTTTGGCGATGTTGCCACCGCCGTGCTGGTCGAGGCCAAGGACATGGCGCCGTCGGCGCACTGGGACATCCTCGGCACCAAGCTGAAAACGGTCTATTCGAACAATATCCGCAACAATTTCGGGTTCCTCAACTGCGCCACCCCGGAAACCATTGGCACGCCGGACAAGCTGTTTGTTCAGGAAGGCCGCAAGGTGTTCAAGGAAGTGGTGCCGATGGTCGCGACGATGATCGTCGAGGAAGCCGAGAAGCTGGGGCTGGACCCGGCCGGGCTGCGCCGGCTGTGGCTGCACCAGGCCAACCAGGGAATGAACCGCCTGATCGCCCAGCGCGTGCTGGGCCATGAGGCCAATGAAGACGAAAGCCCCACTGTGCTTGATACCTATGGCAATACTTCGAGCGCAGGCTCGGTGATCGCGTTCAATCTCAACAGCGCCGATCTGGCGCCCGGCGATACCGGGGTGATCTGTTCCTTTGGTGCGGGCTATTCCGCTGGCACCGTGTTCGTGCGGAAGGCGGCGTGATGTCTGGCGAAATTCTCGACAATCGCGGGCGCGGTGACGTTCACTGGCATTTCCCGAAGATCCATCAGGAAGCCTACAAATTTGCCGGGATCGCCGCCGCCGCAAGCGCGGCCTGTGCGTTCCTGACCTGGGAAACGCTGGCCTGGCCGCTGGCCGCGCTGGTGCTGGGGATCCTTGCCTTCTTCCGCGATCCGCAGCGCGTCACCCCGCAGGGCGACCGGTTCGTGGTCTCCCCGGCTGACGGGCTGATCACCCTGATCCAGCAGGTCGAACCGCCGCGCGAACTGGTGATCGACGATGGCAGCGGCACCCCCGGGCTGCCCGCCGGTCTGGTCACCCGCGTGTCAATCTTCATGTCGGTGTTCGATGTCCACATCAACCGCGCCCCGATCGGCGGCACGGTGCGCCGCGTGGTCTATATCCCCGGCAAGTTCATGAACGCCGATCTCGACAAGGCGAGCGAGGAAAACGAGCGCCAGCACATCCTGATCGAACGCGCCGAGGGCGCGATGATCGGCTTTACCCAGATCGCGGGCCTCGTGGCGCGGCGGATCGTGCCGTTCGTCAAGCCGGGCGACATGCTGGCAGCCGGGCAGCGGGTCGGCCTGATCCGCTTTGGCAGCCGGGTCGACGTTTACCTGCCCGCCGGCACCGAGCCGCGCGTGCTGATGGGGCAGCGCTGCGTTGCCGGTGAAACCGTGCTGGCGGAAATCGGTCAGCAGCAGCTGATCGAGGGCGTTAGCCAGTGAGCGAGGCTCCGGCCCCGGCGGACAGCCTGCCCGGCGGGCTGACCTTGCGGGCGATGGTGCCCAACGCGATTACTGCGGCGGCGCTGTGCGCCGGGCTGACCGGCATCCGTTTCGCGATCATGGGCGATTGGGAAAAGGCGGTCATCGCGATCATCCTCGCGGGGATGCTCGATGGGATCGACGGGCGCATCGCGCGCTTGCTCAAGGCCCAGTCGCGCTTTGGCGCCGAACTTGACAGCCTGGCCGACAACGTCTCGTTCGGCGTGGCCCCGGCGCTGATCCTGTTCCTGTGGTCGCTCCAGCAGCTGCCCCGGCTCGGATGGTTTGCTTCGCTGGCCTATGCGATTGCCTGCGCGCTGCGTCTGGCGCGCTTCAACGCCCGGATCGATCTGGCTGACGAGCCGCGCAAGGCTGCGGGCTTCCTCACCGGGGTTCCCGCGCCGGTCGGTGCGGGGCTGGCGCTGCTGCCGATGTATCTGTGGTTCGTCAGTCATCACGAGCTGCTGCGCCAGCCGGTGCTGGTCGGCCTGTGGCTGGCCGCGATGGCGTTCCTGATGATTTCGAGCGTAGCGACCCTCAGCTGGGGCAAACTGCGCCCGCGCAAGTCGATCCGGCTCGGGATGCTGGTGCTGGTCGGGCTGGTCGGGGCTGCGGCCCTGACCGAGCCATGGTGGACCCTGATCGGGATCAGTGCGGTTTACCTTGCCTCGTTGCCGTTGGGCATCGTGGGCTATGCCCGGGTGGTCAGGCGGCAGCGCGCAGGCCGAGCTGGCGCGCCGGAAGCCGCTGCGTCCTGATCGGCGCACGGGCCGGCAGGGCCACGACCGTTCCATCGTTCCAGCCGCTGATCACCGAGGTGACGCGAAAGCTGTAGTCCTGCGTATCGCGGCACCCCGCCAGTTCGGCGCGGAGCTGCGCGATGCGGGGCAGGGCGCTGCGCAGCGTGGCCGCGATCGAACCCAGGGTGATGATGGCGGCGACGGCAAAGGGAGCCAGCATGGTGAAACCGGTCATCGCATCGATCCTTTCCTGCCGTTTCCAGGACCATTGCCGGGAAGGGCTTGTGGATAACTTTCGGTTGGGGTAAAAAGTTCCCGTTCCGTTCTGATGGACTGTTTGTTCTTTATTTGTTCCATCTCGTCAAGCGGTTTTTTCACGCCATCCATTTTCCGCCTTCGTGACCGGCGCAGGCCATTCGCCGCTGGCTTACGAAAAGGGCTGGATTTCCGCCGCGATTGTGGCTAATGGCCCGCTCGCTTGTGGGCGGTTTGGAGCATTTGTTCCGGTCCGCGTCTCGCAGGCAAATCCACATGGGATGCGCCACATACCGGTGCCGCAGCGGGCTTACCGCACGGTTCCAGCATCCCAGAGGCAGCCTCGTTCGAGGCTCAACCGGAAAGGAAAGTCCTATGGCGGCTCCCGTCGTCACCATGAATCAGCTCATCGAAGCCGGTGCCCACTTCGGTCACCAGACCCACCGCTGGAACCCGCGGATGAAGCCGTACATCTTCGGCGCCCGCAACGGCATCCACATCCTTGACCTGTCGCAGACCGTGCCGCTGTTCGCGCGCGCTCTCGATTTCGTCGACGCCACCGTCCGCGCTGGCGGCAAGGTGCTGTTCGTCGGCACCAAGCGCCAGGCTCAGGAGCCGATCGCCCAGGCTGCGCGCCAGTGCGGTCAGCACTACGTCAACCACCGCTGGCTGGGCGGCATGCTCACCAACTGGAAGACCATTTCGCAGTCGATCAAGCGCTTCAAGACCCTTGAAGAAAAGCTTTCGGGCGACACCGCTGGTCTGACCAAGAAGGAAGTCCTTCAGCTGACCCGCGAACGCGACAAGCTGGAACTTTCGCTCGGCGGCATCCGCGACATGGGCGGCATCCCGGATGTGATGTTCGTGATCGATGCCAACAAGGAAGAACTGGCGATCAAGGAAGCCAACGTGCTGGGTATCCCGGTCGTGGCGATCCTCGATTCGAACGTTTCGCCCGATGGCATCGCGTTCCCGATCCCGGCGAACGACGACGCCAGCCGCGCGATCCAGCTCTACTGCCAGGCCGTTGCTGAAGCCGCCAAGAAGGGTGGCCGTGAAGCCGTGGTCGATTCGGGCGCTGACATCGGCGCCATGGACGTCGCTCCGGTCGAAGACGTTGCCGTGGAAGCCGGCGCCGAGGCCTGAGGCCCGGCTGTAACGCAATCGTAGCACGCCGGGCCCAGTGGCCCGGCGGGCACGTACTCATTCAAGAAGGACCGTTTCAATGGCCTATACCGCCACTGACGTGAAGAACCTGCGCGAACGCACCGGCGCGGGCATGATGGACTGCAAGAAGGCGCTCGACGAGAGCAATGGCGATTTCGAAGCCGCGGTTGACGCGCTGCGCGCCAAGGGCCTTGCCGCTGTCGCCAAGAAGTCGAGCCGCACCGCGGCCGAAGGTCTGGTCGGCGTTGCCGTGTCGGGCACCAAGGGCGTGGCCGTCGAAGTGAACTCGGAAACCGACTTCGTTGCCAAGAACGAGCAGTTCCAGGACTTCGTGCGCAAGACCACCGAAGCGGCGCTGGGCCTTTCGGCTGACGACGTTGATGCGCTCAAGGCTGCGGCTTACCCCGATGGCGGCACCGTCTCGGACAAGCTCACCAACAACGTTGCGACCATCGGTGAAAACCAGCAGGTCCGCCGCATGAAGACCGTCGCGGTCAGCAGCGGCGTCGTCGTGCCCTACATGCACAACGCGGCTGCTCCGAACCTCGGCAAGATCGGCGTGCTCGTTGCGCTCGAATCCGAAGGCGACAAGGCTGCGCTGGAAACCCTCGGCAAGCAGATCGCGATGCACATCGCCGCTGCGTTCCCGATGGCGCTTTCGGCTGACGATCTGGATCCCGAAGTGCTTGAACGCGAACGTAAGATCGCGCTCGAAAAGGCCACTGAGGAAGCCAACAAGAGCGGCAAGGAAATCCCGGCCGACATCCTCGCCAAGCGCGCTGACGGTGCCGCTGCGAAGTTCGCCAAGGACAACGCGCTGCTCAGCCAGGTGTTCGTGATGGACAACAAGACCCCGATTGCGCAGGTCGTTGCCAACGCGGCCAAGGACGTGGGTTCGGCGGTCGTCCTCAAGGACTACGTCCGCTTCCAGCTCGGTGAAGGCATCGAGAAGGAAGTCAGCGACTTCGCCGCCGAAGTCGCCGCGGCTGCCGGTATCAGCTGATCCGGCCCTGCCACGACACGCGAAAGGGCGCGGGGCCAGCCGGCTCCGCGCCCTTTCTCATTCCGGGCCGGCACTTGTGCGCAGGTGGGCAACGCTCGCCGCTTGGCATTGGCTGGCGGGCGGTATAAGGCCCCTCAAACCCTTCCGAGAGCGATAGAACCTGCCATGAGCCAGCCCCGCTACAAGCGCATCCTGTTGAAGCTTTCGGGCGAAGTGCTGATGGGCGGCCAGCAGTTCGGGATCGATCCCGAATTCGTTGCCGAACTGGCTGGGGAAGTGAAGGCCGCCAAGGAAACCGGGCTGGAAATCTGCCTGGTCATTGGTGGTGGCAATATCTTCCGCGGCATGGCCGGCGCCGCCAAGGGCATGGACCGCGCCCAGGCCGATTACATGGGTATGCTGGCGACCGTGATGAACGCGCTGGCAATGCAGAACGCGCTCGAACAGCTCGGCGTTGAAACCCGCGTCCAGTCGGCCGTGCAGATGGATCAGGTGTGCGAGCCGGTGATTCGTCGCCGCGCCGAACGCCACCTTGAAAAGGGCCGCGTGGTGATCTTCGCTGCCGGGGTGGGCGCGCCCTATTTCACCACCGATAGCGGGGCTGCGCTGCGCGCGGCTGAAATGCAGTGCGACGCCTTGTTCAAGGGCACCAGCGTGGACGGTGTCTATGACAGCGACCCCAAGGTCAACGCCCAGGCAAAGCGTTATGATATAGTCGATTATGACACGGTGCTGGCAGACAACCTGAAGGTCATGGATGCCTCTGCCGTTGCGCTGTGCCGTGACAACGCCATTCCGATCGTCGTCTTCTCGATCCGCGAGCAGGGCAACCTTGCCAAGGTGCTCGCGGGAAGCGGCGTCCAGACCATTGTGAAGAAAGGGTAGAGCCATGGCCAAGTACGACAAGGCCGATCTTGAGCGCCGGATGAAGGGCGCCGTAGAATCGCTGAAGGGCGATCTTGCCGGTCTGCGCACCGGGCGCGCCAACACGGCGCTGCTCGATCCGATCACCGTCGAGGTTTATGGCGCGCACATGCCGCTCAACCAGGTGGCGACCGTTTCGGCCCCCGAACCGCGCCTGCTCTCGGTGCAGGTCTGGGACAAGTCGAACGTGACCCCGGTGGAAAAGGCGATCCGGTCGGCCGGGCTCGGGCTCAACCCGATCAACGATGGCAACAACATCCGTCTGCCGATCCCCGATCTGACCGAGGAACGCCGCAAGGAACTGGCCAAGCTGGCCAGCAAATATGCCGAAAACGCCCGCATCGCGATCCGCAACGTGCGCCGCGATGGCATGGAAGCGCTCAAGGCTGACGAGGGCAAGAAGGAAATCTCGGAAGACGATCGCAAGCGCGCCGAGGCCGACGTCCAGAAGCTGACCGACGAACAGATCAAGGCGGCTGACGATGCTGCCGCCGCCAAGGAAAAGGAAATCCTCGGCAAGTGACCGCCGCGCTGGCCTCTACGGATGGCGGCGCGACCCACGGCGCGCGTCACGTTGCGATCATCATGGATGGCAACGGGCGCTGGGCCAAGAAGCGCCACCTGCCGCACGTGGTGGGCCACCAGCGTGGGGTCGAGGCTGTGCGCACGCTGGTGCGGGCCGCGCGCGAAATGGGGCTGGAGGCGCTGACGCTTTATGCCTTCAGCACCGAGAACTGGCGGCGTTCGGACGATGAAGTCTCCGCGCTGATGGGCTTGTTGCGGCGCTATATCCTCGCCGATCTTGAGGAATTCGTCGCCAACAACGTCAAGCTTCGGGTGATCGGCGATTACCGGGCACTGGCCAGCGATATCGTTGCGCTGCTTGACGATGCCCTGGCGCGCACGGCGGCCAACGATGGCACCACGCTGGTCATCGCGCTCAATTACGGTTCGCACGACGAGATTGCCCGCGCTGCCACCAAGGCCGCCGCCAAAGGCGCGATCACACCCGCTGCGATCGAGGCCGAACTCGATACCGCCGGGCTGCCGCCGCTCGATCTGCTGATCCGCACCTCGGGCGAAGTGCGGCTGTCGAACTTCCTGCTGTGGCAGGCGGCCTATGCCGAAATGTGGTTCACCGACGTGCTCTGGCCCGATTTTACCCCTGCTGACCTGCGCGAAGCGCTCGGCCAATTTGCCAATCGGGAGCGGCGCTATGGCGGACGGTGAGACGCCCAAGAAGACCAGCGATCTTAAGGTCCGCGCCGCATCCGCCGTGGTGATGGTGGCAGTGACGGCGCTCGCGGTGTCACTGGGCGGTTGGTTCTGGTTTGCCTTTGTTGGCGGGATTGCGCTTGGCGTGATCTGGGAATGGTGGGGGCTGGTGCGGCTGTTTTCGCCCGGTTCGCTGGGGCGGGGCCTTTGGATGGCGGGCGGAGCTGCCTATGTTGCGCTCGCCGCGACCATGCTCGGGCTGCTGCGCAATGCCCCGCCGACGGGCTGGATCGTGCTTCTGATCGCCGTTCTCTCGGTCATCGCGACCGACATCGGCGCCTATTTCGCGGGCCGTGCAATTGGTGGCCCCAAGATCGCCCCTGCGATCAGCCCCTCGAAGACTTGGGCCGGGCTCTGCGGCGGGATCGTGGGGGCCAGCCTTGCGGTTGCAGGCGCGATCCGTTTCGGGACGGGCGATGCCTTTACCGCGGCGGTCAACCGCGCGTTGGCGAGCGATCCTGAAGCCTTGCCTTACGTTGCCGTGCATCTCTGGCCGGGGGTCGCCGGAACGATCATGGCTGGCGCCGCGATCGCGGTGATCGCGCAGTCGGGCGATTTCTTCGAAAGCTGGATGAAGCGCCGCGCTGGCGTAAAGGATTCGGGCAAGCTGATTCCGGGGCATGGCGGGCTGTTCGACCGGGTCGATGGGCTGCTGGCGGTGATGTTCGTGCTGGGGCTTGTTTCGGTCGTTTCGTTTCTCGCGGCACGATGACCTCGCGTTCGATCTCGATTCTGGGAGCCACCGGCTCCATCGGCAGTTCGACGCTCGACCTGATCCGGCGCAACCGGGATGGCTGGCGGGTGGTCGCGCTGACGGCGAACAGTCAGGCGGCGGACCTTGCGGCCTTGGCCCGCGAATTTGGCGCGGAACTGGCGGTTGTGGCCGATGAAGCCGCATTGCCGGCGCTGCGCGAGGCGCTGGCGGGAAGCGGTATTGCCGCCGCCGGCGGGCCGCAGGCGCTGATCGATGCCGCGCGGCTTGATGCCGAAGTGACTGTGGCTGCGATCGTCGGCTGCGCGGGGCTGGCCCCGACGATGGCCGCGATCGAGCGTGGGCGCACTGTGGCGCTGGCCAACAAGGAGGCCCTGGTTTCGGCGGGCGAGGTGATGACGGCGGCGGTTTCCCGCCACGGCGCGACCTTGCTGCCGGTGGATAGTGAGCACAACGCGATCTTCCAGTGCCTGGCCGGTAACGATGCCGATCATGTCCGCTCGATCACCCTGACCGCGAGCGGCGGGCCGTTTCGCGATTGGACACTGGAGCAACTGGCCGCCGCCACGCCTGCCGAGGCGGTGAGGCATCCCAACTGGGACATGGGCGCGAAGATCAGCGTCGATTCGGCGACGATGTTCAACAAGGGTCTCGAACTGATCGAGGCGCACCACCTGTTCCCGGTCGGGCTCGACAAGCTGCGGATCGTGGTTCACCCGCAGTCGGTGATCCATTCGATGGTCGAATACCGCGATGGCTCGACCCTCGCTCAGCTTGGCCCGTCGGACATGCGGGTGCCGATCGCCTCGTGCCTCGCCTGGCCGCAGCGGATGGATACGCCGTGCGCGCCGCTCGATCTGGCGGCGCTGGGCGAACTGACCTTCCGCGCGCCCGATGAACACCGCTTTCCCGCCACCCGGCTCGCCCGCGAGGCCGCCGGGGCAGGGGGCGGGGTGCCTGCCGTGCTTAACGCCGCCAATGAAGTGGCGGTTGCCGCGTTTCTGGCCGGTCACATCGCGTTCACCCGGATTGCGCTAGTGGTCGAACAGGTCATGGACCGTCTGGCGCCCGCCGCGCCGGTTTCGCTGGGCGATGTCGTCGCTCTCGACGCCGAGGCACGGGCCCGGGCCGCCACGCTTCTGGAGTATGCCTGAGTTGCACGCATCCCCTTCGATTTTCATGATGATCGGCGCGTTCCTGCTGGTGCTGGGGCCGCTCGTCGTGCTGCACGAGCTGGGCCACTATCTGGTCGGGCGCTGGTTTGGCGTGCGCGCGGATGCCTTCTCGATCGGCTTCGGCAAGGAGCTGTGCGGTTGGACCGACCGGCGCGGCACCCGCTGGAAGCTCTCGGCCCTGCCGCTGGGCGGCTATGTCCAGTTTGCGGGCGACATGAACGCGGCCAGCATTCCCGATCCCGCGCTGGCGGGCGCGTCTGACGCGGACCGTGCCGGCACGTTCCAGGCCGCCAAGCTGTGGCAGCGCGCGCTGATCGTGCTGGCGGGGCCGCTCGCCAACCTGCTGGTCGCCGTGGCGATCTTTGCGGTGTTCGCGATGGCTTACGGCGTGCCGGTGGCCAAGCCTGTGGTCGGCGCCTTTTCACCCAATTCGGCGGCAGAGGCCGCCGGGATGCAGGTGGGGGACCGGATCACCGCCATCGATGGCGAACCGATCGCGGCCTTTACCGACATTGTCGAGCACGTGGTGATCTATCCCGGGCGGACCGTGACGATCACCGCCGAACGCGCCGGGCGGCCCTATCGCCTGCCGGTGACGCTCGCGCTCGATGTCCAGCACGACCGCTTCGGCAACGAGATCCGCCGCGGCCTGCTGGGGATCAGCCCGGCCGCGCTTGAATACGTCAAGGTCGGCCCGGTTCAGGCGGTCTCCGCCGGCTTTGGCCAGAGCTTTGAAGTGATGCGGATGATGGCCGTTGGCCTCAAGCAGATCGTGGTCGGCGAACGTTCGGTCAAGGAGATGGGCGGACCGATCAAGATCGCCAAGTTCTCGGGTGAGCGACTGGCGCTGGGCTGGCCGGAATTCGTGGGTTTTGCCGCGCTGATCTCAATTAATTTGGCATTCATCAACCTCCTGCCAATTCCTGCCCTCGACGGTGGGCACCTGGCTTTCTACGCCGCGGAAGCAGTCCGCCGCAGGCCGCTGGGTTCCCGCAGTCAGGAGTGGGCGTTCCGGGCCGGCCTTGCGCTGGTTCTGGCAGTCATGCTGTTCGTGACGCTCAACGATCTTGTCGCCCTGTTCCCGTTCGGGAAATAGGCTGGAAGGAACTAGGAAACCTGCGGACTAACCGGGAACTCTGCTTGATTGGCCAGCGTGCATCGGGCAGAGGGCTGCGACATGTCTGCAATGTGCGGAAAGTCGTGTCCTTGAAGGGCGCGGCGCCGCGAGAAGCACTATTTTCGGGAAATGCCGCACCGATGAATCGACACCACAAGGATCGCACCGAGACCGCCCGCGCGGGTCTTCGCCTGGCCGCTGCGCTGCTGGGGACTTCGGTCCTTGCCGGGCTGCCCGGAATCGCCGCGGCGCAAACCGCTGCTCCGGCCCCGGCTGCGCCCGCCGCCGCCGCGCCCGCTGCGGCCCCGGTTGCCGATACGATCTCGTCGATCACCGTGGTTGGCGCCCAGCGCCTCGAACCCGATACGATCCGCTCCTACATCAAGCTGCGGCTCGGCCAGCCCTATAGCCAGACTGCGGCTGACCAGGCGCTCAAGGATCTGTTCGCGACCGAACTGTTCGCCAACGTCCAGATCACCAACGCCGCCGGCGCGGTGACGATCACGGTGCAGGAAAACCCGGTGATCAACCGGATCGTGCTGGAAGGGAACAAGCGGCTCAAGGAGGAGAAGATCCTCCCCGAAATCAAGCTTGCCCCGCGCCAGATCTTCACCCGGTCCAAGGTCCGCGCCGACGTGGCCCGGATCATCGAGCTGTACAAGCGTCAGGGCCGCTTCGCCGCCAGCGTCGAGCCCAAGATGGTGATGCTCGACCAGAACCGCGTCGATATCGTGTTCGAAATCCAGGAAGGGCCCAAGTCCAAGGTCCGCCGGATCAACATCATCGGCAACGAGGCGTTTTCGGACGGCGAACTGCGCGGTGAAATGGTCACCAAGCAGACCGGGCTGACCAAGATCTTCAGCGGCGGGACCAGCTACGATCCCGATCGCATGGCCTTCGACCAGCAGAAGATGCGCCAGTTCTATCTGACCAAGGGCTATGCCGATTTCCGGATCGTCTCGGCCGTGGCCGAGCTTACGCCCGACAAGAAGGACTTCATCATCACCTATGTGGTGGAAGAAGGTAAGCGCTACAAGTTCGGCGACGTGAAGGTCGAAAGCCAGCTGCGCGACTTTGATGGCGATCGTCTGTCGGCCCAGCTGCCGATGAAGAAGGGCGACTGGTATGACGCCAAGCAGGTCGAAGACACGATCGACCGTCTGAACGACACGCTGGGCGCGTTTGGCTATGCCTTCGCCGACGTGCGGCCGAACTATGACCGCAACAAGGACGATCTGACCATGGGTCTGACGTTCCAGATCGCGGAGGCCCCGCGCGTCTATGTCGAGCGGATCGATGTCAACGGCAACACGCTGACCCAGGACAAGGTCGTGCGCCGCGAGTTCCGTCTGGCCGAAGGCGATGCGTTCAACTCGCTGCAGGTCAAGCGGTCGACCGCGCGTATCAACTCGCTGGGCTACTTCCAGGAAAAGTTCGAAATCGAACAGAAGCCGGGCAGTGCCAACGACCGGATCGTGCTCGAAGCCAACGTCGAGGAAAAGCCGACCGGCGAACTCCAGCTTTCGGCCGGTTATTCGAGCCTTGAAAAGCTGATCTTCCAGGGCTCGATCCAGCAGCGCAACTTCCGCGGGCGCGGCCAGACCATCGGTCTGAGCCTGTCCTATTCGAACTATTCGAAGAGCGCAGAAGTCAGCTTCACCGAGCCCTATCTGTTCGATCGCAACATCTCGCTGGGCGTGAACGTCTATCGCCGCGATCTCAACAGCTTCAACTACTACAATGCCAACCGCAACAACCTCTACAGCCAGTCGACCACCGGCTTCCAGGTCCGCGCAGGCATTCCGCTGACCGAATATGTTTCGGCCGTGGGGAGCTACACGCTCAACCTCGACGACATCACGCTCGATCAGACCCAGTATTTCTCGAGCCGGCAGAACCCGCCGACGCTGGAATGCGATCCGTTGCTGGCCGGGCGCTACATGTGCGACGCGCTGGGCCGCCGCACCAGCTCGATCCTCGGGCTCTCGCTGATCTACGATTCGCTTGATAACCGGGTCCATCCCACCCGCGGCCGTTCGGCTTCGGTTTCGACCGAATTTGCCGGGCTGGGCGGTTCGGTGAAGTACGCGCGCCTGCGGCTCAACGCGGCGCAGTATTACCCGGTGGGCAAGGGTTTCATCTTCTCGCTGCGCGGTGAAGCCGGGGCGATCCGTTCGCTCGATAGCAACGGCAACACCACCCTGGGTTCGGACAGCGTCCGTCTGACCGACCGCTTCTACCTCGGTGAGCCGACCATTCGCGGCTTCGACATCCGCGGCGTTGGTCCGCGCGTGCTGCGCGAATACATCGTCGATGATGGCAGCGGGAACCCCAAGGTCATCACCGACCGCAACCAGGTCGTCGACGATTCGCTGGGCGGCAAGTACTACTATCTGGGCCACGCCGAGCTTGAAATTCCGCTCGGTTCGGGGGCCAAGGAAATGGGCCTGCGTCCGTCGATCTTCGCCGATATGGGCGCGGTCTGGGGCGTCACCAGCCCGGTCCTCCAGTCGAGCCCGTTCCCCAACGGGATCTTCATTCCGACCCGCGATTCCAGCGGCAATGCCCTGTACACTCAGGTCAATGCTGATGGTTCGACCACCGCGGTCACCAATTCGATCAGCACGGTTGACGGCACCACCGCCAACACCGCGATCGGCAGCACCATTCCGGCCTTCCGCGAACGCTTCGTGGGCAATTCGCCCAAGCCGCGCATCTCGGTGGGCATCGGCGTCAACTGGAACTCGCCCTTCGGGCCTTTCCGTATCGACTTTGCCAAGGTTTTGACCAAGGTCGACGGCGACGACACCAAGGCCTTCACTTTCAACGTAGGAACCCAATTCTGATGAACACTGTCACCAAGACCCTGCTGGGCACCGCGCTCGCGCTGGCAATCAGCGCCCCGGCCTTCGCCAAGGACAAGCCCGCTGAAGTCGCCGCTCCGGCCGCTGCCGCCGCTGCGCCTGCCGCTGGCGTGATCGTCAAGGGCATCGGCATACTCAACATCGAAGCTGCGATCGGCAACACCGACGCCTATCGTCTGGCCCAGCAGCAGCAGCCCACCACCTACAAGCCGCAGATTGACGCCGCGCGCCAGCGCAAGGCCGCCCTCGATGCGCAGCTCAAGGCCGCCTACGACAAGCTCAAGGCCGATGCCGCCGCCAAGAAGCCCGATGCCGTGCTGCAGCAGGAATATGCCGCCGCCCAGCAGCTGGAAGCCCAGGGCAAGCAGGACATCGAAAAGGCGCTCGCTCCGCTGGCGCAGTCGGAAGCCTATGTGAAGGAGCAGATCGCCGATCAGCTCGATCAGGCTGTCCAGATCGCCATGTCGAAGCAGGGCGTGACCCTGCTGCTCCAGCCCGAAGCCGTGATCGCGCGCGCCAACGCCTATGAGCTGACCGATGACGTGATCGTCGAGCTGAACACGCTGATCCCGTCGAGCAAGATGCAGCTGGTTCCGCCCAGCGGCTGGATGCCGCGCCAGATGCGCGAACAGGCTGCCCAGCAGCAGGCCGCGCAGCAGCAGGCGGCTCAGCCGGCTGCGGGCACGCAGAAGCCTGC
>CALKVF010000006.1 GCA_937996535.1 uncultured Novosphingobium sp. | reverse complement strand
TATTCGATCATGGGGCTGGTCCGGCCCGACAGCGGCCGCATCCTGATGGACGGGGGCGATGTCACCAACCTGCCGATGTATCGCCGCGCGATCCTGGGGCTGGGCTACCTGCCGCAGGAAACCTCGATCTTCCGGGGCATGACGGTTGAGCAGAACATCAACTGCGTGCTCGAACTGGTCGAACCCGATGCCGAAGTGCGGGCCCAGGAACTCGAGCGGCTGCTCGATGAATTCGGGCTGACCCGGCTGCGCTCAAGCGCGGCGATGGCGCTGTCGGGTGGTGAACGCCGCCGCTGCGAAATCGCCCGCGCGCTGGCCGCCAATCCGTCGATCATGCTGCTCGATGAACCGTTCGCCGGGATCGACCCGCTGTCGATCAGCGACATCCGCGATCTGGTGAAAGACCTCAAGCAGCGCGGGATCGGCGTGCTGATCACCGATCACAACGTGCGCGAAACGCTCGATATCGTTGACCGTGCCTGCATCATCTACGGCGGGCAGGTATTGTTCGCCGGCAGCCCCGAGGCGCTGGTTGCGGACGAGAACGTGCGCCGCCTTTACCTTGGCGAAGGGTTCACGCTCTAGGCGGGCACGATGGCCCTCGGCCCCCGCCTTGATTTACGGCAGAGCCAATCGCTGGTGATGACGCCGCAGCTCCAGCAGGCGATCAAGCTGCTGGCGCTGTCCAACCTTGAAGTCGAAGCCTTCATTGGCGAGGCGGTGGACGCCAATCCCCTGCTCGAAATCGGCGAGGCTTCGGGCGGCGGCGATGCGCCGCTTGCCGCCGGCGAGCCAGAGGACAGCCGCCGCACCACGCTGGAAACCTCGCCGGTCGATCAACTGGTCGCCGAAGGCCGGGCCGAGGATGATCGCCCGCTCGACATCGATGTGAGCGCGCTCGACCGCGACCGCGATACCGGCGACTGGAGCGCGCAGCTGGCCAGCGGCGGCGGCGAAGACTTTTCCGGGATCGACGAACGCGGCGCGGGCGAGGGCAGTCTGGCCGATCACCTTGACGCGCAGATTGGCCTGGCGGCACACGATCCGCGCACGGCCTTCATCGCCCGCCACATCGTCGGCCTGCTCGACGAGGCCGGTTATCTGCCGGTACCCTTGCGCGAAGTAGCGGCCGAGCTTGGCGTGGCGCTGGCCGAGGCCGAGGCCGGGCTGGACCTGATCCACAGCCTCGATCCCACCGGAGTCGGCGCGCGCAGCCTTGGCGAATGCCTGGCGCTGCAGGCGCGCGAGGCGGATCGCTACGATCCGTGCATGGCGCGCCTGCTCGACAATCTCGATCTGTTGGCGCGGGGCGAATTGCCCCGGCTCAAGCGGATGTGCGGGGTGGATGACGAGGATTTTGCCGAAATGCTCGCCGAGCTGCGCGGCTATGATCCCAAGCCCGGCTTGCGCTTTGGCAGCGGCGGGGGCGATCCGGTTACGCCGGACATTCTGGTCGCCGCGCGCGCCGATGGCGGCTGGGACATCCGCATCAACGAGGCCACCCTGCCGCGCCTGATCGTCAATCGCAGCTACTATGTCGAAATGCGCGGCGCCTGTGATGACAAGGCCGCGCGCGGCTGGCTTTCGGACAAGCTGGCCGATGCCCGCTGGCTGGTAAAGGCGCTCGACCAGCGGCAGAAAACGATCCTCAAGGTCGCCAGCGAACTGGTGCAGCAGCAGGACGGGTTCTTCCGCCACGGGGTCTCGCATCTGCGTCCGTTGACCCTGCGCGCGGTGGCCGAGGCGATCGGGATGCACGAATCGACCGTCAGCCGGGTCACTTCGAACAAGTACCTGTCGTGCGAGCGCGGGACGTTCGAGCTGAAGTATTTCTTCACTTCGGGCGTGGGCGGAGCAGACGGCGAAGGCGGGGCTTCGGCCGAGGCGGTCAAGGCCGCGATCCGCCAGTTGATCGATGCCGAGGATCCCAAGGCGATCCTCTCGGACGATGCGCTGGTCGACCTGCTCAAGGCCAAGGGTTATGATCTGGCGCGGCGCACCGTGGCGAAATATCGTGAGGCGATCGGGCTGGGCAGTTCGGTCCAGCGCCGCCGGCAAAAGGGGCTGGCAGGAATGCGATAAGAACCGGGACAGCCGGTAAGCAGGGGGAGAGCAGGGGATGAACGCTTGGGTGATCTGGGGTAGCGCGGCGGCGCTCTATGCCTCGTTCCGGCTGTGGTATGACAATTGGCGCGGGGCGCTGACCCCGGCGGAGATCGACGCCTTTCTCGATAGCGTTCGCGGCAAGTTCGGCGGAGGCAACGATCCGGCAGAGCTGCGCGCGTTCCTTGAGGCTGACGATGGCCGCGAATTCGTGATGCTCAATCTGATCAAGGTTGCGCCCGGCACGGTGCCCGATCCTGCCACGGGCGAGCCGGTCCCCGGGGCGGCGATGTTGCGGCGCTATTCCGATCCCTTTGTGCGGCGCTTGATCGCGCGCGGCGGTCATCCCGGCATGGTCGCGCGCAAGGTTGGCCCCTATGTCGATGCCTGGGCGGTCGAACCCGATCCCGATTGGACCATGTTCGGGTTGATGCGCTATCGCAGCCGCCGCGACATGATCCGCATGGCCGCCGATCCGCTGTTTGGCGAAGTCCATCCCTTCAAGCTGCTCGGGATGCCGGTCACTTTCAGTTTCCCGACCCAGCGGCAGATTTCGCTCTATGCCTCGCCGCGGCTGACCGTGGCGCTGGTGCTGGCGCTGGGGGCAGCCTTGCTGCACCTTGCTGCGCTGACCGTGCTCGCCTGAGCCTTCAGCCGATCAGGCCGGCGGCGCGCTGGCGCCAGGTGGGGGAGAGCAGCGGCTCGTTTGCCAGCGCGCGCACCGCCGCTGGCTCGGCCTTGTGGCCGCCGCCGATCAGCAGGGCAAAACAGCGCGCAACGCTCCATTCGGGCAGCGGGCGGTCAACCAGCGCAATCGCGTCGCCGGCCTGCACCGTGCCGGCTTCGATCACGCGGTAATACCAACCCGAGCGCGCACTGCGCACCACTTCGGCCATCACCCCGGCGCGGTCAAAGCGGTGGTCGAGCTTCCAGCACGGCTTGCGGCCCTGGCTGACTTCGACCAGCGCGCTGCCCAGCCGGTAACGATCGCCCAGGCACGCCTCGGTTTCGGTCATCCCCAGCGTCGAGATATTCTCCCCAAAGGCGGCTTGCCCGGCCAGCAGCGGATGATCGCCGAGCAGGCCCTGCCAATGCGGGTAATGATCGCGGGGATAGTGGTGCAGCGCCATTTCGGGGCCGCCGTGGTGAACCTGGTCGGCCTGTTCGTCGCCGGCAAGGCCATGGGGGCCGATCGCGATGGGGCCAGTGGCCGGCTGCTTGGCAATGGCGCTGGCTTCTTCCCCGCGAAATGCGGCAGCCTTGCCGAGATTGACGGCATCGATGCGGGCGGTCTGGGGCAGGGTCACGGCTCCAGCTCGATATCCCAATAGAGCCAGTCACGCCAGGTTTCGTGCAGGTGGCCGGGCGGAAAGGCGCGGCCGCGTTCCTGCAATTGCCAGCTGGTCGGGCGGATTGGCGCGACCAGCAGCGGCATTGCGGCCTGCTGCGGGGTGCGCCCGCCCTTCCTGAGATTGCACGGCGCGCAGGCCGTGGCGACGTTTTCCCAGCTGGTCTGCCCGCCAAGGCGCCGCGGCACCACATGGTCGAAGGTCAACTGATGCGGGCTGCCGCAATATTGGCAGGCGAACCGATCGCGCAGGAACAGGTTGAAGCGCGTGAAGGCGGGAAAGGCACTGGGTTTGACGAATTCGCGCAGCGCGATCACCGACGGGATCTGCATCGTCCAGCGCGGCGAGTGCACTTCGCGGTGATAGCTTGCGACGATGTCGACCCGCTCCAGCACCACGGCCTTGATCGCCGTCTGCCACGGCCACAGGCTGAGCGGATAGTAGGACAGCGGGGTGTAATCGGCGTTGAGCACCAGCGCAGGGCAATCGGACAGGTGCCGGGAGGGATCCTCCTCCGCGCTGCGGAACCGGGCCGCGCGCTCGATCAGCTCGCTCTTGAGCATGACCCCCGGTAGCAACCGGGCATGACGGTTCTGCTACATTCCATGGCGGCAATGAACATCTCTGCCCCGGCATCGTCAAGCCTTGCATCGGGGCACAATCCACAGGAAGGGTGGCGGCGATGATCGTCACGCGCTTCGCTCCCAGTCCCAACGGGCTGCTGCATCTGGGCCATGCCTATGCGGCCGTGGTGGCCCATGACCTGGCCCGCGCGCACGACGGGCAGTTCCGCCTGCGGATCGAGGACATCGATGGTACCCGCAGCCGCGCCGAGCTTGTGCCTGAAATCATGGCCGATCTCGAATGGCTGGGGCTCGGCTGGGACGGGCCTGCAGTGTTCCAGTCTCAGCGGCTGGCGCGTTACGCTGAGGCGGGCGAGCAGCTGAAGGCGCTCGGTCTGCTCTATCCGTGCAGCTGTACCCGCGCCGAAATTGCCGCTGCCGCTGTGGCGAGCGGGCCAGACGGCGCGATCTATCCCGGCACCTGCCGCGGGCGCGCGGTGGATCCCGCTGGCGCCGCGTGGCGGATCGACATGGCCCGCGCGATCGAGCTGGCCGGGCCGCTCGATTGGGTTGACGAACTGGCCGGGGTCCAGCGCGCCCAGCCCGAACTGTTCGGCGATGTCGTGCTGCTGCGCAAGGAAGCGCCAGCCAGCTATCACCTTGCTGCCACGCTCGATGATGCCGCCGATGGGATCACGCTGGTGACGCGCGGGGCGGACCTGTTTGCCGCCAGCCATGTTCACCGGCTGCTGCAGGCGCTGCTCGGCCTGCCGGTGCCGGTGTGGCACCATCACGCGCTGCTTATCGAGGCTGATGGGCGCAAGCTCGCCAAGCGCCGCGGCTCGCCCGCGCTGGCGGATCTGCGCCGCAGCGGCGAGGATGGCCGCGCGCTGGCCGAGGCGCTGCGCGCCGGGCGCCTGCCTACTGGCATTTCGCTGGGCGCGGGCGTAGAAGCGGCGACATGAACCCGTTTCTGATCCTTGTCGTCGTGGTCCTGATGGGCCTGACTGTCGTCAGCCTGGTGCGCGGTATCGCCGCCTTCATGCAAAGCACCCGTCGCGATCTCGAGCGCGACGATGATACCGGCCCCAGCGAAATGCAGCTCAAGCAGAATAAGCTGATGATGCAGCGCATCCTGTTTCAGGCCGCGGCGATCCTGGTGGTCGCGCTGGTCCTGTTTGCCCGCAACTGACGCGCCTTGGTCAAGCTCAACAAGATCTACACCCGCACCGGGGATGATGGCACCACCGGGCTGGTCGATGGCTCGCGCCTGGCCAAGCACGCCGCGCGGATGGAAGCGATCGGCGCGGTCGATGAAGCCAACAGCGCGATCGGTCTGGCCGTGGTGGCGCTGGCGGGCAGTATCCACGCCGCTGACCTGACCCGCATCCAGAACGACCTGTTCGATCTGGGGGCCGACCTAGCGACCCCGCTGGGCGCGCTGGGTGGCGCTGATTTTGCGCCCTCGGACATGGTGCTGCGGATCGTGCCGGGCCAGACCGACTGGCTGGAGGCGGCGATCGATGCGCTCAATGCCGATGTCCCGCCGCTGACCAGCTTCATCCTGCCCGGCGGTAGCGAAGGCGCGGCTCGGGTCCATGTCGCCCGCGCCGGGGTGCGCCGGGCCGAACGCGCGATGACCGCGCTGGCCGCGGCCGAGCCGGTCAATCCCGCGGCGCTCGCCTACGTCAACCGCCTGTCGGACTACCTCTTCGTGCTGGCCCGCGCGGTCAATGCCGGGGGCAGTGGCGATGTGCTGTGGGTGCCGGGGCAGAATCGCTGATCCCGAAACGGCTGGTCCCGAAACGGCTGGTCCCGAAACGACTGGTCCCGAAACGACTGGTCAGGGCCGTCAATCCTCGCTAGGCAGCGGCCCTTGCTGCAAGTGCGAAGGGATGGATCATGCGGACAGTGGCGGTTATCGGTGCGGGGCAGATGGGTTCGGGCATTGCCCAGACGATCGCGCAGGTCGGCATGAAGGTGCTGCTTTCCGACGTTGACGTTGCTCTGGCCGAAAAGGCCAAGGTCGGGATCGACAAGGGCCTGGCGCGTCTGGTCAGCCGCGAAAAGCTGACCCCTGATGAGGCCGTGGCCGCGCTCGCCCGGATCACGCCGATTGGCGACTATGCCCCGATGATCGAGGCTGACCTGATCATCGAGGCCGCGACCGAAAAGGAAGAGATCAAGCGCAAGATCTTCGAGGCGGCGGGCAAGGTGCTGCGCGGCGATGCGATCATGGCCTCGAACACCAGCTCGATCCCGATCACCCGCATGGCGACCTCCTCGCCCGATCCGGCGCGCTTCATTGGTCTGCACTTCTTCAATCCGGTTCCGGTGATGGGGCTGATCGAAGTGATCCCGGGGCTCGCGACCAGCGCCGATACGGTCGCGCGGACCCGCGCCTTTGCCGAAAGCCTGAGCAAGCAGGTCGTCCAGGCCGAGGATGAGCCCGGCTTCGTGGTCAACCGCATCCTCCTGCCGATGATCAACGAGGCGGTCTTCGTGCTGGGGCAAGGCACCGCCAGCATCGCCGACATCGACAAGGGCTGCCGGCTGGGGCTCAACCACCCGATGGGCCCGCTTGAACTGGCGGACTTCGTCGGGCTCGACACCTGCCTCGATATTGTCCGCGTGCTCTACAACACCACCGGCGACAGCAAGTATCGCCCCGCGCCGCTGCTGGTGAAATATGTCGAAGCTGGCTGGCTCGGCCGCAAGACCGGTCGCGGGTTCTATGACTACACCGGCGAGGCTCCCGTTCCGACCCGGTAAATCGAGCAGGAACAGGGGCTTGCGCCCGCGCTGCGATCTTGTACGTAGCGCGCATGTCGGATCCGCGCCGCATTGCTAAAGCCGGGGTCGTTGCCGCCGGAATATTTCGGCGGCTGTTCCAGCCCGGACTGATTGGCAATCTTGGGTCCAACGGGTTTGCCCAAGCGGTGCAGATCGTCCTCCAGCTGCTGACCGTGCCGCTTTATTCCCGGTTTCTCGGAATCGAGCGATACGGCGTGTGGCTGTTGCTGACCACCGTTCCGGCCTATCTGGCCTTTAGCGATTTCGGACTGACCACGGCCTCTGCGGCGGACATGACCGCACGGCTCGCCCGCGGCGACTTTGCCGGTGCCGCGCAAACCTATCGGGCCATGCGCCGCCGCCTGATGATCGCCGGCCTTGGCGTGGGCGCGGTGGTTGGCGGGGTGGCCGCGCTCCCCGGAACGCTTGATTTCGCGGCGGAAGCCTGCGGCGGGCGACCAGGCGTCGCGCTGGGCGCCATCGTGCTCTACGGTTTGGGCGTGCTCCATTGCACGGGGACGTTCGCGGCGTTCCGGGCTGCCGGGGGCTATGCCGGGGCAGTCTACCGGATCCAGATCATCATCCTGGCAGAAGCCTTGGCTGCCCTGGCGGTGGCGGGCGCGGGCGGAGGACTGGTGTCCATGGCTTTCGCCTTTGCCGGTGTGCGAACTGTCGGTGCGGTCTGGCTTTGGCGGGAGCTGCGCCGGCACCATCGGGTTTTCGTTGCCCCGCCCGCTGGGACTGTGGACCGCGGGCCGGGCGCGCTCACTGGGCCAGCGCTGGCGGCCTTGGCTTTGTCATTGGCGGCCATGATGACGCTTCAGGGCGCGGTTGGCATGGTTGGGGCCTTTGCGGGGGCGATTGCCGTCCCGGCCTTCGCCGCTACCCGCACGATGACCCGCCTGCCGCTGCAGATTGCGCTGATGGCGAACCTTGCCTCGCTTCCGGCCTACGCTGCCAGCAAGGCGCGGGGTGATGACGAACGCGCTGCCAATCACATCGTGCTGACCCTCGCGGCTCTGCTGTTCGTGCTCGTGCCGGGCGCGATCGTTCTTGCCGTGGCGGGACCGGCACTGCTCGCCATGTGGACAGGCGGGCGCATTCATGCCTCGAACGCGCTACTCGGCTGGGCGATCGTTGCTATGCTGGCCAACGGCTGCTGGGTGGGCCTGTCGAACTTTCTGCTGTCGCTCAACCGGCAGGCCGATTTCAGCCCTGCCTACCTTGCCCTCGCGGTGGCCGGCGGCGGTGCGGCGATCTGGGTGCTGCCCGTCCATGGGGCGGCCGGGGCGGCATTCATCGTGGCGATGATCGATCTGGCGATGGTCTGCCTGGTGCTGCGCCAGGCGGTGCGGCACGGCATCATCAGCATGGCCTTGATCCGCTCGGCCCCTGCGCGCTGCGCCGCAATGGTGCGGATGATCTGATCGGTCATTTACCGGAACAGATACTATTTTCCTACACTGAACCATATAGGTTAATTGGCTCGCTCCGATTCATGCAGCAGGAGCGATGCCATGCCCGTGCCGATCCAGAACCCGGCCTCATTTGTCCCGAGCGAGGCCGTGGCCTTTGCCGACCTTGACGGCAATTCCACCACCGTCAGCCCGCAGGCGCCCTTGCCGGTCAATATCCAGTTGCCTGCCAACCCGGTCTTGGCCGGATCGTCCGCTGCGGCGCTGCAGGTTGGGCCGTTCCAACCCGTCCCGGGGCGCGCGGTGGTGCTGGCCCTGTCGGGGGGCTGGACGGGCAACGTGCGAGTGCTGCGTTCAACCGATGGCGGTGCCACGCGGTTGCCGCTGACCATCGGGGGGAGTGCCTGGGCACAGTTTACCGCCAATTGCTGCGAGGCGGTGTGGGAGGAGAGCGACGCCGCGGCCCGGCTCTATCTCGATATCGCGCCGACCAGCGGCACTCTGACCTATCGGATGGGGCAATGAGCGTGGATCCAATCGCCCGCGGGTTGGCGGCAAAAACCCGCAGCGATGCGCTGGGCAGCGTGAATACCCAGTCGCTGGTCCGGGCCGTGCGCACGCTGGGCGTCCATACCCGGGCCAAGGCCACGCTGGCGGCAAACGACACTCCGACGATCATGCCGGGCGTCGATTGGGCGGTTTCGACTATCAACGGCGCGGCGGTAGCATCCCCCACCGTGGGACGCAGCGATGCGCGGCTGTCCTATCTTTCCGGGGTGCCGCGCTATACCAACAACGGCCCGGCCTGGGCGATCGACAAGTTCCTTTTTTCGCGCGGCGGCATCGGCGCCGCTCGGCAGACGGGCGGGGCCCGCGTGCTCGCACCCGCCGCAGGCAAGCGCGAGCCCGGCAAGGGTTAGGCAGGCGGGGGCGAGGCGGGCATGGGGCCGGATCATGGCGTGTTTCCTGAAGGCTCGGCCAGCGCGAGGATGATCCCGGCGCACGCTGCGGCAAGGCTCGCCAGCGCTAGCGAGCGCAGCGGATAGTCGGTGAGCGAATGGGCAATGAGGATCAGCAGCGCGGTGCCGGCAAAGACCAGTTCGGCGCGATTTTCGCCCGCCGCCCTGCGCCACGCTGAGGTTAGCCGCGTCATCACCAGCACCAGCGCGGCCCCCGCCAGCGCGAGCGCGGCCGCGCCGCCTTCGACCAGCAATTCGAGCGCCTCGTTATGGGCGCGATTGGGCAGGGCCGGGCGGACCACTTCAAGCCGTTCGGCGGCGAGCATGGCCGGCTGGAAATTGCCCATGCCCACGCCGAAGGGAAAGGCTTGCCGGCCAGCATGGAGCGCATCTCGCCAGATTTGCGGGCGCAGTTCGCCGGCAAAGTCGAACCGGGCCGCGACCCGGCCCAGCGCCTCGTTGCCATGCAGGGCCAGCGCGGCAAGCCCGCCCAGCGCCGCGCCGATGCCCAGCATCAGGGCAAGTTGCCGCCGCCCGGCTCTTAGCCACGGCCACAGGATTGCCGCCGCCGCCGCCAGCACCAGCGGAATCAGTGCGATGCCGGTGCGCGATGCGGTGAGCGCGGTGCCGAGGGCGAGCAACAAGCTGGTGCCCCCAGCCAGTCCCAGCACCACGCCGCGCCGCGACGGGATCGCGCCGTGCTGCGCGCCGAGGCGCAGCGCCAGGGCGCTGGCGATCATTCCGATCAGTAGCAGGTCTGCGGTGCTGTTGTGGTTGGCCTGAAAACCATCGAGGAAGCGTGAAGGCGCGGCATGGAAGCGCAGCGGCGAAGTGTCTCCGCCCGCAAGCTGCGCCGCGCCGAGCAGCAAGCTCAGCAGTGCAAAACCCGCGACAAGAACGGGGAGCAAGCGGTGCACGGGCGGCGGCGCGCTGGCGGTCATCAGCAAGATGACAACCGGCGGCATTGCGGCGAGCAGCGCGGCAAGCGTGCGCGCGGGGGTGATCGACCAGCTTCGCCAGGCGGTGTCTTCGCCGATCAGGGCCAGCGCCGCACGCTCGGCCTCGCGGCTGGGCAGGGCCTGCCAGAGTATTGGGGGCAGCGGCACCAATTGCAGCAGCGGCAGGATCAGGCACAGGCTGGCAAGCACCAGCGCTGAGCGGGGGATCGGGGCGTTACGGGCGGGGCGCTGCCACAGCCACGCCGCGGCAAGCCCGGCGACCGCCAGTTCTACCAGCAGTTCGGGCAGCGGCGCGGGCGAGCCGCCACCGCCGAGCAGCAGGGCCGCGAGCAGCGCGAGGGGCACAAGGATGTTGGAAAGGGTCGGCGCGGGCCAGCCCCGCGCCGTGATCGGGCTCTGCAAGGTGGGGCTCAGCCCCGGCTGTCGCTACCGCCGCCGCCGGCTGCGGCCAGACCCAGCCCGGCAAGCGCTGCGCCGCCCATGACCAGACCTGCCCCCGGAAGGCCACCGCCGCCAGCGGCCTCAACCGGCTGACGCTGGGCCGTCGTGGTGGGCGCGCTCTGGCATTCGCGGTCGCGCAGCAGGTTCGAGATGATGCCTTCCGCCGAGGCGTTGTTGCCGATCGGTCCAGCTTCGACGGTGCAGACGCAGCCGCCGCTCTCCAGCACCTGGCGGGTGATGTCGGCGCCGCCCGAAGTGGCGCTGCGAATCACATCGACCCGGCACTTTTCACCCATGCCGCCGCCTTCGCCGTCGGCAAAGGCCGACTGGACTGCCGGGATGGCCTGAAGCGCGCGGGTTTCCCCGCTTACGGCAAGGCTGGTACCCAGCAGGCTGATCACTGAAGCTGCGGCAATAATCTGGAAAGACACGGAAATTTCCCCTCTGCGACCATTGCGGCCCTAACATAGGGAAAATGCGTATGTCCAGCATTGATACACGGCCAGGCCTGCCGGTTGGCGGGGCCTGGCCGCGCTATCAAGGCGCTTAGTGCAGGCCCAGTTCGTAGCGGCCGGTCACCATGTGGTGGACTTCATCGGGGCCGTCGGCGAAGCGCAGGTGGCGTACATCGGCATAGAGTTCGGCCAGCGGGGTCCACTGCGACATGCCGGTCGCGCCGTGGATCTGGATCGCCTGGTCGATGATCTGGCAGGTCTTTTCAGGGACCATCGCCTTGACCATGCTGACCCAGACGCGGGCCTCGCGGTTGCCCAGCACGTCCATCGCCTTGGCGGCCTTCAGCACCATCAGGCGCATCGCCTCGATCTCGATCCGCGCGCGCGACACCAGTTCGAGGTTCTTGCCCAGCATGATCAGCGAGCGGCCAAAGGCTTCGCGCGAATTGCCGCGCTTGACCATCAGGTCGAGCGCGATCTCGGCCTTGCCGATGGTGCGCATGCAGTGGTGGATGCGGCCCGGCCCGAGGCGGACCTGCGAGATTTCAAAGCCGCGGCCCACGCCCAGCAGGATGTTTTCCTTGGGCACGCGCACGTTGGTGAAGCGCATGTGCATATGCCCGCGCGGCGCGTGGGTGGCGCCGAACACGTGCATCGGCCCGAGCACTTCGACGCCCGGCGTGTCCATCGGGACGAGGATTTGCGACTGCTGCGACGAGGCCGGACCATCCTCGCTGGTGCGCACCATCACGATCATGATCTTGCAGCGCGGATCGCCCGCGCCCGAGATGTAATACTTCTCGCCGTTGATGACCCATTCATCGCCATCAAGCACGGCGCGGGTGCGGATGTTCTTGGCGTCGGACGAGGCAACGTCAGGCTCGGTCATGACATAGGCCGAGCGGATTTCTCCGGCGAGCAGCGGTTCGAGCCACTGCTTCTTCTGCTCGGGCGTGCCGACGCGTTCGAGCACCTCCATGTTGCCGGTATCGGGGGCCGAACAGTTCAGCGATTCCGAGGCCAGCGGGCTCTTGCCCAGTTCCGCCGCGATATAGGCATAGTCGAGGTTCGAGAGTCCTTCGCCATGCTCGTCATCGGGGAGGAAGAAGTTCCACAGGCCCGCGGCCTTGGCCTTGTCCTTGGCGCCTTGCAGCAGTTCGAGCTGGCCCGGGGCAAAGCTCCACGGATCGGCGCGGCCCTTGCCGAGGCGATCGTATTCCTCGGTGATCGGATCAACGTTTTCGCGGATGTGCCGCTTCACGGCTTCGAACAGGGGGCGCGCCTTTTCCGACATGCGCAAGTCGTCGAGTTCGGGGATCGTGAAGATATTCGACATTGTGGCATCCTGCTGTGTTTCGCCGGCCTTGCTGACCGATCTTGAGTCCATTCGGGGTGTGGCACCCGCGCGCACGGGACGTGCGCGTCAGGGCAATGCTGCCCCACTTGGCCGCTGGCGGCAAGCGCGCTGGCGCAGGGAATAAAATTGAGGGTGAGCCGCGCCGCACGGCAGGCTATGGGCGGCGGGCAAAGGAGCCGTGATGAGCGTCGCATTTCGCCGTGATGGCGATGAGGAACACCTCGAACCCAAGTTCGAACTGCCGATCCCGCCCGGCCCCAATCTGGTGACCGGGCGCGGTCTCATGCAGATCCGCGCCAAGCTGGCCGAGCTGGAAGCCGCCGTGCCCGCGCTGGGCGACGAGGCCGCGATCACCGCGGCGCGGCGCGAGCTGCGCTATTGGAGCACCCGCCAGGCGACCGCGCAGTTGGTCAATCCGGCGGACGGCAGCCATGTGGCTTTCGGTTGCCGGGTGACCTTCACGCTGAATGGGCGCGAGCGCACGATCACGATCGTCGGCGACGACGAGGCCGATCCCGCCGCCGGGCTGCTGGCCTATTCGGCGCCGCTGTGTCGGGCGATGATGGAGGCCGAAGTTGGCGACCGGGCCGATTTTGGCGGCGCGGCCGATGCGATCGAGATCATCGCGATCGCGCCGGCCTGAGCCGGGCTTCAGTTGACCAGCGAATTGAAGGTGATGCTGAAACTGGGCGGGGTTCCGGTTGATCCCGCCATGGTCCCCTTGGGATTGAGGCAGATGTAATGCACCGCCGGGTCATAGGCGCTGACCGGGCTATAGGTGCAGGCCGCGAACGATGAGGGCGCCGACACCGCGTTGGAATAGCGGATGTCGGTCCCGGCATTGAAGGTCAGTGCGGAACTGGGTGTGCCTTGGGTGAAGGTCGGCGCGGCGGCGGTGCCGACGGTGATCTGCGGCGGCAGGCTGTCGATCAGCAGGACCGAATTGCCATCGACGCTGGCCGCCCCCGAATTCGACACGCTCAGCGTATAGCGCATGATCGCGCCGGGAATGGCCTTGGGATTGGCGGTGCCGTTGAGCGGATCAGACAGCGTGGCCGATGACTTGACGATCGCCAGCGTGGCGTTCGAGGCGCGCTTGGTATTGGTGATCGTGCAGCGGATCACATCGCCCATCTGCGGCGTGAGCGAGGCCGTGGGCGTGGTCGGTAGCGGGGTGGTCGATCCGCTCCAGCCGTTGGTGCAGGCCATCGCCGCGGTATATTGCGTCAGGCTGGTTGCGCCCGATCCCAGCTCATAGAGCGAATAGGCCGTCCCGCTGCTGACCTGGGCGAGCGGGGTCGAGGGATTGCCGACCGCCGTGCCGGTGCCGGTGGTGGTGGTCGAGGCGATCGCGGTGCTGCCCTGATCGATCCGCATGATGAACTGGTCGCTGCCGAACTGGCGTCCGCTGGCGGCCAGCGCTTTGGTGAGTTGCAGGTGCGGATAGGGCGTGTTGGTGAACAGGCATTGCACGTTATCGCCAAATTGCAGCGCGCCGAAATTGTAGCTGGTGGTCACCACATTGCTGGGCAGCGGGGTGCTCGATGACACCGCGTTGGTGCAGGTCAGCTGCGAGCGGTATTCGCTCATCACGCTGCTGCCGCCGCCCGCCATCGCTTGGCCCAGCGTCAGCGGCAGGGCCGAACTGCTCGACAGCGCGGCGGCGGTGAAGGGGCCAAGCCCGGTCCCGCTCGACGTGCCCGAGGCGAGGGTCGAGCCATTGGCCGTGGCCTTGATGTCGAACTGGAACTGGTCTGCAGTGGCGACGCGGGTGCCGGCGATCTGGAGGTTGAGCCTGATCGAGGCGAACCGCACCGCGAACATCGTGCCCTGCAAACCGCCGCCGACCAGCGTGGTTATCAGCGTGGTCGGCGTGGTCGACCCGAAGATATAGGCTCCGACCGTCCCCGCGACCCCGGTGGTGGTGACGGTGTTGGTGCCGATCCCCGAAACGGTCGGGTAGGTCGAGCCCGCAGTCGGCCCGACCTGATCGAGCTGGATCCAGCTGCCGCCGTTGGTCTGGAACTGGAGGGATTCGCCCTGATTCGAACTTTCCGCGTCGGCTGCCGCGAACATGTACGAGGTGATCGTGGTTGCCCCCGACGGCGGGGTCAGGGTGATGCCGGTGATCGTGACGGTCGTGGTCCCGGCGGCGGTCTGGTAGAACACCGGGCGCCCGGCGATGCCGAGGAAGGCCGTGTTGCCGACCGCCGCGCCGCTCCACGATGGCGATGTGGCCGAAGTGGCGGCCGCGCCAGAGACCTTGAGGTTGAAGGTCATCACCGTGCCATCGGGCAGGGTGTAGCTCATATTCTGACCGCTGCCGCTGCGCGCGGTGATGTCGTTGTAGCTCGCCAGATCGAGCCAGCAGTAGGTCTGCCAGTTGGCGGGGCCGGTGCTGCCCTGCGCGGTCGCATAGTTGCAATTGGCGGCGCGCGCCGGCGCGGACAGGCCAAACAGGGCCAGGGCAAGGCCGACAAGGGCCAGCAGGTGGTGAAGGCGGCGACGGATCATCAGGCGGTGGCTTTCGCCGACCGCTCTAGTGGAAAGCCCTTATTGTGCGGTTAACGTCGCGGAAAGGCTTTGCCGCCGTGCGCGGTCAGACCTGCGCCGCTGGGGCTAGTCCGTCGTTGGCCATCTGGTGGGCCGGGCTCAGCGCATCCATCGCCATCTGGAGATAGGCGGCGGCGATTGTCTCGCCCGAACTATCAAGACGGCCAAGAATGTCGGTGAGGCAGGCCGCCATCGGCGGCTGGCTCAGCACGCCGTCTGGCAGGTTCAGGGCATAGCTCGACTTCAGGGGGCAACTGCACATGATGAAGGCTCGCGACTCTAAAAGGTAAGTCTAGATACCTATCAGTGGGCCCCGCAGGCCAAACCTGAATTTTCTTATATGTCCCTGAAGATTATGGCAGCTTTTGACAGATGAGATAGCCAAAATGCCCGGATTTCCGTCAGTCGGCAGGGTGCTTGAGGTCGGCCAGATAGGTGCGCCGCATGGCGTAAAATGCACCCGCAGCGGCCAGACACGGCAGCGGCAACAGGCGAAAAGCTGTCAGCAAATTACTGGCATCGGCGATCCTGCCGACGAGAATCGGTCCCGGTGCCAGCCCCAGCAGATTGTTCGCCAAGGTCAGCGTGGCGAAGGCCGATCCGTGGATGGCAAGCGGGGTGAGGTTGGCGACCATCGCGCCCGCCGGGCCGGTGGTGCCGGCCACCAGGAACATCGCCAGCGCGAGCAGCGCCAACTGGGCAGTGCCCGGCGGCAGCAGCAGTGCGGCGAGCAGGCTGCCCGCCGCCCCGATGGCATAGGCCATCGCCAGCGTGATCTTGGCCTCGGGCCGGCCGCGCGCCAGCCGGTCGCTGATCTGGCCGCAGACCACCATGCCGAGCCCGCAGGTCAGCAGCAGCAGCGCGGCGGTGCGGCCGGCGCGGTCTACCGGGAGAGCGTAATAGCGGCCAAGATAGCTTGGTAACCAGGCTGGCAGGGCGCCAGCCGCGAACATCTGCAAGCCGCTGCCCAGATAGGCGAAGCGAACCGAGCGAGAGGCGAACAGCGCGCGCAGCGGCAATCGCGTGGCAGTGCTGCCCTGGGCGGCCACTGTCGAACCGACGAGATCACGGATGTGGCTTTCGCGCACGACCAGCGGATAGATCACGCCGAGCGCCAGTCCGGCCAGCCCGATCGCGGCAAAGGCGGCGCGCCAGCCGTGGCTGGCCGCGATCTGCGCACCCAGCGCTACCCCCAGCACCTGCCCGAACAGCCCGCCGGCCATGAAGGCGGCGGCGAGCGTGGCGCGCAGGCGCTGCGGAAACACGCTGATCACCACCGCGATGCCGACGCTGCCATAGGCCGCCTCGCCCACGCCGACGAGCGCGCGTCCGATCAGCATTTCGGGATAGTCCCGCGCGGCCGAACACAGCAGCGTGGCGAGGCTCCAGACGATCGCCATGGCGCAGAGGCTGCGCACCCGTCCCAGCCGGTCGGCGGCAAGCGAGAGCGGGAAGGTCAGCAGGCCGACCATCACCGCGACCACGCCCGAGAGCAGCCCAAGCCGGGCATCGCTGAGGTGCCATTCGGCCTTGAGCAGCGGGAAGATCGCGTTGAGCACCTGCCGCGCCATGTAGTCGGAAATCAGCAGGCCAAAGCTGAGCGCGAAGACCGCCCAGCCATAGGGCGTGGCCCGGGGCGGGCCGGACTGGTCAGCGGAAAGGGCGATCGGTGCGGCCACAGGAGTTCCTTTGCTGCCTAGCTGGCGAGCCGCCGGATCAGGTCGAGCCCGGCGGGCCACGGTCCGAACCCGGATGGTGGATTGAGGTGCCCGACCTCGCCCGCATCGTGCAGCTCTGCCCCCCAGCTTGCCGCCAGACTGGCGACCTTGTCATAGCTTGCCAGCGGGTCGTTGCGGCTGGCAGCAACCAGCGCGGGAAAGGGCAGGGGGGCGCGCGGGATCGGCACCCAGCCATTGGCCGCGAGATCGACGAGGGAAGGATAGCCCGGCGGCAGCGGGTTTTCGACATCGGCGGGGGTGGCGAGCAGCGCGCCCTTGATCTTGCGGGTCGGGGCGAGCGCCCACTGCGCCACCATCAGGCAGCCGGCCGAATGGGCCGCGATCACCACGTCGCCTTCGATTTCCCGAAGCGCGGCGTCCACCGCCGCCACCCGTGCGGCGCACGAGAGGCGGTCGGTGGTCAGCGGCGGGACCGTGACCGATCCCGGCAGGCTGCGCGCGGCGTGGGTCTGCCAGTGGTCCTCGACATGATCGCGCAGCCCCGGGACGAACAGGACCGTTACGCTCATGCCGCGGCGCTGAGCCGCGGCCAGCGGCGACCCGGCTTGAGATCAGGCAGCCAGCCGTTCTGTTCGAGCGTTTCCTCGACGCTCGAATAGAAGGTGCCGATCTGGTAGATCTCCTTGGCTTCCTTGCCGGTCGCGATCGGGCGCCACAGCTCCTCGGAAATCCGCACCGCCTTTTCGATCTGCTGGACCGAGGTGGCGCGTTCGCCCTTGCGGCCCCACAGGTTGTCTTCCTGGCCGACGCGGACGTGCAGGCCCATCGCGATGCCCATCGTGATCAGCGGATACATCGAGCGCATCAGCCCTTCGACCGTGCAGACCGCGTTCTGCGGCAGGCGGTTGACGAATTCCATCAGGTTGCGCGGGTTGGGGCCATCGTGGCCGCCGCCGATCGCCACCCAGTTGCAGACCATCGGGCCCATGTAGTGCCCGGCGCGGACCAACCGCTCGACCGTTTCCAGATCGCGCGCGCAGCCGACCTGAAAGTGGGTCTGGATGCCGGATGCGGTCAGCCGCTTCATGTGTTCCTTCATGAAGGCCGGACCGGCATCGTAATACATCTCGGTATAGGCTTCGCGGTAGGTGTCCCACATCGTGGTGCCCTTCGCGTCTTCCTCGGTGATCAGTTCCATCACGTTCATCTGGTTGGTGTTGACCGCCAGCGTGACCTGATCGGGAACTGGCTTCAGATCCGCCAGCATGTGCCGGGTATCGTCATCGAGCCATTCTGCCGCCGCGCTTTCGCTCTTGGGGGCAAAGCTGATCGACCCGCCGACCTGCAGCACCATGTCCGGCACGGCGGTGCGCAGGCGGTCGAGCATTTCGTTGAACCGGTCGAGATCCTTGGACCCGGTGCCATCGGGTTCGCGCACGTGGAGGTGCAGCACGGTGGCCCCGGCGTTGTAGCAATCGACCGCCTTCTGGACCTGCTCGGCAAAGCTGACCGGAATGTCGTCGCTGTCCTGCGGCATGAAGCTGGGGGCATAGGGCGCGACCTGGATCACCAGCGGATCCTGATTTTCGGGAAGCAGGCTTTCGTCTAAGAATTGCATGGGGGGTCTCCTCTCAGAATTTCAGGTGATCAGAACGGCTTGTCGCCAATGATCCCGGCGCGCTCCATCTGGCGCACGCAGGGGGGGTAATCCATGACGGCGTAGTGCTGGGTGCAGCGGTTGTCCCAGATCGCCATCGAACCGGGCTTCCAGCGCCAGCGCACCTGGTATTCGGGGATCGCCGCGCGGCCGATCAGGTAGGTCAGCAGATTGGCGCCGCCCGGGGCATAGTCCTGCCCGTAGCGGACGTTGGCGCTGGTGTGGAAATTGGTGAAATGGGTGGTGAAACCGCAGACGTAGAGGCTTTTGCGTCCGGTTTCGGGATGGGTGCGCACCACCGGGTGTTCGGCATCGGGGAAGCGGGCCTTGAGCGCCGCGCGCGCCTCGTCGCTCATCCGCGCGCCAAAGCTGGCCTCGATCGAATGGCGCGCTTTGAGCGGAGCGATGGTCTGCTTGATATGGTCGGGCAGGTCGTCATAGGCCCGCTCCATGTTGGCCCACATCGTATCGCCGCCAACCGGCGGGCAGGCCACGCAGCGCAGCACCGCACCCATCTGCGGCGCCTCGCGCCAGGTGGTATCGGCGTGCCACGAATTCTCATAGAAATCGGGCGGGCTGTTCTCGTCCTTGTAGATCCGCACCAGCCCCGGATTTTCGGGATCGCTGCCAGCCACGGGATGGTCCTCTAGCTGGCCGAAGCGCTGGGCAAAGGCGACATGGTCGGCGCGGGTGATGTCCTGATCGCGCAGGAACAGCACCTTGTGTTCGAGCAGCGCGGCGCGGATTTCGCCGAACAGGTCATCGCTGCGCGCCGCCTCCGCCAGGTTCACGCCGAACAGTTCGGCGCCGATGTGGGTGGTGAGCTTCTCGATTTTCATCGCGGCCACTCCTTCAGATCACGAAGACCGACGATCCGATTGTCTTGCCGGCTTCGAGGTCGCGGTGGGCCTCGACGCACTGGTCGAGCGTGTAGCGCTGGCCGATCTCGACCTTGATCCGCCCGGCGGAAAGGTGATCGAACCAGAACTTGGCAAGTTCGGCGCGTTCGGCCGGATCGGCGTAGTAGTCGGCAAAGGCGGGGCGGGTGAAATAGACCGAACCCTGAACCACCATCTGGAACGCGTCGATCGGCGGGAACGGGCCCGAGGCCGTGCCGCAGCCGACGAGCACCCCGCGCCGCTTCAGCGATTTGAGCGAGCCTTCGAAGGTATCCTTGCCCACCGAATCGAACACCGTCTGCACGCCTTCGCCGCCGGTCAGCTCCTTGACCCGCGCGGCCACGTCCTCGCGGCGGTAGAAGATGATTTCGTCGCAGCCCATCGCGCGGGCCTTCGCGGCCTTTTCCTCGCTCGATACGGTGCCGATCACGCGCAGCCCGATCAGCTTGGCGATCTGCACCGCGAGCAGGCCGACCCCGCCAGCCGCCGCATGGAGCAGGATGGTGTCGCCAGCTTTCAGTCGCGGGTCGGTCTTGAGCAGCCAATAGGTGGCCGACAGGCCGCGCATGGTCGATGCGGCGGCGGTTTCGAACGAAATCGCCTCGGGCAGTTTGAACAGCGGGGCGGCGGGCATCACGCGCTCGGTCGCATAGGCCCCGAGTGGGCTGCCGTTGTAGGCGACCCGGTCACCCACGGCAAAGCCGGTCACGCCTTCGCCCAGTGCCTCGATCGTGCCGGCCGCCTCCACGCCCATGCCATTGGGCAGCGGGGCGGGGTAATAGCCTGAACGGAAGTAGGTGTCGGCAAAGTTGCAGCCGACCGCGCCGTGGCGGATCCGCACTTCGCCCGGCCCCGGATCGCCAACCGCGACATCCTCGACCTTCAGGACTTCCGGCCCGCCGGCTTCGTAAAAACGGACAGCCTTGGCCATCGCGCGTTCTCCCATTGCTATTTGCAGGCGAGAATAGCCGTGGCGGCGCTTGAGTTTTCACATTTGATGTCATAAAATTCACATTTGGTGCCACGGGCGCAGGAGGATGATCATGGTCGAAGTGGTGCGGGTCGCGGCGCTGACCGGCTATCTCGAAGCCATGACCGGGCTGGGCGCCAATCCGCACGCCTTGCTCAAGGCGCAAGGGCTCAGTGCCAGCCTGCTTGCCCATCCCGAACAGCTGATCCCGGCGCGCGCGGCGGTGCGCCTGCTCGAACGCAGCGCGCAGGAAACGGGGTGCCAAACGCTGGGCCTGCGCATGGCCGAGGGGCGGGTGCTCGCCAACCTCGGCGCGTCGAGCCTGCTGATCGTCAACCAGCCAAGCCTGCGCAAGGCGCTTGAGGCGCTCACCGAATTTCGCGCGCGGATCAACACCACGCTGGTTCTGCAGATCGAGGAAAGCGGCGAGGAGGTGTTCCTGCGCGAGGATTTCTCGATGCGCAGCGCCGAGCCGTGGCGGCAATCCTCGGACCTGGCGCTGGGCGTGCTCGTGCGGACCTGCGCCGCGGTGCTGGGCGGCGGCTGGGCACCCAGCGCGGTGTGCTTTTCGCACGAGGCGCCGCCACCGGCCGACTTGGCGGTCTTTACCCGGCTGTTCCGCTGCCCCTTGCAGTTCAACTCCGAATTCAATGCGTTGATCCTGCCCGCTGCCGATCTTGACCGGCCCAACGTGCTGGCGAACCACGATCTGGCCCGCCATGCCCGGCAGCTGCTGGAAGCGGTGATGAGCCCGGCGGCGCGCACCACCGCGCAAGAAGTCGATCAGCTGCTGCGCCTGTTGCTGCCCTCGGGCCGGGCGACGATCCAGTCCTGCGCCGCCTCGCTCGGCATCTCGGTGCGGACCTTGCAGCGCCTGCTCGACGGGGAAGGGGAAACCTTCAGCCAGTTGCTCGGTTCGGCGCGGATGCAATTGGCGACCCAGTATCTCGTCAATCCGCGGATGCGGGTAACCGACATTGCCGATCTGCTTGGCTATGGTTCGATCGGGGCCTTCACCCGCTGGCATGGCGAGGTGTTCGGGGTCAGCCCGCTCAAGCGGCGCAAGGCGCTGGTGCGGGCTGGCTGACGGGCGGCGCTTTTCAGCGCGGCGCGGATCGCCTATCGCGGCGGGCGATGCGCAAGGCCCTGTTCCGTGAAATGGCGATCATGCTGCTGGCGGCCCTGCCGATGCTGCTGCTGATCATTGCCTGTCAGGCGAGCGAGCATCGCCGCCCGGCCGATCCGCTCGGCGCGGAAATGGCCGTGCTGCCGGGGCTGGGGGCCGCTGCCCCGCTGTTGAGCGAGGGCGCGCCCAGTGACAATGATGCGGCCCGCGCGCGCAATGCTGCCGATCCGTTTTACCGCGGGGCGATCGCGCCGGCGGCGGCGTTCCGCTTTGCCGGCAGCGGGGCCGATTTTACCAATGCCCGCGATTGCCTGGCGCTGGCCGCGCTGGCCGAGGCTGGGGGGAGCGACGTGGGCCAGCGCGCGGTAATCCAGGTCGTGCTCAACCGGGTGCGCCATCCCGCCTTTTCCCACACCGTCTGCGGCACCGTGTTCGAAGGATCGCAGCGCCGCACTGGCTGCCAGTTCACCTTTACCTGCGATGGCGCGCTGTCGCGCCGCTATGGCGACAATGCCTGGCAAGCCGCCCGCGACCGCGCCGAACAGGCGCTGCACGGCATGGTCTTTGCCCCCGTTGGCACGGCCACGCATTATCACACCGATTGGGTCTATCCCTCGTGGAGCCCGCAGCTGGTCAAGATCGCGCAGGTCGAGACGCACCTGTTCTTCCGCTGGCCGGGCTATTGGGGCAGCGGCGCGGTGGCCCGGATCACTTATCGCGGCGGGGAGCCCGATTTCGCGCGGCTGGTCGGCTCGCCCGGCGATGCCGCGACCGATGCGGCCGCAGCGGCGCTGCCCAAGGCGGCGCTGCCAAGCGACACGCCCACGCTGGCCAGCGGTTCGGTGATGCTGCGCGATCCCACCGGTAAGGCCAATTTCATCCTGCTCGCGGCGGGCGGCACCCCGGCTCAGGCCATCGCCAGCGCGCGGGCGCTGTGCAACCGGGGCGGCACCTGCCGGGTCTATGGCTGGCTTGATGGCGCCGAAATTCCCGCAGCCCTGCCCCTGCCGCGCGGCGCGCGGGCCGCGCTGCAGTTCAGCTATGCCCGCGATCCCGGCGGGGCCGAGATCGCGCTCTACAACTGCGACAATTTCCCCGGCCTGCCGCGCGAGCAGTGCATTCCCCGCGCGCGCTAGGCTCCGCCGCGATCAGTTGATCTTGCGTTCGCGGCCCGCCCAATAGGGCTCGCGCAGCGCCCGGCGGAGGATCTTGCCGCTGGGATTGCGGGGCAGGGCTTCGATCACGTCGACGCTCTTGGGCACCTTGAAACCGGCGATGCGGGTGCGGGCCCAGTCCATGATCGACTGCGGATCGATGCTGTGGCCGGGCTTGGGCACGCAGACGGCTTTTACCGCTTCGCCCCACTTTTCATCAGGCACGCCGATCACTGCCACTTCAAGCACATCGGGGTGGCCATAGATCGCGCTTTCGACTTCGGCGGGATAGACGTTTTCGGCCCCGGTGATGATCATGTCCTTGGCGCGGTCGTACATGTAGACGTAGCCGTCTTCGTCGATGTAGCCGACATCGCCGGTGGCCACCCAGCCATCGGCGTCCATCGTGCTGGCGGTGGCTTCGGGCAGTTTCCAGTAGCCCAGCATGTTGTTCGACGAGCGGGTCACGATCTCGCCGATCTCGCCCTGGGCAACCGGCTTGCCATCGGTGCCGCGAATGA
The DNA here is from genome assembly GCA_937996535.1 of uncultured Novosphingobium sp. Lineage (GTDB taxonomy): Bacteria > Pseudomonadota > Alphaproteobacteria > Sphingomonadales > Sphingomonadaceae > Novosphingobium. The sequence continues at coordinate 96,219 of CALKVF010000006.1, read as the reverse complement.
TGATTTCGACGCCTTGCAGCGGCTTGCCCGCCGAACGCATCCGGGGGTTGCCTTCAACCGTATGGTCCTCGGGCGGCAGCACGCAGATCGTGCCGGTGGTTTCGGTCATGCCATAGTTCTGGACGAATTCGGCGCCGAACATCGCGATGCATTCGCGCAGCAGATCCAGCGGGATCGGGCTCGCGCCATACATGATGTACTTGATCCGGCTGAAATCGGTCTTGGCGCAATCGGGATGGTTGAGCAGCAGTTGCAGCGCGGCGGGCACGATGAAGAAGCGGGTGACGCCCCGGTTCTCGACCGCGTCGAACACGCGGGTCGGCTCGAACTCGGTCAGCACGATGCCCGGCAGGCCGGCCGACAGCGCCATCACGCCAAGCCCAGTGCCGCCGATGTGCGCGCAGGGCATGGCGACCAACACGGCTTCGTCCTCGTCCCACAGCGAATGGGGCGGGGGATTGTCGAGCCCGGCCTTGCGCAGCCCGAACAGGTTGCGGTTCGACAGCACCGCGCCCTTGGGATTGCCGGTGGTGCCCGAGGTGTAGAGCTGCAGCACCGCCTCATCGGCGAGCGACGGGGTGAACTCGGTGCGCGGGCTCTTGGCGATCAGCTCGCGCGCGGCATCGGCGGTGTAGCAGCGCAGCAGGCCGGGGCGCTGGCCGAGGGTGGCCGCCGCGCCTTCAAAGCCATCGCCCAGGAACAGCACCTTGGCTTCGGCATTGGCGATGATGAACGCGGCTTCGGGTTCGGCCAGCCGCCAGCCGACCGGAACCATCACGATCCCGGCGCGCGCCGCGCCGAAGAACAGGGTGAAATAGGTCGTGCTGTTCTTGCCCAGCCAGGCCACGCGGTCGCCCTTGGCGAGGCCTAGGCCGATCAGCGCGCTCGCCACCCGGGCGGTCGCATCCTCGAATTCGCGGAAGGTGAAGGCGAGGTCATCGCCTTCCATCGCCAGACGGTCGGGGCGGTCTTCGGCCCAGAATCGGATGAACTCGTCGAAGGTGAAAAGATCCTTCGTACGCTGGGCCTTAGCCAGCAGCCGGTCGTAAGTTGCCTGGTCCATCTCTGTCTCCCTGACGGCAGCTTAATCGATCGATTAAATCGCGCAAGGGGCTAGGATGGACTTCAGGGCGAGGCCATCAACGAGGCATTGCCGCCCGCCGCCGTGGTATCGATGCAGCTGACCCGTTCGGTCGCAAAGCGCGCCACATAGTGCGGCCCGCCGGCCTTGGGGCCAGTGCCCGAAAGCCCTTCGCCGCCGAACGGCTGGCTGCCCACCACTGCGCCGATCTGGTTGCGGTTGACATACAGGTTGCCCACCCGCGCACGGGCCTCGACCAACCGGCGCGTGGCATCGATCCGGCTGTGGAGGCCCAGCGTCAGGCCATATCCGCAGGCATTGATCGCATCGATCACGCTATCGATCTCACCGGCGCCGAACTGGCAGACGTGCAGCACCGGGCCAAAGTGCTCCTCGGCCAGATCACCGATGCCATCGATCTCAATGATCGCCGGGGCAACGAAAGTGCCGTTCTTGCAGGCGGGCGGCAGATCGCGCCGCCAGACCTGCCGGCCCTTGCGCTTCATCGCGGTGACATGGGCATCGAGCCGGCGCTTGGCCTCGGCATCGATCACCGGGCCGACATCGCAGGTGAGATCCTCGGGATCGCCGATCACCAATGCATCGAAAGCCCCGCGAATCATGTCGAGCATCGTCTCGGCCACATCGTCCTGAACATAGAGCACCCGCAGCGCCGAGCAGCGCTGGCCCGCGCTCTGGAAGGCCGAGGCGACGACATCGCGCGCCACCTGTTCGGGCAGGGCCGAACTGTCGACGATCATCGCGTTCTGTCCGCCGGTTTCGGCGACGAACAGCGCGAGCGGCCCGTCGCGCCCGGCAAGGGTGCGGTTGATCGCGCGGGCCGTGGTGGTCGATCCCGTAAAAGCCACGCCGGCGATGCGCGGATCGGCGGTCAGCGCCGCGCCCACCGCGCCGCCGCCGGGCACGAACTGCACCGCGCCCGTTGGCACGCCGGCTTGATGGAACAGCTCCACCGCCAGTGCGGCGATCAGCGGGGTCTGCTCGGCGGGCTTGGCCAGCACGGTGTTGCCCGCCGCCAGCGGCCCGGCGATCAGCCCGGTGAAGATCGCCAGCGGGAAGTTCCACGGCGCAATGGCCACGAAAGCCCCGCGCCCGTGCAGCGTTAGGCGGTTTGCCTCGCCCGTGGGGCCGGGCAGGGCTTCGTCGCCGGGGGTGAACAGACGGCGCGCCTCGGCCGCGTAATAGCGCAGGAAGTCGACCGCCTCGCGCAGTTCGAGCACGGCATCGCCCAGCGTCTTGCCGGCTTCGCGCTGGCAGAGCGAGAGGAAGGCGTCGCGGTTCGCTTCGTAGAGATCGGCCACCTGTTCGAGCAGGTCCGCGCGCGCCGCGCCGCCAAGGCCGTCCCAGTCTGGCTGGGCGGCAATCGCGCATTCGATCATCGCGGCGATTTCGGCAGGCGTGGCATCGCGGCAGGTGCCGATCAGGGCTGCATGATCGTGCGGCGCACGCACATCGCGGTGCTCACCGGCGCCGGGCAGGACCAGCGTTGGCGCGGCCTGCCAGTCGGTCTTGGTGCGCCACGCTGCCAGCGCGGTTTCGAGCGGCTGGCGCACCAGCGGATCGGCCAGATCAAGCCCGGCGCTGTTGCGGCGCGGGGCGAACAGGGCGGCGGGCAGCGGGATCGCGGGATTGCGCCGGGGCGACAGCGCGGCGAGTTCGGCCACCGGATCGCCGGTCAGTGCGGCGATCGGCACTTCGGCATCGGCCATGCGGTTGACGAACGAGGAGTTGGCCCCGTTTTCCAGCAGGCGGCGCACCAGATAGGCGAGCAGTTCCTTGTGCCCGCCCACCGGCGCATAGATGCGTACCGGGGTTTGCGGGGTGCCGGCTTCGGCTTCGATCCGGGCGAGTTCGGCGTAGACATCCTCGCCCATGCCGTGGAGCCGCTGAAACTCGAACTGGGTGGTGCCGGCCAGCGCCTTGATCGCGCCGAGCGTATAGGCGTTGTGGGTGGCAAAGGCGGGATAGATCGCATCGGGCGCGGCCAGCAGCTTGGCGGCGCAGGCCAGATAGGACACGTCGGTCGCGGTCTTGCGAGTGAACACCGGATAGTCCGGGTGCCCGCCCACCTGCGAAAGCTTGATCTCGCTGTCCCAATAGGCACCCTTGACCAGCCGCACCATGATCCGCCGCCCGTGGCGCCGGGCCAGGCGAACCACCCATTCGGTCAGCGGCACGGCGCGCTTCTGATAGGCCTGCAGCGCAAGGCCAAAGCCGCTCCAGCCGCCAGCGAACAGGCTGTCGTCCGCGACCAGTTCCTCGATCAGGTCGAGCGACAGTTCGAGCCGTTCGGCCTCTTCGGCATCGATGGTGAAATGAATGTCCGCATCGCGCGCCTTGCCAGCAAGATCGCGCAGCACCGGCAGCAGCGCTGCCTTGGCGGCATCGGCGTGGAGGAAATCGTAGCGCGGGTAGAGCGCCGAAAGCTTGACCGAGATACCGGGCGAACGGACCACGCCTTCGCCGGCCTCGTGGGCGATGCGCTCCAGCGCGGCGGCATAGGACTGGCGATAGCGTTCGGCATCGGCGAAGGTCATCGCCGCTTCGCCGAGCATGTCGAAGCTGTGGGTCAGGCCCTGGCCGCGTTCAGGCCGGGCGCGGTCGAGCGCCTCGTCGATCGTCCGCCCGAACACGAATTGCCCGCCGAGGATCTTCATTGCCTGCAGCGTCGCCTGGCGGATCACGGGTTCGCCCAGCCGCCCGACCGCGCGGCGCAGCGCCCCGCCCAAGCCCGAGGTGTCATCGCGGCGCTGCTGGAGCACCTGCCCGGTCAGCATCAGCGAAAAGGTCGCGGCATTGACGAAGGTGCTGTCGCTTTCCCCGACATGGCCTGACCAGTCGATCCCGGCAAGCTTGTCATGGATCAGCGCGTCGGCGGTGGGGGCATCGGGCACCCGCAGCAGCGCTTCGGCGAGGCACATCAGGGCGATCCCCTCGTCCGTGCCAAGGCCATAGGCGTGGAGGAAGGCATCGAGCCCGCGCGCCTTGCGCGATCGGGCGCCATCGATCAGCCGTGCGGCCAGCGCCGCGGCCGGGGCGTGGACCGCACTGGCGGGCGCGGCCTCGATGATCCGCGCGGCAAGGCAGGCCTCTTCCTCCATCCGGTAGGCCAGGCGCAGGTCGGTTCGATCAAGCAGGGCGGGCAAGCGGGGGCTCCATAAAATAACAGGTCTGGGGGAAATAGACGCGAATTGCGGCCCTAGCACTGGTTACATTGGAAACCAATCGGCGAGTCCCGAATTGGGGCGAACCTGTAAAAAGATGCAGTCGCCCGGGGGCATGGCCACGCTTAAATGACCGGGATGCAGGTATTGTTCACCATGTCTGCCGCGCTGCCATCCGGCCTGGGATGGCGGGGGACGGCACCATGACCGCCTCGGCACCGGCCGGCGCGGGGCGCACCCTGCGTGCCGTGCTGGCGCGCGTGCATATGCAGCTGGTCCTGTTCACCGTGGCGCTGGCCACCGCGAGCCTTTTGGTCAGCGGGGTGATCGTGATCCGCAACCATGCCCGCCGCAATCTGGAACTCACCGCCAATGCGATTGGCTATGCGATCGAACCAGCGGTGCTGCTGGGCGATCCCTCGGCGGTCGAGGCGCGGATGGTTGCGGTTGGCGCCGGGCGCGGGGTCGAACGGATCGAGGTCCGCAACGGGCAGGGGCAGGTTCAGGCGCAGTGGCGCCGGCCCCAGTCCGGCGCGCGGGCGATGGTGGAGGGCCAGCTCAACACGCTGCTGTGGTCGCGGCCGTCGACGGCGCGGATCGATCATGGCGGCGCGGTGCTCGCCGATGTCAGGGTCTATGGCTCGTCTGCCAACGTGCTGCGCTATGCGATGGTCTGCGCGATCATCGCGCTGTCGTGCCTCGGGCTGGCGATCGTTGCCCTGCAATTGCTCGCCGGGCAGCTACAGCGCGACATGATCGCCCCGATCGCCCGGGTCAGCCGGGTGGCCCGCGCGGCGCGGCTGGATCCGGCGCACGAGCTGCGGGTGCCAGCCACCGGGATCGCCGAGATTGACCGGATCGCGCGCGAGTTCAACGCGCTGCTCGATGGCGAACGCGCCGCCCCGGCTGGGGAATCCGGCGCCGAGTTCTCCCCCGCAGAACCGCCCGCCTGATTGCCCCTGGCCCGTTTCGGGCTATGACGGGGCATGGCAATCACACCGTCGCGCTGGCAGTTCTGGATCGATCGCGGGGGCACCTTTACCGATGTGGTCGCGCGCAGCCCCGAAGGCGCGGTGCGCACGGCCAAGTTCCTCTCTGAAGACCCGGCCCGGCCCGGTGATGCCGCCGTTGCCGCGATCCGCCACCTGACCGGCACCCCGCAAGGCGCGCTGCCGCCCTGCGATGTGCGGATGGGCACCACGGTGGCGACCAATGCCCTGCTTGAACGCAAGGGCGAGCCCGCCGTGCTGGCGATCACCCAGGGCTTTGGCGATGCCCTGCGGATCGGCACGCAGGACCGCCCCGAGCTGTTCGTGCGCGAGATCGTCCTGCCCGAGCCGCCCCACGCCCGGGTGATCGAGATTGCAGAGCGGGTGATGGCCGATGGCACGATCGAAACCCCGCTGGATGAAGCGCAGGCGCTGGCCGCATTCCGCGCCGCTGTGGCCGATGGGCTGACCTCGATCGCGATCGTGTTGATGCATGGCTGGTGCTATCCGGCGCACGAGGCGCGGCTGGAGGCTTTGGCGCGCGAGGCGGGCTTTACCCAGATTTCGGTGAGCCACCGGCTTGCCCCGCTGATCAAGCTGGTGCCGCGCGGCGATACCACGCTGATCGATGCCTATCTCTCGCCGGTGCTGCGCCGCTATGTCGATCGCTTTTCGGGCGAACTGGGCGGGCATATCCGCCCGCTGTTCATGCAAAGCTCGGGCGGGTTGATCGAGGGCAGCCGTTTCCACGGGAAGGACGCGATCCTCTCCGGTCCTGCCGGAGGGATTGTCGGCATGGCGCGCACGGCTGAATTTTCGGGCGCGGCGTGGGTGATCGGGTTCGACATGGGCGGCACTTCGACCGATGTCAGCCACTATGCCGGCCATTATGAGCGCGACAGTGAAACCCGCGTGGCGGGCGTGCGGATCCGCACGCCGATGATGCGGATCCACACCGTGGCGGCGGGCGGCGGATCGCTCTGCCGGCTCGATGCCGGGCGGCTGGTGGTTGGCCCCGAAAGTGCGGGCGCGGTGCCGGGCCCGGCCTGCTATCGCCGTGGCGGCCCGCTGACGGTGACCGATTGCAACGTGATGCTGGGCAAGATCGTGCCCGATCATTTTCCCCACCTGTTCGGCCCTGCCGGCGATCAGCCGATCGACCGCGCGGTGGTGGCCGAAAAGTTCACCGCGCTGGCCGCTGACGTTGCCACCGAAACGGGGCAGGCGATCGCTCCCGAAGCTCTGGCCGAGGGCTTCATCCGCATCGCGGTCGCCAACATGGCCCATGCGATCAAGCAGATCTCGGTCGCGCGCGGGCACGATGTCACCGCCTGCGCGCTGACTTCGTTTGGCGGGGCGGGCGGACAGCACGCCTGCCTCGTCGCAGATGCGCTGGGGATCGATACGGTGCTGGTCCATCCGCTGGCCGGGGTGCTTTCGGCCTATGGCATGGGCCTTGCGAGCGAAGCCGCGGTGCGCGAGGCCGGGCTTGGTCTGCAGCTGCAAGCCGGGGTCGAGCCCGAGGTCGAGCGCCTGCGCGCCCGGCTTGCAGACGAGGCTGAAGCCCAATTGGGCATCGCGCCCAGCCGGATCGAGGCGCGGCTGTTCGTGCGGCGCGAAGGCTCGGAAAACGCAATCGAGCTTGAACTGGCACCCGCCAGCGATGTCGCCGCCGCCTTCGAGGCCGCGCACCTCGCTGAATTCGGCTATGCCGGAACCGGGGCGCTGGTGATCGACCGGGTCCGGGTCGAGGCGGCGGCCGAGGACGTGGGTGCGGCGCAGCTGCGTTGGCCGCTGCCGGCAACCAGCGCGCCGCCGCTGGGCGATGCGCCGTGCTATCTCGATGGCGCGGCGCGGCAGGTGCCGGTGCACGACCGTGCCGGGCTCGCCGCCGGGTTTGCCGCGCAGGGGCCGCTGATCGTGATCGATGCCCTGGCAACCACCGTGGTCGAGCCGGGCTGGCAGGTCGCCGTCGATAGCGATGGCACGCTGCGGCTGACCCGCCATGCGCCTCGCGAACGGGCGGCCGCGCGCGGGACCGAGGCCGATCCGGTGCGGCTAGAAGTGTTCAACGGGCTGTTCATGGCGATTGCCGAGGAAATGGGCGGGGCGCTGGCGCGCAGTGCCAGTTCGGTCAACATTCGCGAACGGCTCGATTTTTCCTGCGCGCTGTTCGATGCCCGGGGGCGGCTGGTGGCCAATGCGCCGCACATGCCGGTGCATCTGGGGTCGATGGGCGAAAGCGTGGGCGCGGTGCTGGCCGCGCGCGGGGCGGGCGGCGATGGCCGAGGCATCCGGCGCGGCGATGCCTATGTCCTCAATGCGCCCTATGCCGGGGGCACGCACTTGCCCGACATTACCGTGGTCATGCCGGTGTTTGTCGATGCCGATGGCGCTGCGCCCAGCTTCTTCGTTGCCGCGCGCGGTCACCATGCCGACGTGGGCGGGATCGCGCCGGGATCGATGCCGCCGGGCAGCCGCAGCATCGAGGAAGAGGGCGTGCTGCTCGACAATGTCCTGCTGGTCGATGAAGGCCGGTTCTGCGAGGACGAGATCCGCGCACTGCTGGCTGGCGGACCTTATCCCTCGCGCGCGATCGATCAGAACATCGCCGATCTGGCCGCGCAGCTCGCGGCCTGCACGCGCGGCGCGGCGGGGCTGGCGGCGGCCTGCGCCGAGCACGGCCACGACGTGGTCGCGGCCTATATGGGCCACGTCCACGCCAATGCCGAAGAAGCCGTGCGGCGGCTGGTCGCGCGGCTTGATGACGGGCAGTTCCGCTATGCGATGGACAACGGGGCTGAAATCGCGGTGGCGGTGCGGGTCGATCGCGCGGCGCGCCATGTGACCATCGATTTTGCCGGGACCAGCGATCAGCTGCCGGGCAATTTCAATGCGCCGTTCTCGGTCGTGCGGGCGGCGGTGATGTATGTCCTGCGCACCATGATCGACGAGCAGATCCCGATGAACGAGGGCTGCCTTGCCCCGGTCACGGTCCTGGTGCCCGAAGGCTCGATGCTGCGGCCGCGCCATCCTGCCGCCGTGGTCGCGGGCAATGTCGAAACCAGTCAGGCCGTCACCGACGCGCTGTTCGGTGCGTTCGGGGCAATGGCCGCCGCGCAGGGGACGATGAACAATTTCACGTTCGGCACCGAACGCTATCAGTACTACGAAACCATTGCCGGGGGATCGGGCGCGGGGCCGGGCTTTGATGGCGCAAGCGCGGTGCAGACCCACATGACCAACAGCCGGCTGACCGATCCTGAAGTGCTGGAAACGCGGTTTCCGGTGCTGCTGGAAAGCTTCGCGATCCGCCGCGGATCGGGCGGCAGGGGTGCGCACCACGGCGGCGATGGCGCGGTGCGGCAGATCCGCTTTCTGGAACCGATGCAGGCCGGGATCCTCTCCAACCGCCGCCACGTGCCGCCGTTCGGGCTGGCGGGCGGCGAGGCAGGAGCCTTGGGAGTCAATCGTTTGCTAAAAACCTCAGGTGAAGTTGAGGTTCTCGACTCCACGGCGAGCGTTGCGGTCGAGGCGGGGGATGTCATGGTGATCGAAACCCCCGGCGGCGGAGGCTACGGCGCGCCATGACCATGCTGGTTCTTTCAGGCATCGCGGTGATGGTGGCGGGCTTCGTGCTGCGCTTCAATCCGCTGCTCGTGGTGGTGGCCGCGGCGGCGGTGACCGGGCTGGCCGCGGGCATGGATCTCCACGCGATCATCGCCGCCTTCGGCAAGGCGTTCAACGACACGCGCTATGTCTCGGTGATTTGGATCGTGCTGCCGGTGATCGGGCTGCTCGAGCGCTATGGCTTGCAGCAGCGCGCCCGCGAACTGGTTGCGGCGATGAAGGGGGCAACGCTGACGCGGCTGCTGGTGGGTTACATGCTGCTGCGGCAATTGACCGCCGCGCTGGGGCTGACCTCGATCGCTGGCCACGCCCAGACCGTGCGCCCGTTGCTTGCCCCGATGGCCGAAGCCGCCGCCGCGCCCGCTACTCCGGCTGAGGCCGAAGAGGTCCGGGCGCTGGCCGCCGCGACCGACAACATCGGGCTGTTCTTTGGCGAGGACATCTTCATCGCGATCGGTTCGATCCTGCTGATGAAGGGCTTTCTGGAGCAGCAGGGCATCGACCTTGCCCCGTTCGACCTGTCGGTCTGGGCGATCCCCAGCGCGGTGGCGGCCTTTGCCATCCATTCGCTGCGGCTGTGGCTGCGCGCGCGGAGGCGGGTATGAGCGGCGCCGCGATGATCGGGCTGGCGCAGGTCTATGTGCTGGCCGGGCTGGTCTTTGCCGCCTTTGCCGTGCTCTCGGCGCGCGATGCCAGCAATCCCAAGCGGCTGGCCAATGCCGCGTTTTGGGGGCTGCTTGCCGTGTCGATGCTGGCGGGTGACCGGCTGGGCGATTTCGGCAACGGGCTGTTGGTGCTGGCGCTGGTTGGCATCGCGGCGATCACGGGGCTGGGGCGCGGCAGCCAGAGCCCCGCCGCCGCGCCGCGCTCCGGCAAGGGCCTGTTCGCGCTGGCCGTGGTGATCCCGCTCGCGGCGCTTGCGGGCACGCTGGGGTTCAAGCACTGGCCGGGACTGGTCGATCCCAAGCAGGCGACCCTCGTCAGCCTCGCGCTGGGGGTGATCCTTGCGCTGGGTCTGGGCATGGCCTGGCTGCGCCCGCGCGCCAGCGAACCGCTCGAAGAAGGGCGGCGCTTGATGGACGCGGTCGGCTGGGCGGCGGTCTTGCCGCAGATGCTGGCCAGCCTTGGCGCGGTGTTCGCGCTGGCCGGGGTGGGCGAAGTGGTTGGCCAACTGGCTACCGCGATCATCCCCGAAGGCAGCCGGCTGGGCGCGGTGCTGGCCTATGGGCTGGGCATGGCCGCCTTTACCATGGTGATGGGCAATGCCTTTGCCGCATTCCCGGTGATGGCTGCCGCAATTGGCCTGCCGCTGCTGATCCACCAGTATCACGGTGATCCGGCGGTGGTCGCCGCGATCGGGATGCTCTCGGGCTTCTGCGGCACGTTGATGACGCCGATGGCCGCCAACTTCAACGTGGTGCCCGCCGCGCTGCTCGATCTCAAGGACCGCAACGCGGTGGTCAAGGCGCAGGTGCCGACCGCTCTGCCGCTGCTGCTGGTCAACATCGCTCTCCTCTGGTTCCTGGCTTTCCGATGACGACACTCGATTCCGCTTTTGCCGCGCGCTGCATGGCGCTGACCCTGGGCCACCTAACCCGCGAATATCCGCACAAGCTGGATCACGTGCTCGATGGCCCGGCCGATGCCGCCGAACCGCACGTGCTGCACCCGATCTTCCACGGCAGCTTCGATTGGCATTCGTGTCTCCACGGCACCTGGCAGGTGCTGCGCTTTGCCCGGTTGTTCCCCGACCTGCCTGAGGCTGAGGCAGTGCGTGCCCATGCCGCGCGGATGCTGACGGCAGACAATTTTGCGGTCGAGACGGCCTATCTCGCCCGGCCATCGGCGCGCGGGTTCGAGCGGCCCTATGGCTGGGGCTGGGCGCTGGCGCTCCATGCCGAGATGGCGCAGCACGATGCCCCGTGGAGCGGCCATGCCGATGCCTTTGCCGCGGCCTTCGCTGCGCGGTTCCATGAATTCCTCCCCAAGCAGACCTATCCGATCCGGGTCGGCACGCACTATTCCTCGGCCTTCGCGCTGACCCTGGCGCATGATTGGGCGGTGGTCCGTGATCCGGCACTGGCGGCATTGATCGCGGACAAGGCGCGCGGCTGGTTTGGCAATGATCGCGCCTGTCAGGCGTGGGAGCCGGGCGGGGACGAATTTCTGTCCTCGGCGCTGACCGAGGCCTTGCTGATGAGCCGGGTGCTGGGCGCTGACTTTGCCGACTGGTTCGATGCGTTCCTGCCCGATTGTGCCGATCAGGCGCCGCAGACCCTGTTCACCCCGGCGATCGTGTCGGACCGCAGCGACGGCAAGATCGCCCATCTCGACGGGCTCAACCTGTCGCGGGCGTGGTGCTGGCGCGGCATCGCGGCGGCCTTGCCCGATGGGCACCCCGCGATCGCCCCGGCGCGGGATGCTGCCCGCCGCCACCTTGCGGCCGCGTTGCCGCATCTGGCCGATGACTACATGGGCGAGCATTGGCTGGCGAGCTTTGCCCTGCTGGCGCTGGAGGCCCCGGAATAGGGCCGAAACCGCGAAGCGGAGCCCACGGATTTCCGCCATTGCAATCGATTGTTGCAAGTTTGGCCAATTGGCCGTAGAGTACCTTCACAACGATAGACGGCCACAGGCCGGGGAGAGCGTTCATGGCACAGGCAAGCGCAAGCAATGCGGCGATCGGAAGCGGGCTGCGTCCCCGGCTCTCCTTGGCCCGAATCCTCGAAATGAACCTTGGCTTCCTGGGCCTGCAGTTCAGCTTCGGGCTGCAGCAGGGTAACATGGGGCCGATCTATTCGTACCTCGGTGCCGACGAATCGCAGCTGCCGATCCTGCAGCTGGCCGGGCCGATCACGGGCCTCGTGATCCAGCCGCTGATTGGCGCGCTGAGCGATCGCACCCACGGCAAGTGGGGGCGGCGCACACCCTATTTCCTGTTCGGCGCGCTGCTCTGCGCGATCGGCCTGTTCACCATGCCGCTGGCCGCCTCGATCATGATGGCGGTGTCGCTGCTGTGGGTGCTCGATGCCGGCAACAACATCACGATGGAGCCTTACCGGGCCTATGTCTCTGACCGGCTCAATCCGGATCAGCGCCAGACCGGGTTCCTGACCCAGAGCGCCTTTACCGGCCTCGCGCAGTGCCTGGCTTTCCTCACGCCCTCGCTGCTGGTGTGGCTGGGGATGAACCAGGACTGGGTCGATGCCCACCATATCCCCTATACTACCCGTGCGGTGTTCTGGTTCGGGGCGGTGCTCTCGGCGGCGACGATCCTGTGGTCGGTGCTGCGCGTGCCCGAATTGCCGCTGACCGCCGATGAACGCGCCCATATCGAGGCCCAGCCCACCGGGCTCGCCGCGACGCTGGCCGAGATCGGTAATGCCATAAAGGAAATGCCGATGGCGATGCGCAAGCTGGCCGTGATGAGCCTGTTCCAGTGGTTCGCGCTGTCGGGCTATTGGGGCTATGTGATCTACGCGATCGGGCGCAGCGTCTATGCCACCGCCGATGCGCACAGCTCCGCCTTCCACAGCGCGGTGCTGACCAATGGCGAAATGGCCGCGTTCTATAATCTCGTCGCCTTCATCGGCGCCTTTGCGATGGTCCCGCTGGCCAAGCGCTGGGGCGCGGGGCCGCTCCACGCGCTGTGCCTCGCGGCTGGCGGTCTGGGCTTCCTGGCGATCCCGCACATCACCGACAAGGCGATGCTGTTTGTTCCCGCGATTGGCACCGGGCTCGCCTGGGGGTCGATCATGGGCAATCCCTATGTGATCCTCTCGAACACCATCCCGCCGCAGCGCACCGGGGTCTACATGGGGATCTTCAACATGATGATCGTCATTCCGATGCTGCTGTTCGCCTTCGTGATGAGCGAACTCAACCTCGGCTTCATGCGCATCGGGCTGGGCTTCTACGATCACGTCATGGGCCATGATCCGCGCAACGTGCTGACCCTGTCGGGGCTGTGCATGTTTGCCGCTGCGCTGGCCGTGCTGTGGGTGCGCGAAGGGCGCCCCGCGGCGCAAGGCGAAGCCGCGGCATGACCGTCCAGCTCCTTCAGCTGCATACTGCCGAGGCCAGCCTCGTTCTGGAACTCGGCGCCGATGGCGCGCCGCTGTGGCGGCATCTGGGCGCGCGGGTCGATGCGGCGGGCCTGGCTGCGCTTGCCGATACCCGTACTCCGGCTTCGTTCTCGCTCGACGGCGATGTGCCGCTGTCGAGCGCGCCGCCGGCCGGGCTCGGCTGGTTTGGCCCGGCGGCGATCAGCCTGCGCCGCGATGGCCGCGCGCTGATCCCGGTGTTCAGCCATGTTGCGGCCGAGCAGTCTGCCGATGCGCTGACGATCACGCTCACCGATGCGCAGGAAGGGCTGCGGCTGGAACAGCGCATCGCCATCGCCCCGGGCGGGGCTTTCCTGTTTGACGCCAGCCTTACCAATCTTGGCCCTGCGCCGGTTGCGGTGGACTGGCTGGCCAGCGCGCTGATCCCTCTGCCCGCCAGCAGTGAGCGGCTGATCTCGTGGCGCGGGCGGCACAATGCCGAACTAGACGAGCAGATCGAGCCCATGCCGCAGCAGATCTGGCAGCGCGAAGTGCGGCGCGGCATTTCGGGCCACGGCGGGCCGGGCGCGGTGATCGCGCTCGATGAAGGGGCGACCCATCACGCGGGGCTGGTCCATGCGCTGCAGCTTGCCTGGTCGGGCAGCAATCGCGTGGCGGTGGAGCGCGATGACGAAGGCTTCTGGACCCTCTCCGCAGGCGCGCTGCTTGAGCCCGGCGAAGTCGTGCTGGCGCCCGGCGAGAGCCACACCGCCCCGCAAGCGATCCTCGCGCTGTCGGTGCAGGGCCGCAATGGCGCGATGGCCCAACATCACGGCGCGGTGCGCGCGCGGCTGTCCTGGCCGGGCGAGGCGATGCGCCCGCGGCCGGTGCATCTCAACAGCTGGGAAGCCTGCTATTTCGATCACGATGCGACCCGCATCCTCGCGCTGGCCGAAGCGGCCGCTGGGGTCGGGATCGAGCGGTTCATCCTCGATGACGGCTGGTTCCGCGCGCGCAACGACGACACCGCCGGGCTGGGCGACTGGACGACCGATCCGGTCAAGTATCCGCAGGGGCTGAAGGGGCTCGCCGACAAGGTGCTCGCCCTTGGCATGGAATTTGGCCTGTGGGTCGAACCCGAAATGGTCAATCCTGACAGCGACCTCTACCGCGCCCATCCCGATTGGGCGCTGGCGCTGCCCGGGCGCGCCCAGCCGACCGCGCGCAACCAGCTGGTGCTCAACCTCGCGCTGCCGCAGGTCCGCGACTATCTGTTCGCCGCGCTTGATGCGCTGCTGACCGAGCTGCCGATCTCCTATCTCAAGTGGGATCACAACCGCGATCTCGCCCCGGCGGGCGGGCTGGCGCAGGTGCGCGGCAGTTATCACCTGTTCGCCCGGCTGCGCGCGGCGCACCCCGGCGTGGAAATCGAAAGCTGCGCGGGTGGCGGCGGTCGCTCGGATGCTGGGATCGCCTCGTTCACGCACCGCTTCTGGACCAGCGACAATATCGACGCGGTCAGCCGCGTGCCGATCCAGCGCGGGTTCCTGGCGTTCCTGCCGCCCGAAGTGATGGGGTCGCATATCGGCGCGAGCCCGGCGCACGCCACGGGGCGCGCGCAGTCGATGGGCTTCCGCGCCGCCGTGGCGATGCCGGGGCATTATGGGGTCGAACTCGATCCGCGCCAGCTTGGCGATGCCGACCGCGCCGAGCTTGCCGATTGGATCGCCTTCCACAAGCAGTGGCGCGGCCTGCTCCACGAAGGGCGGGTCTGGCTTGGTGAAGCAGCCGATGGCCTCGTCTGGCAGGCCCAGGGCCGCGATGACGAGTTTCTGCTGTTCGCGGTGCGCACCGACCCGGCGCTCGATCGCCGGCCCCAGCCGCTGCGCCTGCCGTTCCTGGCCGATGCCGCAACCTGCAAGGTCGAACTGCTGCGGATCGCGGGCGGCGAGCACGGCCATGCCGCGCACCTGCCGCCGGTGTGGAATGCGGGCGCGCCGAGCTTTGCCGGAAGCTGGCTGGCCCACGCCGGGCTGCCGCTGCCGCCGCTCAAGGCCGAATGCGTCGCGATCTTCCATGTGAGCGTGCAGCCGTGAGCCTTGAGGATCTGCCCCACCGCCGGCGCAATCTGCTGACCGGCGAATGGCTGCTGGTCTCGCCGCACCGCGCCAAGCGGCCCTGGCAGGGCGAGGATGCGCCGCCCGCCGCGCCGCGCGGACCGGCGCATGATCCCTCGTGCTATCTGTGCCCCGGCAACGTGCGCGCGACGGGCGAGGCCAATCCCACCTATGACGGCACCTTTGTGTTCGCGAATGACTTTGCCGCGCTGCTGGCTGAAGGCGGCGTGGCTGAGGGGCCGCAGGGTCTGTTCGAAACCGAGCCCGCCACGGGCGAGGCCCGGGTGATCTGCTTTGCCCCCGATCACAGCGCAACGCTGGCCCGGCTGCCGGCGGACGCGATTGCCCGTGTGGTCGATTGCTGGGCCGATCTTTCCGCCGAACTCGGCGCGAAGTGGGCCCACGTGCAACTGTTCGAAAACAAGGGCGCGATGATGGGCGCATCAAGCCCGCACCCGCACGGGCAGGTCTGGGCGAGCGATTTCGTCCCTGAACTGCCCGCGCGCGAGGATGCCCGCCAGCGCGAATGGCTGGCCGCCAAGGGCACCGCGCTGCTGGGCGACGTGGCCGAGGCCGAACTGGCCGCAGGCAAGCGCGTGGTCGAAGTCAACGCTTCGTGGCTTGCCGTGGTCCCGCACTGGGCCGCCTGGCCGTTCGAGACGCTGCTGATCGCCCGCCCGGCGGTGGCCCGGCTCGAAGATCTCGATGGCGCGGCGCGGGCCGATCTTGCGGCGATTCTCTCGCGCCTGCTGCGCCGCTATGACGGCCTGTTCGGCTGCGATTTTCCCTACTCGATGGGCTGGCACGGCGCGCCGCACGCGCTGGGCAATGATACCGGGCATTGGCGGCTCCACGCGCATTTCCTGCCGCCGCTGCTGCGCTCGGCCAGCGTGCGCAAGCACATGGTCGGTTTTGAACTGCTCGGCGAAACCCAGCGCGACATCACCCCCGAAAGCGCGGCCCAGCGCCTGCGCGCGGTGGAGATCGGCGCATGACCCTGATCGAGCGCACCCGCGAAGGCTTTGCCCGCGCGTTTGGGCACGCGCCCGATGGCGTGGTCTTCGCGCCGGGGCGGGTCAACCTGATCGGCGAACACGTTGATTACAACGATGGGCTGGTGCTGCCGATGCCGATCGCGGCGGGCACTGCGATCGGGTGGAGCGCGGCTGAGGGCGATGAGATCGAAGCCGTGGCGCTTGATCTCGATACCGCGCGCGACCGGTTCGTGACGGGCGCAGCCGCCCCGCATCAGCCGGCCGACTGGCGCTCTTATCTGCGCGGCATGGCGGCCGGGCTGGCGGCGCGCGGCGCGGTGCCGGCAGGCGCGCGGCTGGCGATCGCGGGATCGATCCCGCGCGGATCGGGGCTGTCCTCGTCGGCCTCACTCTGCGTTGCGGTGGGCCGCGCGCTGGCGGCGGCGGGCGGGCACGATCCGCTAGCCCCGCGCGACATGGCGCTGGCGGCGCAGTCCGCCGAGCACGAATGGGCCGGGGTCCACTGCGGGATCATGGACCAGATGGCCGTGGCGGCGGGCGAGGCGGGTTCGGCCCTGCTGCTCGATTGCCGCGATCTAGCCACCAGCACCGTGCCGCTGCCCGCCGATTGGGCGGTGATGATCGTCCAGTCGGGCGTGCGGCGCGGGCTGGTCGATGGCCATTACAACCAGCGCCGGCGCGACTGCGAAGCCGCCGCTGCCGCGCTTGGGCTGGCCAGCCTGCGCGACGCCAGTCTGGCCGATGTCGATGCCGGGGCGCTTGATCCGTTGGTGCGCCGCCGCGCGCGCCACGTGGTCAGCGAAATCGCCCGCACGCAGGCCGCCGTGGCTGCAATCGCGGCAGGGGATCTGGAGACGCTCGGCACGGTGCTGGCCGCGAGCCACGCCTCGCTGCGCGATGACTTCGAAGTTTCGGTGCCGCCGGTCGATGATCTGGTCGCGCTGCTCCAGCAGGCCATCGGCCCGGCGGGCGGCGCGCGGATGACCGGGGGCGGGTTTGGCGGCGCGGTGGTGGCCGTGCTCGCCGCCGACCGGGTGGCCAGCGTGCGCGCTGCGGTCGAGGCGGGATACCGCCCGCCCGAAGGCGCGGCGCTCGAAGTGATGATTGAAAAGACAGGCCGCGGGACGGCCGGAAAATTGGGTTGAACATGTCGCAAGTTTTGAATGCTGAGATCGGGTCCGTGTCGCGGTGGGCACCGCAGGGTTATGCTGGAGGCAGCGATATTCCGTTGATCGGTGCGGGCGATGTTGCGCCGCTGATCCCGGGGATCGACCTGTGGGATTGCTGGCCGCTGGCGCACGAGGATGGCCGCACCGCGACCATCGCGGGCCGCCAGTACTGGTTCTTCCTCAGCGCGCCGTGTTTCCCCGATCCGGGCCAGCGCCACGATGTCGCGCGGATTCGCCTCGCCTCGATTGGCGCCGATGGCTGGCGCGACCACGGCAATGCCATGCCCGACGGCTTCAGCCCGGGCGCGCGCGAATGGGCCGGCTGCGCGGTGCTGCACGACGATGGTAGCAGCGTGACCCTGTTCTTCACCGCTGCCGGGCGCCGCGGCGAAGAGCCGAGCCTTGAGCAGCGCCTGTTCGCCACCGCGGGCACGCTGGGCGCAGATGGCCCCGGCGCATGGCAGACCCCGCGCGAGATCGTGGCGGCCGATGGCCAGCTTTACATGCCCGCGCGCGACAAGGTGGCGCGTCCCGGCATGATCAAGGCGTTCCGCGATCCGGCCTGGTTCCGCGATCCCGCTACCGGCAAGGCCCACGTCCTGTTCACCGCCAGCGCGGGCTGGTCGGACGATGACTACAACGGCATGGTCGGGATCTGCACGCTCGAAGGCGACGAGTGGGTGCTGGGCACCCCGCTGATCGAGGCGATCTCGGTCAACAACGAACTCGAACGCGCACATGTGATCATGCAGGGCGGGCGCTATTACCTGTTCTGGTCAACCCAGCGCCATACCTTTGGCCCCGGCGCTCCGGCTGGCCCCAATGGCCTTTACGGCGCGGTGGCGGATCGGCTTGCCGGCCCTTGGACCCCGGTCAACACCGGCGGGATCATTGCCGCCAACCCCGCGAGCGAGCCGACCCAGTCCTATTCGTGGTGGGTCACCGGCGAGGGTGAAGTGTGGAGCTTCATCGATCAATGGGGTATGCAGGGCCGCAAGCTGGCCGATCACCCGGAGCTGCTGCGCGCCCAGTTCGGTGGCACGCCGGCGCCGGTGTTCAAGCTGGCCTTCGATGGCGACCGGGTTACGATCGCTGGCTGAGCCTGGAAGGCTGAACCCATGCGTCCCAGCTATCACTATGCCGCCCGCGCCAATTGGCTGAGCGATCCCAACGGGCTCGTTCACCATGCGGGCGAATGGCACCTGTTCTACCAGTACAACCCGCAAGGCGAGGACTGGGGGCACATGAGCTGGGGCCACGCGGTCAGCCGCGATCTGGCGACCTGGGAAGAACTGCCCGTCGCGCTGGTCGATGATGCGCAGTTCATGATCTTTTCGGGGTCGGCGGTGATCGACCGGGCGAACAGCGCCGGGTTCGGGGCCGATGCGATGATCGCGCTCTATACCGGGGCGGCGACCGCGCATCAGGCCCAGTGCCTGGCCTGGAGCACCGACAAGGGCCGGACCTGGACCAAGTATCCCGGCAATCCGGTGCTCGACATCGGGCTGGCCGATTTCCGCGATCCCAACGTGTTCTGGCACGAGCCGACCAAGCGCTGGATCATGGTGGTGGTGCTTTCAGCGGAAAACCGGGCGCGGCTCTATGCCTCGCGCGATTTGAAGCACTGGGACGAGCTGTCGGACATTCCCGGCACCGGCGCCTCGGGCGAGATCTGGGAATGCCCGCTGCTGATCGAACTGCCGGTTGAAGGCACCGATCAATCGCGCTGGCTGTTCAAGGTTGATGTGCTGCACGGCGCGCCGGGTTCGGGCGCGCTCTATCAGGTGGGCCAGTTCGACGGCGCCCGCTTCGTGCCCGATCACGCCGATTGGCAGGTCGCCGACATGGGCCGCGAATTCTATGCCGCGATTGCCTGGCACGCGCCGCGCGATGCCCAGCATCGCCCGCTGTGGATCGGCTGGATGGGCAATCACGCCTATCAGGGGCGGCTGCCCAAGCAGGGCTGGCGCGGGGCGATGAGCCTGCCGCGCCGGATGTCGCTGGTCCGCCAGAACGGACGCCTGACCTTGCGCCAGCAGGTTGAACCGGCGGCAGTGGCCGCGGTCCCGGCAGGCGATCTTGCCGCCAGCCGCGTGCCGGCGGCGGTCCGGCTGACCCTGCCGGGCGCGCGTGATTGGACGCTGGTGCTGGGCGATGATGACGGGCGGCTGTTGATGGCCGAACAGCGCGGCACGCAGGTGCTGGTCACCCGCCGCGATCCGGTTTCGCCGTTCCTCGATGTGGTCTGCAATGCCCGCAGCGCGGGGGGCGCCTCGCTTGACCTTTGGCTCGACGGGGGCAGCGTTGAACTGCTCAGCGATGACGGCACGCTGTCGCTCAGCTTGCAGCACCGCCTGACGGGCGAAAGCCTGTCGCTGCGTTACCGCGAGGGCAGCGCGGCCTAGGCCGTATCGCGGCGCACCAGCACCGGATCCATTTCGACCGGCGGGGCATCTTCGCCCCCGATCCGCGCGAACAGCGCCGAAACCATGGCGCGGGCCCCCTCGGCGATGTTCTGACTGATCGTGGTCAGGCGCGGGATCGTCTGTTCGGCCAGCGGTAGATCGTCGAACCCGGTCACCGCGACGTTTTCGGGGACGACCACCCCATGATCGGCCAGCGCGCGCACCGCGTGCATGGCGATGAGGTCGGAAGCAGCGGCCACTCCGTCGATCCCCGCAGCGATCTCGGGGATGTGAGCGGCGATTTCATCGGCCATCACGTCGGAGGCGAGGTGGGTCGGCAGTTCGATCGGGCGGGGCAGGCCCGCCGCATCGGTGGCGTCGCACAGCCCGCGATAGCGTTCGCCGATTTCGATTGCTTCGACATCGCCGAGGAAGGCGATCCGCTTGCACCCGCGCGCTATCATGCATTCGCCGGCAAGACGGCCGCCCTTGCGGTTGTCGACGCCGACCGTGCAGTGCGTCTGCCCGGCCAGATGGCTGCCCCAGACCACCATCGGGCGATAACGCTGGGCAACCCGCTCGATCGCTTCGAACTGGTTCGACTGGCCGATCAGCAGCACCCCGTCGAGCATCCCGGAATCGACGATCCGCTCCAGCCAGTCCTCGGCATCGGGGATCACGCGGCTGAGCATGATGTCATAGCCGTTTTCGGTGAGCGCGTCGGCCAGGTGGCCAAGGATCGCCATGAAGAACGGGTCCGACAGGTGCTGGCGCTGTTCGTGGCCCAACGGCACGACCACGCCGATCACCTTGGTTTCTTGAACCCGCAGGCGCCGCGCCATCTGGTTGGGGCGGAAGCCGTGTTCGCGGGCAATCGCCTGGATGCGTTCGCGCGTTTCCTTGTTGACGAGCGACTTGTCAGCGAGCGCGCGCGAGACCGTGCCGGTCGAAACGCCCGCCAGCCGCGCCAGTTCGGCGATATTGCGAATGCGGGCGGGCGGCGAAGAGGCGTCGGTCATGGTGTTATCAAGGCTCGATATTCTTGGGGGCAAGACGTGATGCGTTGCAAGCTTAAGCCCTGTCAACCGCAAGTGCTCTCACTATCGCGCGATCCCGCCGCCCCGGTGAGATCGATTGTGACATTAGCGACACAGTCAAATGATATGCAACAATCGATTGCAATTGGCTGTTGCAATCGATTGTAGTGTGTGACAGGCAGCCTTCAGACCTGCATCTTGCAGGCGCGAATCCTAATTTCTGTTGTGGGAGAGGTTATGAAAAAGTCCGTTCTGCGGAATTGTGCGTCTGTCGCTGCGCTCGCAGTGATGACCGTTGTGGCTGTGCCGGCGTTCGCGCAGGCTGAAAAGGCCGCTGAAAACGAAGGTCTCGACGTGATCGTCGTGACTGCATCGGGCAAGGACAAGACCCAGCTGAACAGCTCGGTGTCGGTCACCAGCGTCGATTCCAAGCTGATCGAAGACTTCAAGCCCAGCTCGGAAGCTGAAGTGTTCCGCATGATCCCGGGTATCCAGGTTGCTGGTACCGCCGGTCCGGGTGGTAACTCGAACATCGCTGTGCGCGGTCTGCCCGTCGCCACCGGTGGTTCGCCGTTCGTCCAGATCCAGGAAGATGGCCTGCCCACCGTCCTGTTCGGTGACATGCAGTTCGGCAACAACGACTACTGGACCCACTTCGACGCCACTGTCGCCAACGTCGAAGGCGTTCGCGGTGGTTCGGCTGCGACCTATGCCTCGCAGGCTCCGGGCGCCGTCATCAACTACATCAGCAAGACCGGCAAGCAGCAGGGTGGCTACATCCAGCTCAGCAAGGGCGTGAACTACGACGACAACAAGGTCGACTTCGTTTACGGCGATCACATCAACGACACGATGTACTTCAACGTCGGTGGCTACTTCCACTCGGGCCGTGGCCCGCTGCACGCTGGCTACAACGTCTCGAACTCGATCCAGGTGAAGGGCAACGTCACCAAGGAATTCGAAGACGGCAAGGGCTACATCCGCTTCCTGTTCAAGTATGCCGACACCCAGGAGCCGAACTACACCGGTTCGCCGGCGCTCGCCAACCTGAGCGGTGGCCAGGTCTCGAACATCCAGCCGTTCCCCGGCTTTGATGGTCGCACCCAGTCGAACTACTCGATCTACAACCAGGCGTTCAACATCGTGAACCGCGATGGCGTGCTGCAGAACGTGGCCATGGACGGGATCACCACCCAGGCCAAGTCGATCCAGAACCAGTTCCACTACGAGTTCTCGGACGCGATCCACGTCGACAACAACCTGCGCTGGACCGACATGAGCGGCGGCTTTGCCTCGCCGTTCTTCAACGCTGCGACCCGCGCCAGCGTGATCGGTTCGACCGTCAACGGCCGTACCGTCGCTTCGATCCGCTATGCCAGCGGTCCGAACGCCGGTCAGCTCTACACGGGCACCTACCTCAACAACAACACCAACGTTCGCACCAACATCCGCGACGTTGGCAGCCTCGCCAACGACTTCAACCTGTCCGGCAAGTTCGAAACCGGTCTGGGCAAGGTCACCGCGCGCGCTGGCTGGTTCTACATGAACCAGAAGATCGCGATGGACTGGCACACCAACTCGGCGTTCAGCGAAGTCAACGGCAACAACCCGTCGATGCTCGAACTCTATGACTCGTCGAACAACCGCCTGACCGCCAACGGCATCTCCGGTTACAACAACAACTGGGGTTCGTGCTGCGCCCGTGACTACGCGCTGTCGTACACCGACAACGCGCCGTACCTCGCGCTGGATCTCGACGCCGACAAGTTCGACGTCGACGGCAGCGTGCGCTTCGAAAACCTCCATGCCTCGGGCTGGACGACCGCTGGCGGCCCGACCTTCAACGTTGCGACCACCTTCAACGGCGTGACCACCTCGATCCCGGGGATGATCGCCAACGGTGCGCGTGAAACGCTGAACTACAGCCGCAACTACACCACCTGGACCGTTGGCGGCCTCTACAAGGTTTCGCCGAACACCAGCCTGTTCGTCCGCGCCTCGAAGGGCGGCCGCTTCAACAGCGACCGTCAGACCGTTGGTGGCAAGATCCGCGCTGATGGCGCGCTCTGCACCTCGACCGATGCCCGCAACGGCACCGGCGGCTGCTCGGCGGACGGCGTGACCCCCTCGGTTGACTTCGTGAACCAGTACGAACTGGGCGTGAAGACCAAGGGCGATCTGGCCGGTGGCCGTTACTCGATGGCGCTGACCCTGCTTGACGGCAACTTCAAGCAGAGCACCTACGAACTCTCGGCCACGCGTTGCCCCGGCGGCGCCGGCGGCTGCGTGATCGATGCCAAGTACAAGTCGAAGGGCGTCGAGCTCTATGCGACCTACGTCAACGGCGGGTTCTCGCTGGTCGGCAACGCCACCTACACCAAGGCCAAGAAGCTTGGTTCGGGTGCCACTGCCTACATCCGCGCCGATGGCATGCCTGATCTGTCGTACACGGTTTCGGCCAACTACGACGCTGGCATGGTCGGTGTGGGCGTCGCCGCCACTGGCGTCAGCAGCACCACCGACGGCAACGGCAACGTCTATCCGGGCGGCACCACCTTCAACGGCAACGTCAAGGTGCGTCCGATGGACTCGCTCGAACTGGGTCTGAACCTGTACAACCTGTTCAACAAGTTCGACCTGCGCGGCAACGGCGGTATCGCCAACTCGGGCAGCAACCCGGTTGTCATCGGCGGCGCGCCGGTGCTCGGCCGCACGCTGACCGCTTCGGTCCGCTACAACTTCTAAGGCCCTTTCGGGTCGCGGATACGGACCTGCGCCGTATCCTCCGAAAGACCGGGATGGGGAGGCAACGCAAGTTGCCTCCCCTTTCCTTTGGTGTAACGCTGGCATCACGATGACCACCGACCTGCTCGCTGCCCTTGCCGACCAGACGCTGCGCCAGTCGCTCGAAGAGCAGACCGCGCCGCAGGTTCGCGCGCAGCGCATCGCGCTGGCCCGGCAGGCGCTTGGCGCGGGGCGGGCCGACAAGGCCGCCGCCCTGCTGGCCGCAATGGGGCGCAAGGCCCCCGCCGATGCCGAGATCGCGCTGCTGCACGGAGTGGCGCTGCGGCTTGAACAACGTTTTGTCGAAGCCGCCCAGGTGTTCGCCGCCGCCCGCGCCGCCGGGGCCAGCGACCCCGCGCTGCTTCAGGGTCTGGCCCAGACCCGCTACGAATTGGGCCAACCGGCTGCCGCGCTGTTCGGCGAAGTTCAGGCGGCCCAGCCACAAAATCTCGACATATTGCGGATCCGCGCCGCCGCGCTGACTGCCGAGGGCGATGTCGCGGGCGCAGAGGCCCTGCTTGAACACGCGGTTGCGGCCAATCCCGGCTGGCTTGATGGGCACAAGGCGCTGTCGGTGCTGCGCTGGACCGTGGGCGATCAGGCCCGCTTTGCCGATAGCTATGCCGCCGCGCTCAAGGCCCAGCCGGGCAATGCCGAGCTGTGGCTCGCGTGGTTTCGCGCGCTGGCGCAGACCCGCGATTGGCCGGCGACCCACGCGGTTCTGGCGGGTGCCCGCGCCGCGCTGGGGGACACTCCCACGCTGGCCGCTGCCGACCTGTTCGTGGCAAGCGAAAGCGGTGACACGGTTGAAACCGAGCGTCTGCTGGCCGCGACCGCAGGGCTTGAGGGCGAGACGCTTGGCCTGATCCGCGTGCGCCATGCGCTGCGCGCCGGTCAGCCCGAGCGCGCGGAGGCGGTCGCTCTTGCTCATGTCGCCACGCCGTCGGCGCCGGTGTTCTGGCCCTATCTGTCGCTGGCATGGCGCCTCCAGGGGGATAGCCGCGCCGAATGGCTGGACCGCCCCGCGCAGTTCATCTGCCCCTGCGAGGTCGATCTATCGTCCGCTGAACTTGCCGAACTGGCTGAGTTGCTGCGCGCGCTCCACGTGATGGAGCGGCCCTATATCGAGCAATCGGTGCGCGGCGGCACCCAGACCGATCGTTCGGTGATCCAGCGCCACGAACCGATCATCCAGCTGGCCAAGGCACGCTGGCTCGATGCGATCCGGGGCTATGTCGATGCCCTGCCGCCGTTCGAGCAGGGCCATCCGTTGCTGGGCCTGCCGCGCGGACAATTGCTGGTGGAGGGGAGCTGGTCGGTCCGGCTGCTGCGCCAAGGCTACAACGTGCCGCACAATCACCCGGTCGGCTGGCTGTCGACCGCGTTCTACATCGCGCTGCCCAGCGCCGATCAGATGGGGCCGCCGCCCGCGGGGCACATTGCCTTCGGCACTCCGCCCGAGGAACTGGGGCTGGATCTGCCGGCCTATGGCACGATCGAACCCAGGCCCGGGCGCACGGCGGTGTTCCCATCGACCATGTGGCACCGGACCATGCCGTTCGACGATGGTGAGCGGCTGGTCATGGCCCTTGATGTCCGGCGGCCGCGATATTGAGAAAACGGGTCTTGCAATCGATTGTAAGGCGGCGGAAAGAAGGCGCCAGAGGAGAAGGCAGATGAACGGCGACAGGTCCATTCGCAGTGTGGTGATCGTGGGCGGCGGTACGGCTGGCTGGATGACCGCGGCGGCACTGGCCAATGCGATCCGCACCGGCTGCGCGATCACGCTGATCGAAAGCGACGAGATCGGCACCGTCGGCGTGGGCGAGGCGACCATCCCGCCGATCCGCACGTTCAACGAGGCGCTGGGGATCGACGAGAACGAATTCCTCAAGGCCACGCAGGGCTCGTTCAAGCTGGGCATCCAGTTCGAGAACTGGGGGCAGCAGGGCCATACCTATTTCCACCCGTTCGGCACTTATGGCCGCAATTTCGATCTGGTTTCGCTGCACCATTACTGGGTCGCGGCGCAGGCCAAGGGGCAGGCGCCGAACCTTGATGACCTGTGCATGGCCTGGGCCGCGGCCAAGCGTGGCAAGTTCGCCCGCCCGCTGGCCGATCCGCGCCACGTCGGCTCGACCTTCGACTATGCCTACCACTTCGATGCCGGGCTCTATGCGCGGTTCCTGCGCGGCTATGCTGAACAGCGCCGCGTGACCCGGATCGAGGGCAAGATCGGCGATGTCGGCCTGAACGGCGAAACCGGCCATGTCAGCCATGTCACGCTGGAAGATGGGCGCCGGATTGAAGGTGACCTGTTCGTCGATTGCTCGGGCTTCCGGGGCCTCCTGATCGAAGGCGCGCTCGAAACCGGTTATCAGGACTGGACCCACTGGCTGCCCTGCGACAGCGCGATGGCCGTGCCCTGCGCCAAGGCGGGCGACTTTACCCCCTATACCCGGTCGACCGCGCGTGAGGCGGGCTGGCAGTGGCGCATCCCGCTGCAGCACCGCACCGGCAATGGCCATGTCTATTGCAGCAGCTTCATCTCTGATGACGAGGCAGCGGCCACCTTGATGGCCAACCTTGATGGTGCGCCGCTGGCCGATCCGCGCAAGCTCACCTTCACCACCGGGCGGCGCAACCTGTTCTGGAATCGCAACGTTGTGGCGATCGGCCTGTCGGGCGGGTTCATGGAGCCGCTGGAATCAACCTCGATCCACCTTATTCAGGCCGGGATTTCAAAGCTGCTGGGGCTGTTCCCGACCCGCGATTTCGATCCGATGGTGACCGAGGAATACAATCGCATCGCGATCAGCGAGTTCGAGCGGATCCGCGATTTCATCATCCTGCACTACAAGCTGACCACCCGCGATGACAGCGAACTGTGGCGCTATTGCGCGGCGATGGAGGTGCCCGACACAGTGACCTGGAAGATCGAGCATTTCCGCCGCAATGGCCGCCTGGTTCAGCGCGATGCCGATCTGTTCGGCCCGGCCAGCTGGCTTGCGGTCCATGTCGGGCAGGGGAATATTCCTCAAGGCACCGATCCGCTGCTGCCGCTGCGCGGCGCCGATCATGCCGATTACCTGCGTAAGCTCGAAGCCGCGATGGCCCAGGCCGCTCAGGGTATGCCCAGCCATGCGGATTACATCGCGAAAAACTGCGCGGCGGCGGCTTAAGCCAGCGCCTGCCGCCCCAGTTCGATTGCGCCGGTGATCCCGGCCTCGTCCCCTAGACCCGGCAGGACGATGTAGTTCGCAAGGCCAGCATCGAGCTGCGGCGCTTTGACATAACCGCCAAGCCGCCGCTCGGTTGCCGCGCGCACGGCTTCGATCAGGCCGGGAGCCTTCATCACCCCGCCGCCGAAGATCAGCCGGTCGGGCATGTGGGTCAGCACCAGCACGGTGCACAGCTGGGCGACATAGTCCGCGATCAGCGCGATCTTGTCGGCCGGGCTCGCGAGTTCCGACAGGCTGGCGCCCCAGCGGTCCTCGATCGCCGGGCCGCAGGCCAGCCCTTCAAGGCAATCGCCATGATAGGGGCAGCGCCCGGCAAAGGGGTCGCGCGCGGCATCGCGGGCCATCGGGATGTGCCCGGTTTCATAGTGCGAAAAGCCCATCAGCGGCTTGCCCGCGTGAACCACGCCGGTGCCAACGCCGGTGCCGATGGTGGTATAGGCCACCGTGGTGCAGCCTTGCCCGGCGCCCGCCTGCCATTCGCCCAGCGCCGCGCCGTTGACATCGGTATCGACCACGATCGGTGCGCCGAACTGGCCCAGCACATCGTGGAACCGCGCGCCCGACCAGCCCGGCTTGGGCGTGGTGGTGAAAGTGCCATAGGCGGGGGAGGCCGGGTCAATGTCGATCGGGCCGAAACTGGCCACCCCGAAGCTGTCGATGGGCCCGTGGGCCGTGGCTGCGGCGCGGAAGAAATCGGCCAGCGCGGGGAAGCATTCCGCCGGGGTCTGGGTGGGGATCCGGGAGCGGGCGAGAATGGTGCCGTCTTCGCGTGCCAGCGCCGCTACGAATTTCGTGCCGCCTGCCTCGATCGCCCCGATCAGTCGCTCTGCCATTGGTCCTCGTCCCGTAATTGTTCGAGGCTGGTCGCACGGTGCGCGGGTGGCGGCAATCCTTTGCATACGAATTAGGCGGCGGCGCGCCGGTGTGTCGCCCGGCTGTCGCGATCTGGCCGCCGATCTGTCGGCAAAGCTTCATGCCCGAGTCCCTGAATTGCAACTGCGCCGCCACATCGGCTGCCTAGAGGGAGGCCATTCCAAAACAGGGGGTCTTCCACAATGAAATCGCTTCGCTTCGTCTCTGCCGCTAGCATTGCCGCCATCGCGCTGGGCTGCTCGGTCCCGGCTCTGGCCGCCGAAACCGCCGCGGCCGCCGATCCCGGCGCAGTTGCAGACGGCGCTGATGGCGATGGTCTGGCGGTGATTGTGGTGACGGCGGAAAAGCGCACCACCAACCTGCAGGAAACCCCGATCGCGATCTCGGTGATGGGCACCGATGATCTGGCGAATCGCCACGTTACCTCGCTGCTCGATCTGGGCGATGGCGCGATCCCCTCGCTGCGCGTTGCGCCGTTCTTCTCGCGCCAGTCGGCGCTGATCATGAACGTGCGCGGCATCGGCGTGATGTCGGACAGCAACCAGCCCGCGCGCGATCAGGGCGTGGGCGTCTATGTCGACGGCGTCTATCTGGGCCGCGCTCAGGGGCTGGGCACCGCGATTTTCGACGTCGACAGCATCGAAGTGCTCAAGGGGCCGCAGGGCACCCTGTTCGGCCGCAACACCGAAGGCGGCGCGGTGAACATCACCACCAAGAAGCCGAGCGGCGAATTCAAGCTGGGTGCGACGGTCGGCATGGGCAACTTCGGCACCTACAAGGGCGACCTGCACCTCGATCTGCCGCGCATCGGCAACCTGGCCGTCAAGGTCGACGGCACGATCAGCCACCGCGATCCGCTGGTGAAGAACCCGCTGGCCGGGTTCTCGGGCTTTGGCGCCTATGACAAGCGCGGCCTGCACCTGGAAGCGCTGTGGAAGCCGGTCGATGGCTTCACCGCCGACTATTCGTTCGACACCTCCTATGATGCGACCACCTCGCTCTATATGCAGCAGGTCGAAGCGCCCGCCGGGCTGCCGGCAACTGCCACTTCGGCCGCGATTGCGCCGTTCATTCTGGCGGCGGCAACTCCGGTGCAGCCCAATCGCGTTAGCGTGGCGGCCGTTGGTGCGCCCCAGCAGCCGAGCGTCGGCAAGACTCACGGTCACCGCCTCAACCTTGAATGGCAGGCCGCCGAAGGCCTGACGCTCAAGTCGATCACCTCCTACCGCGAACTGACCCAGAGCCAGTATGACAACGGCTCGCTGGCCGCCTCGTTCAACAACAGCTCGACCGGCGTGTTCACCGGGCAGCGGTTCGGCCGCTACAGCCTCGCCAAGTTCCGCCAGAACCAGGTCAGCGAAGAGCTGCAGGCCGTTGGCGAGACGGGCCGGGTGAAGTTCGCCTTTGGCGGGCTGTTCTATCAGGAAAAGGTCGAGGACAACGCGCAGGCACCGTTCACCGCGCAGTTCACCAATGCCTCGGGCAGCACCTACACGATCCTGTCGGTTGATACCGACAACACCGCCCAGGCGCCGATCCAGCGCGCCAGCCACGTCACCACGACGTCGCTCGGGGCTTATGGTCAGGCCACCTATACGCCGGCGCTGCTTGACGAGGCGCTGCACCTGACGGCCGGCGCGCGCTATTCGCACGACAAGAAGGTCGGCGCGCTGTTCATGGTCAACAACGCCCTGCCGGTCCTGCCGGTCAACGGCGTCGACGTGACCGGCCCGATCGCGCTGGATTCGACCTGGTCGCGGGTCGACCCGATGGTCAATCTGGCCTTCGATGCCTCGCGCGATGTCCACCTCTACGGCAAGTGGAGCACGGGCTTCCGCTCGGGCGGGGCCAACTCGCGCTCGCTCAGCTACAAGAAATTCGATCCCGAAACCGTCTCGATGTTCGAACTGGGCGCCAAGACCGAGTTCTGGGACCATAAGGCGCGCTTCAACGTTGCGGCCTATGCCGGCACCTACAAGGGCATCCAGCTCGATTTCTTCGGGCTCTACGAAGACTTCGTCAACGGGCAGCCGGTGGTGACCACCCGCACCACCAGCGACACGATCAACGCGCCGGGCACTGGCAAGGTCAAGGGGATCGAGGCCGAACTGACGCTCGCGCCGGTGCGCGGTCTGACGCTGAGCGCCAGCTATGCCTACAACAGCGTGAAGATCCCCGATACGCTCAACCCGTTCCGCCAGCCCAACGGCACCAACCCGAGCTTCCTGATCACCACCCCGATCCCGATCTATCAGGTCTACACGCCTGAAAATTCGGCCAGCGGCTCGATCGACTACGAAGCGCCGATGAACGGCTTCACGCTGAAGGCCCACCTCGATGCCAACTATGACTCGGGGTTCTATGGCAGTTACACCGACGTGACCTACGATGCGGTGACCCGCGCGGTGCGCTATGCCCAGCCCAAGGGGGACAAGTCGCTGGTGGTCAACGGCCGCATCGCGCTGGCCGACATCGAAATGGCGAATGCCGGCGCCAAGGTGACGATCGCGGCCTGGGCCCGCAACCTGCTCAACGAACAGCACCTGTTCTACAAGTCGGGTTCGCCCACCGGCGGCGTCAGCGGCTTCTTCAACGATCCGCGCACCTTCGGGATCGAACTCGGCATCAAGATGTAAGCCTGACCGCCAATCCACGGGAGCCTGCCATGAACCGCAAGACTGCAATCCTCGCCGCCCTGCTTGCCGGGCTCCCGCTGGCCTCTGCCTTCGCCGCCCCGCCGCAGGCGGCGGTGGTGGAGCGCGGGGCCGATCACCAGCTCAGCGTCAGCTGGACTTCGCCGGTTCCGGTCGATGTCTATCTGGCTGACAAGGCCGATGCGCCGCTGGCCCAGGCCCGGCTCGTCTCCGCCCGCGATGCCGATGGGCGCGAACAGCTGGCCGGGGCGAATCCGGGGCGCGGCTATTTCATCCTCAAGAACACCCGCACCGGCGAGCTGACCCGCGTTGCCGAACGGGTTGTGCCGCTCGAAGCGGGCTCGAATTTCCGCGATCTGGGCGGCTATCCCGCGGCGGGCGGCAAGCACGTGCGCTGGGGCATGATCTATCGCTCGGGCGGCACGCCGCTGCTGACCGATGGCGATCTGGCGACGATCCGCGATCTGGGCCTGGCCAACATGATCGACCTGCGCTCGGACGAGGAACGGCAGCTTGCCCCGACCCGGATCGATGGCGTGGCCTATACCACTTATGGCTATTCGATGGCCAAGGCCGGGCTCACCGGCGGTGATATGCAGACCGTCTATCGCGGGTTCCCCACGATGCTGCAGCCGCAGGCCAAGCTGGTGTTCGCAACGCTGCTGCGCGGCGGCCAGCCGCTCGCCTACAACTGTTCTGCCGGGCAGGATCGCACCGGGTTCGTTTCGGCGCTGGTGCTCTCGGCGCTGGGCGTGCCGCGCGATGTGATCGTGGCGGACTATCACCTGTCGACCACCTATCGCCGCCCGGCCAACGAAATGCCGCACATCGATGTCGCGGCCTATCCGGGCAATCCGGTGGCGCTGATGTTCGCGCGCTATCAGGACGATCCGCGCGCGCGCCAGCCCTATCCGCTCAAGACGGCGGACGGCACGCCGTTCCTCAGCTTCGCTTTTGCCGAAATCGACGCGAAGTGGGGTTCGGTCGATGGCTATCTGCGCGATGCGCTTGGGCTGTCGGCAAAGGACATCGCGCAGCTGCGCCGGATGTATACCGAGTAGGCTGATCAGCCCGGCAGGTAGCGGGTGAGATCGGGCTGGCCGGTCCAGGCGGTCTGCCCGCCATCGGCCACCACGATCGACCCGGTCATGTAGGATGCCGCGTCCGAAGCGAGGAAGCACACGACTTCGGCCATTTCCTCGGGGCTGCCGGGGCGGCCCATCGGGATGTTGGCGTGCCAGTCGCGCTTGAGTTCGGGGAGATCCTCGGTCGCGGCAGTGAGCGGCGTGGCGATCAGCCCGGGGCACAGCGCGTTGACCCGCAGCCCTTCGCGGGCGTGGTCGATCGCCATCGACTTGGTGTAATTGATCACGGCTGCCTTGGCCGCATTATAGGCGGTGAAATTGTAGTCACCCGCCAGCCCCGAGATCGAGGCGGTGTTGATGATCGCTCCGCCGGGCTTTGGCATATGCGGGATCGCCGCGTGGCAGGCGTAGAACACCGAATTGAGATCGATCCCGATCACCCGTTCCCATTCGGCGGGATCGAGATCGGGGGTCTTGCCGAAGCAGCCGACCCCGGCATTGTTGAACAGGATGTCGATCCGCCCGTGGCGCTCGACCGCCTGGGCGATCGCGGCTTCGATCTCGGCGCGCTTGGACACGTCAGCCGCGATGGCCATGCCGCCCACTTCATTGGCCACGGCCTGTGCAGCGTCCAGCGAGATATCGACCAGCACCAGGCTGGCGCCTTCGCGGGCCATCTGCCTGGCGGTCGCCGCCCCGATCCCCGATCCCCCGCCGGTGATGAAAGCTACCTTGTTTGCAAAGCGCATCGCGTTCTCTCCCCTAGGGTCTTAGTGCCGCCCGATTGAGGGGCTGGCGGTGTTCCAGTCAGGCTGGGTGGCTGGCATGGCCAGCAAGCTTTCGACGAGTTCGGCGTGGCCCTGCTTGACCACTTCGACCGCGCTCTGGATCATCGCGCGGTTGGCGTTGAACATCAATTCGATGGTCAGCCCGCGCATGTTCGAGCCCAGCAGCCGGCCGTGGATCAGGAACCGCGAAATGTCGGTAACCCCGGCTTCGCGGGCCAACTGGGCGTTCATCCGGTCAATCCGGCGGTCGACCGTCTCGGCGATCGGGCGCAGCCCTTCGGCCAGCGCATGGTCCCAGCGCGAGGCGAGCAGGATTTCGGTCAGTGCGGTGGCCGCGCCGCCATTGTGGACCTGCCAGGCCACGTCGGCGAGCCCGACCAGCCGGGCCAGCGGATCGGCGATCCGGTCAAGCTGGGTGCGGGCTTCGTCCAGCATCGCGGCCATTGCCAGTTCGGCCACGGCGAGCATCAGATCAAGCCGGGTCGGGAACTGGTTGAGCAGCGATCCGCGCCCGACGCCGGCTTCGGCCAGCACGGCCTCGACGCTGGTGGCGCCGTATCCGCCGCGTTGCAGGCAGGTCAGCGTGGCGCGCAGCAGCGCCTCGCGCGTGGCCTCGCCGCGCCGGTTGCGCCGTCGTTCGCCGGTATCGGGACGGGTCGTCATGCGGCAATTATGGTCTAGGTTGACCAAAAATAGCAAGCCTGCAATGTTCACCCCAGAAAAGACGAACGGATGGAGGATTCGGCGATGGGCCAGGCAACCAATTTGACCGGAGGCGACCTGCTGGCGCGCACGCTGCGCGATGCGGGCGTGAAGCAGGCTTTCGCGCTGCACGGCGGCCACCTTGAGGCATTGCTCAAGGGCTGCGTCGAAAACGACATTGCCCTGCTCGATTTCCGGCACGAAGCCGCCGCTGGCCACGCTGCCGATGCCTATGCCCGCGCCACGCGCGAACTGGGGGTGTGCTTCGTGACCGCCGGGCCGGGCATTGCCAATGCCGTGCCGGCGGTGACCAACGCCTTCCTCGATGCCGTGCCGATGCTGTTCGTGATCGGTGCCCCGCCGCTGCGCGAGGCGGAAACAAATCCGCTGCAGGGCGGGTTCGACCAGATCGCCATGCTGACCCCGATCACCAAGTGGGCGCACCGCATCACCAATACCGAGCGCATTCCCGATCTCACCGCGATGGCGATCCGCAAGGCGCTGACCGGACGGCGCGGGCCGGTCGTGCTCGAACTGCCGATCGACGTGCTGCACATGAGCGCCGACCCGCGCACCACCACGCAGGGCGCCGGGCTGATGGTCCGCCCGCGTCCGGCGCCCTCGGCGTCCGAAGCCGATGCGCTGATCGCGCTGCTGGCCGGGGCGGAGCGCCCGGTGATCATTGCCGGGGGCGATGCGCATCAGGCCGATTGCGGCGCGGAACTGCGCAAATTTGCCGAAACGGCTGGCATTCCGGTGTTCTCCAACAGCAAGGCCCAGGGCCTGCTCGCCCATGACCACGCGCTCAACGCGGGCGGGCCGGGCGGGCTGGCCGTGCTGGGGCTGATGGATCTGCCGCGCCCCGACGCGGTGCTGCTGCTGGGCGCGCGCATGGGGCTGCTGCTGGGCGGGCGCTCGGGCGGGATCGTGCCGCACGAGGCGCGGCTGGCGCAGGTCTATTCCGATGCCGGGGAGATCGGGCGGATCCGCAGCGTCGATGTGGGCGTTGCCGCCGATTGCCGCTCCACGCTTGAAGAACTCAATGCCCGCGCGGGCGCGGTGACCTGGCGCAAGGATCCGGCCTGGATCGGCCTTGCCACCGGGCTCAAGGCGCCGATGGAGCAGTTGTTCCCCGATGCCGAGGGCGAAGGCGGGATCCATCCCTTCCACGCCGCCAAGGCGGTGATGGAAGCCGCCGGGCCGGATGCGGCCTATGCCTTCGACGGGGGCGAGGCGGCTTCGTGGGGCGGCGATCTGGTGCGGGTCAGCGGCCCGGGGCGGGTGCAGGGGCACGGCTATCTGGGCTGTCTCGGCATCGGGCCGGGCTTTGCCATTGGTCTGGCCAAGGCCTTCCCGGGGCGGCGGGTGCTGCACCTGACCGGGGATGGCGCGATGGGTTTCCACGTGCAGGAATTCGACACCATGGTGCGCCACGGCCTGCCGATCGTTACCGTGGTGTTCAACAACCGCGTTTGGGGCATGTCGATCCACGGCCAGCAGATCATGTTCGGGGCGAACTATTCGGTGATCACCGAGCTTTCGGGCAGCAACTACGCCTCGATCGCGGCCGGGTTTGGCTGCCATTCCGAACGGGTGACCGCGCTTGCCGATCTCCCCGCCGCGATGGAGCGGGCCTTTGCCGCCGGGCGTCCGGCGCTGGTCGAAGTGATGACCGATCCCGCCGTGGTCCACCCGGTGACCCCGGCGATGCTGGGCAAGCCCGAAGAAGGTGCCAACGAGATCATCATCCCCTATTACGAAAACATTCCGCTCGGCTGAGGAGAGGCCCGATGAAGGCAGTTGTGAAGCGCGGCAATGCGCTCGAACTCGATACCAATTTTGCCGAACCCACGCCCGGCGAAGGGCAGGTTCTGGTGCGCACGCTGGCCTGCGGGATCTGCGGATCAGACCTCCACGCGCTGCATCATCTCGATCACATGGCCGATATGTCGCGGCGTTCGGGCTCGCTTTCGAACCTCAATCCCAATGCCGACATCGTCTTTGGACACGAGTTCGCCTTTGAAGTGCTCGACTATGGCAAGAACACCGCGCGGCGGCTGCCCACGGGCACGGTCTGCACCAGCTTTCCCGCTGCCGCCGGGCCGCAGGGGATGGAACTGGTCGGCTATTCGAACCTGTTCCCCGGCGGCTTTTCGGAACTGATGGTGCTGCAGGAAGAATTGCTGCTGCCGGTTCCCGAAGGCCTGCCGGTCGATCTGGCCGCGATGACCGAGCCGTTTGCCGTGGGTGAACACGCGGTTGCCCGCGCGCGGCTCGATCCGCGCACAGTGGCCATGGTGATTGGCTGCGGCCCGGTGGGGCTGGCGGTGATCGCCGCGCTCAAGCTGCGCGGCGTTGGCCCAATTGTTGCGGCCGACCTCTCGGCCGAACGCCGCAAGACCGCCGAGGCAATGGGCGCCGACATCGTGATCGACCCGGCGGAGGGTTCGCCGCATGACCAGTGGGCCAGCCTGGGCGTGGCGCAGAGCCTGGCCGAAGCCTCGGTCTGGGCGATGACCGGCAAGGAAAGCCGACCCGCGGTGGTGTTCGAATGCGTTGGCGTGCCCGGCATGATCCAGTCGCTGCTCGAAAACGGGCCTCCGGGCGCGCAGATCGTGGTGGTCGGCGTGTGCATGGAAACCGATCGGTTCGAGCCGGGCATCGCGATCAACAAGCAGATGGGGCTCGATT
This sequence comes from uncultured Novosphingobium sp., assembly GCA_937996535.1. Taxonomy (GTDB): domain Bacteria; phylum Pseudomonadota; class Alphaproteobacteria; order Sphingomonadales; family Sphingomonadaceae; genus Novosphingobium. Next base: position 60,749 of record CALKVF010000006.1, on the reverse strand, counting down.
TCGTGTTCGGCTATAGCCCGGAGGAATTCGCGGCCACGCTGCACAACATCACCGAAGGGCGGATCGCGGCTTCAACCGTGCTGTCGGGCACGGTCGGGCTTGACGGGGTGGCCGATGCCTTCCGCCGCCTGTCGAGCGAGCCGGCGCTGGTCAAGGTGCTGGTCAAGCCCTAGGCTTTGCGGCGATGAGCGCGATTGACAGCCTGCCCGCCCCTTCGGTCACGATTTTCGAGCGGATGTCGGGGCTTGCCCGCGATCTCGGCGCGATCAATCTCGGGCAGGGCTTTCCCGATCTGCCCGAGGACGCCGCGCTGACCGGGGCTGCGGCGCGGGCGCTGACCGAGCGGTCGAACCAGTATCCGCCGATGCGCGGCTTGCCTGAACTGCGCAGCGCAATTGCCGCGTGGTATCAGCGCGAACAGGGCCTGGGGCTTGGGATTGATGAAGTGGTTGTCACCTCCGGCGGGACCGAGGCGCTGGCCGCCAGCATCCTCGCGCTGGTCCGTCCGGGGGACGAGGTGATCCTCGTCCAGCCGCTCTACGATGCCTATCTCCCGCTGGTCCAGCGCGTCGGGGGTACGGCCCGGCTGGTCAGCCTGACCCCGCCGGACTGGACCTTGCCGCTGGATGATCTGGCCGCCGCGATCACATCTAAAACGCGGCTGCTCATTCTCAACACCCCCAACAATCCGACCGGCGCCCTGCTGGACCGCGCCACGCTCGAAGCGGTGGGCGACCTGGCCGAGCGCCACGATTTCTTCGTGCTGTGCGACGAGGTCTGGGAGGGGATGCTTTATGATGGGGCGCGGCACGTCTCGCCGCTCGCGGTCCCCAGCCTGCGCCGCCGCGCGATCAAGGTCGGCTCGGCCGGCAAGATCTTTTCGCTGACCGGCTGGAAGGTCGGCTGGGTGGTGGCCGCGCCCGCAATTGCAGCGGCGATTGCCGACCGGCACCAGTTCCTGACCTTCACCACCGCCACTCCGCTGCAATGGGCCGCCGCCGAAGGTCTGGCCCTGCCAAGCGCATGGTTCGCCGCGCACCGCGCCCGCTATGCCGCCGCGCGCGAGCGGCTGGTGAGCGGGCTGACCGCTGCCGGCTTTGCGCTGCTGCCCGCCCAGGGCACCTGGTTCGTGATTGCGGATCTCGCCGCCTCGGGCCTCCCGGCCGACGATGCCGCCGTGGCCGAACGCCTGATCCGTGAGGCCGGGGTGGCCTCGATCCCGGTTTCGGCCCTCTACGCCGAGCGGGCGGAGCAGGGCTATCTGCGGCTGTGCTTTGCCAAGCAGGATGCGACGCTGGATCAGGCGGTGGAACGGCTCGCCGCATTCCGCAGGGCGGTTTGACGCATCCAGTTGCGAAACGGGACTTGCCGCCCGGGCCGCGCCATGCAAGCCTGCAAACAAATAGAATCTGATGGGCGAGAGTGATGCATTACAACGAACTGAAGCAGGCGCGTGAAGAACTGACCGGGCCCGGCGGGGCTTTTGAAATCGTCGAGGCGGCGGTGCTGGGCAATCGGCTGCGCACCTACAAGAACGCGCCGCCCAGCGTACGCGAGTTCTGGCTGTCGACCATGCAGTTCGCCGATCGCCCCTATCTCGTCTATGGCGATGACCGGCTGACCTATGCCCAGACCCATGCCCAGGTAAACGCTGTCGCCGCCTGGCTGGCCGAGCAGAGGATCGCCGCCGGGGACCGCGTGGCGATCGCTATGCGCAACTATCCCGAATGGCTGGTGGCCTATTGGGCCTGCGTCTCGACCGGGATTGCCGTGGTGGGGATGAACGCGTGGTGGACCAGCGAGGAAATGGCCTATGCGCTGAACGATTCCCGCCCGCGCGCGATCATCCTCGATGGCGAGCGGCTGGAACGCCTGCGCGGCTGCGAGGGCATCGACCCGGCGATGCAGGTGGTCGGAGTGCGGCTCTCCGGGGCCGAGGCTGGGGTTGTTCCCTGGACCGAGGTGATCGCCCACGGCGGCGCGATGCCGCAGGTGACGGTCGATCCCGACAGCGATGCCTGCATTTTTTACACCTCGGGCACCACCGGGCATCCCAAGGGCGCCCAGCTGACCCACCGTGGCTGCGTCGCCAATCTCATGAACATGCTTTACGCGGGCGCGTCGTCTGCGCTGGCGACAGAACGCGCCACCGGGGTTGCTCCGCCCGCCGAAGCGCCGATCCCGGTGCTGCTGGTGACCACGCCGCTGTTCCATGTCACCGCCAACAATTGCGGCGCCTATGCCACTACCGCGGTCGGCGGCACGCTGGTGCTGATGTACCGCTGGGACGCGGGTGAGGCGCTGCGCCTGATCGAAAAGGAGCGTGTCAGCTCGATGAGCGGCGTGCCGGTGATGGCGCGCGAGGTGATCAACCACCCCGATTTCCTGACCCGCGATACCTCCAGCCTTGCCTCGCTGGCGGGCGGGGGCGCGCAGGTGCCGCCTGATCTGGTGCTCAAGATCGAGGAAAAGGTCACCAGCGCGCGGCCCAGCACCGGCTATGGCATGACCGAAACCTGCGGGATCATCACCTCGATCGCGGGCGATTTCTTCGTCGACAAGCCCGACAGCGCCGGGCCCTATATGCCCAATTTCGAAGCCAAGTGCGTCGATGACGATGGCAACACCGTGGCCGAGGGCCAGGTAGGCGAACTGTGGGTCAAGGGCTCCTCGGTGATCAAGGGTTACATCAACCGGCCCGAGGCAACCGCCTCGTCGATCACCGATGGCTGGCTGCACACCGGCGACGTCGCCCGGATCGACGAAAACGGTTTTATCTTCATCGTCGACCGCAAGAAGGACATGGTCCTGCGCGGGGGCGAGAACGTCTATTGCGCCGAAGTCGAAGCCGCGATCTATCGCCACCCGGCCGTGGCCGAATGCTGTGTGTTCGGCGTGCCGGATGAACGGCTGGGCGAGGATGTGGCCGTGGCCGTGGTGCTCAAGCCCGGCGAAAGCCTGAGCGCCGAAGCACTGCGCGCCGATTGCGAACGCCACATCGCCCGGCACAAGGTGCCGCGCCACGTCTGGTTCATGGACGAAGCCCTGCCGCGCAATGCCAGCGGCAAGTTCCTGAAACGCGAACTGCGCGACCGGCTGGCGGGTGATCTGGTGTCGGCCTGATCTGACCGCCGCTGTTTAACAGAGGGAGTGCCATTGGCTGCAAGATCGCGCTATGGCGCGCGCCATGCACGATGATCTTCAGCCGACCTGCGTTGCGGCGCTCTATCAGTTCACGCCGTTTGCCGATTGCGCGGCGCTGCGCGCGCCGCTGTTGCAGCTGTGCCTTGATCAGGGGGTCAAGGGCACGCTGTTGCTGGCGGGTGAGGGGATCAATGGCACGATTGCCGGGTCGGAGCAGGGCATTGCCCGCGTGCTCGAACATATCCGCACTCTGCCGGGCTGCGCCGCGCTGGAGGTCAAGTTCTCGCACGCCGATGCGATGCCGTTTCACCGCATGAAAGTGCGCCTGAAGCGCGAGATCGTGACCATGGGCGTGGCCGGGATCGATCCGCTGGCCAGCGTCGGCACTTACGTGGCGCCCGAGGACTGGAACGCGCTGATCGCCGATCCCGATACCGTGGTAATCGACACCCGCAACGATTACGAAGTGGCGATTGGCTCCTTTGCCGGGGCAATCGATCCCAAGACCGCCACGTTCCGCGATTTTCCCGCCTGGTTCCGCGCCCAGCGCGAGGCGCTGCTGGGGCAGGGGCGCACGCCCAAGGTCGCGATGTATTGCACCGGCGGGATCCGCTGCGAAAAGTCGACCGCGTTTCTCAAGGCCGAAGGCGTGGACGAGGTGTTCCACCTGCAAGGCGGGATCCTCAAATACCTCGAAACGATCCCGCAGGAGCAAAGCCTGTGGGAGGGCGAATGCTTCGTGTTCGACCAGCGGGTCGCGGTCGGCCACGGGCTGGCGCTTGGCTCCTATGGCCTGTGCCATGCCTGCCGCTGCCCGGTGAGCGAGGCTGATCGCGCCTCGCCGCTGTATGAGGACGGGGTGAGCTGCCCCGCCTGCCACGCATCACGCAGCGATGAGCAGCGCGCAAGCTACCGCGAGCGTCAGCGTCAGGAACTGCGGGCGGCGCAGCGCGGCAGCGCGCACGTTGGCGCGGCCTTTCCGGCAGCGGGTGAAAACTAGGCTGTCAGCGGCCCTTGCGGCGGATCGCCTGGGTGGCGGTGCCGCACAGTGCGCAGTCCCCGACCTGGCGTTCGAACTCGGGATTTCCGGTCAGCTCGTTGATCGCGCTGGCAGGCATCTGCTCGGCGCTGAGCGCAAGACGATCGACCACGCAGGCATCGCACACCAGTTCGGGCGAGAGGCGCTCAACAAAGGATCGGATGCGGTCGTAAATCATGGTCATGTCCTTCGCTGCGCCGATACAGCCGCGGGCGGCATGACGAAAGCGGAAGGGGCGACGCAGCTGTGCAGAACGCGCAGTAATCCTGCCTTTTCAGTGTTCTGATGGTGCCTCAAGTTGCTCGGGCAGCGTGTAATATCGGGTGTTGCGGCCGAGCTGTTCGCCCACGCGGGTGAGTTCGCTGCGCGCCACCATCCGCAGGTGCACCTCATCCGGGCCGTCGAACAGGTGCAGCGCCCGGCCCCAGGTGAAGAAGAACGCCAGCGGCGTGTCCGAGGTCAGCCCCATCGCGCCAAAGATCTGGATTGCCCGGTCAAGCACCCGGGTCTGGAGCTGGGCGGCGACCACCTTGATCGCTGACACGTCGACCTTGGCCGCCTTGTTGCCCAGCGCATCGAGCTTGGCTGCGGCGCGCAGCACCAGCAGGCGGGCCATGTCGATGTCGATCCGCGACTGGGCAATCCAGTCCTGCACATTGGCATAGTTGGAGATCGACTTGCCAAAGGCGCGGCGTTCGAGCGCGCGTTCGCACATCAGGTCGAGCGCGAGTTCGCACTGGCCGATGGTGCGCATGCAGTGGTGGATGCGCCCTGGCCCAAGCCGCGCCTGGGCGAGCGCAAAACCTTCGCCCTCGGCCCCCAGGATATTGGCCGCCGGCACCCGGCAATCGCGGAACAGCAGCTCGCACTGCCCGTCGATCGCGAGGTGGTGCAGGATCGGGATGTTGCGCACTACGGTCAGCCCCGGGGTGTCCATCGGCACGATCACCATCGAATGCTGCTGGTGCTTGGGCGCGCTGCCATCGCTGTCGGTCAGGCCCATGACGATGACGAATTTGCACAAGGGGTGCAGCGGCCCGGTGATGAACCACTTGCGCCCGTTGATCACATATTCGTCGCCCACCCGGCGGATCGAGGTGCGGATATTGGTGGCATCGGACGAGGCGACATCGGGCTCGCTCATCGCGAAGCACGACCGGATCGTGCCGTCGAGCGACGGGACCAGCCACTGCGCGCGCTGCTGGGGCGTGGCGAACAGGTGGAGCAGTTCCATGTTGCCCGAATCCGGGGCATTGCAGTTGAAGGCTTCCGAGGCCCACGGCAGCCGGCCCATGATTTCGGCCAGCGGGGCGTATTCGAGATTGGTCAGCCGGGTGCCGGGTTCGTCATCGCGCAGCTCCGGCAGGAACAGGTTCCACAGCCCGTCCGCCCGCGCGATCTGCTTGAGCGGTTCCATGATGTGCATGGGATAGCGCCCGGCGGCGGTTTCGCGCTGCCATTCGGCATTGTAGGGCAGCATGTAGCGATCGAGAAAGTCCTCAAGCTGCCGGCGCAGATCGTTGACCCGGTCTGAATAGTCGAAATCCATCGCACTCTCCGATCGGCGCCTCGGGCGTGGCCGGAGGTCTGCCAGGCGGTGTTCGCCGTGGTTATGCGATGTGGGCGGGATCCCGGATGGTCATTGTCATCAATCAAACTGGACACTAGGGGCGGTAAATTTAAGTTGCGCCGCGATTTGGCACAGCCAATGAATAGTCACGAAATTTTTCCAAAAATGAATATGCCCAACAAGAAAATTCATCCCACCCGTCAACGCTTGCTTGAAACGGCCTGCGAACTGATTGGCAAGCACTCGATCGACGATATCACTGTCGACATGGTTTTGGCCGAATCCGGCATCGTGAAGGGATCACTTTATTATCATTATGAGGACTTTAACGACCTCATCGAAACGGCTTTAGCTGAAATGTTTGCGGCCGGCGTCAATGCCAGCGTGGCCGTGATCAGCGCCCATCTGGACACGGCGGCGGACCGCGACGCGTTCCTCGAGGGCTTTCGCCAGATCCTTGCCGATACCCAGTCGGAGGCGCGGCGTTCGATCCGGTTCCGCCGGGCGCGGCTGCTGGCGCTGGCCGAGCATCGCCCCCGGCTGATGGCGCGGATCGCGGCCGAGCAGGCCCGCATGACCGGCGCCTTTACCGCGATGTTCGTGGCCTGCCAGGAACGCGGCTGGTTCAACTCCGATTTCGACCCCAAGGCCGCCGCGACCTTCATCCAGGCTTATACTTTCGGCAAGCTGATCGACGAAGTGTCGAACGATCCCGCGGACCCCGAGGGTTGGAGCGATATCGTGATGAAGGTGCTCTACCGGATCTTTGCCTGACCGCTGGCGATCAGCCGGGTAGGGTAGCGGTTTGGCGCAGGGCTTCGCCCAGCGCCAGCGCGGCTGAAGTGGCGAGGTTCATCGAGCGCACTTCGGGCCGCATTGGCAGGCGGATCCGGGCCTCGCAGCTGTCGGAAACGGCTTGCGGCACTCCGGCGCTTTCCTTGCCGAACAGCAGTACGTCGTCTGCCCGGAAGGCAAATTCATAGGCGGACTGGCTGGTCTTGGTGCTGAACAGCACCAGCCGGCTTGAACCGATGCTCGCGCGGAACGCGTCGAAGCTGGCGTGCCGGGCGATGGTCACGTGATCGATGTAGTCCATCGCCGCCCGGCGCACGCGGCGATCGTCCCAGGCAAAGCCCAGCGGCTCGATCAGGTCCACTGCGGCGCCCAGGCACGCGCCCAGCCGCAGAATGGCGCCGACGTTCCCGGCAATCTCCGGCTCGAAAAGGGCAATTCGCATCGCGGCTGCTTGGCCGGGGCGCGGGCGCCATGCAAGCCCGTTCGCGGCGGACGGTGCAATTGCCGGTCGCCTGGTGGGCTCAGGCCACGCTTTCGGCGATCTGCGCCACCATGTCCCAGCGCGCCGACAGGATGGCTTCGGGGCTGCGGTCATCGCCGTCATCATCGCTGGCGTGGACGCTGCACACCGCCACCCGCTCGTCGCCCAGCGGGATATATTGCAGGAACGCAGCCTCGCCGCTGGCAACGTCGAAGTCGGCAAGGACCGGCACGGTCAGCCCGGCAAGCGCCTCTGCCCCGATGATCTGGGCCGCGCGCACCCGGATCGGCCCGGCGGGTAGGGTGATCACCTCGCGCGCCGATGTCAGCGCCTCTGCCCCGACGAAGCTCGGCGGATTGGTCAACAGTTCCAGTTCGAGCTGCAACTGCACCGGATCGAGCAGCCAGACCGGGGCTGCGCGTTCGATCATCTGGCCATCGCGGCGCAGCACATAGCCGGGCCAGCTGCGCACCACGATCGGCTCGATCAGGTCTTGCAGCGCGGGCGCCAGCCGCTCGGGCAGGACCAGTTCGAGGCAGTCCCCGCCGGGCTGCGCATCGCGCGTGAAGATCGCCAGCCGCAGCCCCGGTCGTGCTTTCAGGATGCTGCTGGCGAGCAGCAGCGGGGCAAGGCCGCAGTCCCCGATCGCGAGGTCGTAAATCACCGCGCGGCCTCTGCCAGCAGGCGTGAGAATCGGTCCCGCGATCGGCGCGCCAAGCGCCCGATTCGTCGGAATGACCCCGCATAACGGGGTGCCCAATTAAGCCTATTCGTTAACACATACACTCATTTTGACATGTTTTTTGGAATTCAACTTAACCATCCAATCAGCTGTTTTTTATCTATTTATTCCCAATTTCCAAGCGCTGATGTGCCAGTGCGGGACAGTGAATCGTTAAAATGATTCCGTTTTGAACGAATATGGATTTAGGAATTTCCCTACGGCATTTCCCTGATCCGGCCTGCAAACGCCGCCAGGGAGAGCGCCGAAGCTCCGGGGGCAAATCCCGGGAGTTGGGCACTGCGGCAACGCGCAAGAATGCGCATGGGGGCATACATGTTGGGCAAGAGAGCAGGGGCTACTGCACTCGCACTGTTGAGCACGGCAATCGCCGTTCCGGCCTGCGCCCAGCAGACCATCCTTGCCTATTATGACAACACCCAGAAGGCCGAATTCAAGGTTCCCGTGGTGGCGACCGTTGGCGGCCGCTGCGGTTTTGCCGCCGCCGCGCTTCCCTCGGGTACGTGGGACGCGGGCGAAATCGACATGCCCGGCTGGGCCCACCAGTTCGGCTTCACGCTCGAATGCACCGGCCTGTCACGGGTCGCGGTCACTTCGGCCAACGGCGGCCTCAAAAGCGCGGTAACCCCGATCAGTTCAGGTTTCACCACGCTCGCGCCCTACACCGTCGGGCTGAGCGTGGTGCACAACACCGGCACGGCCACTGCCGAGTGCGCAGCGGCCGATCTTTTGGCCAGTGCGGGCACCGCCTGCGGCTTCAAGGGCACGGCCGCGCCAGGCACCGGGCTGGCGATTCCTAGCCCGTCCTACAATCTGGCCTCGTCCTACCTTGAGGTGCGCTACGCCGCGCCGCCGAGCGGCAGCCAGCTCGCCGCCGGCCAATATACCGACACCCTGACCGTCACCGTTTCGCCCGCAACCTGAGCGGGCCCCACGCATTCGCACGGCCACCCGGCCGCCGCGAAAATTGAAGTTTGAATGCAACAGTTCCGGCTCGGCCGGCGAGATGAAGGAGAAGTGAAATGAAGAAGTTCGCGATCGCCGCCGCCCTGGGCGCCCTGACCGTTTCGATGCCCGCTTTCGCGGCTGGCGACGTGACCGGCAATGTCACCGTCAATGGCACCGTGGCCTCGAAGTGCCAGTTCACCACCAACTCGGCGACCATCACCATCCCCGAACTGGCTGGCACCGACGGCAAGCTGCTGGCCTCCACGGTCAATGGTCAGACCGCCACCCTCGTCGGCTGGTGCAACAAGTCGGCCTCGACGATCGCGGTCAATGCGACCTCGCTCAGCAACACCTCGGTGGCGACCGCTGCTGCTGGTTTCGCCCGCGTGGTCGACTTCGCCGCCACCGCCAAGGCCTATAACGGCACCACCCTCGTCGGCACCGCAAGCGATGCCAATTCGGCTGACGCCACTGCCGGTGCAGCGGGCAACGTCACGATGTTCCGCGGCGACATCACTGTCGAACTGTCGGCTGCTGCTACGGCTGCCGACACCCTGCTGACCGCCGGTTCCTATCAGGGCAACGTCGCGGTTACGCTGACCCCCGCCACCTGATCGAACTGAACCAGGAGACACGGCATGAACGCCAAGTTGATCCTCGCTGTTTCGGGAGCGGCGCTGCTCGCTCCCGCGCAGTCCTTCGCTGCCACGACCACGCCGCCCGCGACCTCGGTCCAGGCCGACGTGACGGTGGTGGGCCGTGTCGCCTCGCTCTGCGTGCTGGGAACGCCTTCCTCGCCGCAGATCGATGTCGGCCAGATGGCGGCGACTTCGGGCACCCGCGTTGGCAAGATCGCCACGCTGCCGGCCCAGTCGGTGGTGCTTGATGGCAGCTTCTGCAACTTCGGCGGCACCATGCTGACCGTCGATGCCACGGCGCTGACCAATCTCGATGACGGCGGCGTTGCGCCCCCGGCCAACTTTGCCCGCGCGGTGAACTACACCGCTACGGCGTCGAACTGGGCGGGCATCAATGCCGCGGCAACCACCGCTGCGCTGGGTGACGGTTCGTCCGCCACCAAGACCGGCCTTGGCGGCACCCAGGGCACGCCCAAGCTGTCTGCCATCAACCTTGAAGTGTCGAACTTCACCGTCCCTGCCGACAGCCTGATGGTGTCGGGGCGTTACCAGGGGGCGGTTCGCATCACCCTCGGTCCCGCCGGGGTGGAATGATCCTCGATCTAGGAGAATAGTGCCATGCGCAAGCTGACCGCCATGTTCTCGCTGGTTCTTGCCCTGGGCGGCGCTGCCGCCGCCCAGGCTCAGGAAGCCACGGGTTCGACCACTGACACCAAGTCGCTGTCGGTGACCGGCAATGTTCCGGCCATGTGTGCTGGCGGGACGATCACCAGCGGCGCTGGCACTTTCCCGCTCGGCGTGCTGATCGACACCACCACCGGCCTCCTGCGCACCGATCTGGCTGCGCCGGACAAGGTGCTGGCCGGCTCGTTCTGCTCGACCCGCAGCACGATCACCATCGGCGCGACCGCGCTGGCGGCTCAGAACTTTACCTCGGCCGCGCCCAGCGGCTTCTCGCGCAGCGTGGACTATACCGCCACCGCGCAGGGCTGGACCGTGACGCCGGCGGCCTACACCACTGGCGCGGCGGCCAATGCTGCTGCCACCCAGACCCGCGCCAGCGCGTTCAGCGGTGATATCACCGTGCACATCGGCGATTTTGCCACCACGGGGGGCGCCGCGCTGCGCCCGGTGGCCGACAACAGCTACCTCGGCACGGTGACGATCACCCTGGCGACGGCGAACTGACCGTGGCGGCGGGGCGCGCAACCCTCTCGCTCGCGCTGACCGCGCTGGCGCTGGCCGTGCCTGCCGGTTCGGCCTGGGCTCAGGCGGCGAGTGCCAAGCAGGACTTTGCCGTGTCGGGCAATACGCCCGCGGTCTGCACCTTACAGCGCGGGCGCATCCAGGCGGGCGGGCTGGTCAACATCGCCGGCCTTGATGGCGATACGCTGCGGATCGAGAATCTGGCCGATCGCCAGACCCTTGCCACCCGCGCCGCCAGCGCCACGATCAGCTTCGCCGCGATGTGCAATTTCCCGCATCAGGTGCGGATCGAAAGCCAGAACAACGGCCTGTGGCCGACCGATGCCCGTCAGGCGATCGCGGTGCCGGGCTTCGCCACGGCGGTGCCCTATCGCGCCAGCCTGGCCTGGGGTGCGGTCAACGGCACGCTCGATGCCCAGGCCAATGTTCGCCGTCAGACCACCAGCCTGACGACCGTGGCCGATCCGGTGGTCGGGGACGTGCTGGTGCGGATCGAAATCGCGCAGGGCGCTTCGAACACGCAGGTCAATGCTCCGCTGGTTGCCGGCACCTATGACGACACCGTGCGGATCTTTCTGGAGCCACGCTAATGGCCAGCCACCGTTTCATCCGTCCTGCCGTGCTTGCCGGTCTGCCCCTGCTGTTTGCGGCGGGGGCGGCCAGTGCCCAGCAGGTCGATACCGCCTCGCAGACGCTGCGGCTCGCCGGCACGGCACCAGCCGCCTGCGTGCTGGGCGCGGCCACCCCGTCGGCGGCCTCGAACGCGGCCTTCGTCAATCTGGGCGCCAATACCGGGCGCATGACCATCACCCAGCTGGTCAGCCCGCAGGACGCGACCTCGCAGGCCAGCTCGCTTGAACTGACGCTGCCGGTGCGGTGCAACGCCTCGCACCGCCTGACCGTGCGCTCGACCAATGGCGGCTTGCTGCGCAGCGGCGCCGTCAATGGCGGACAGCGCGGCGGGCAGGGGTTCTCGGACTTCCTCGCCTATGATTACCGGGTCGATTGGGCCGCCAGCCGGATCGCCCAGCCCAGCGACAGCGGACTGGCCGCACTGGCGGTCGATCGGCCGGCGACGGGCGATTTATTGGTGCGGATATCCACAGAAGCCGGGAGGGGGCCTTTAACCGCCGGGCAATACACCGATGCGATCGTCATCGAATTCCAGCCCGCCGGCTAACGCCCGCCTGATCAATTCCGGAGTATCCACGTGAAATCATTCGTCAAGCTCGCGCTCGCTGCACTCTGCGCCTCGGCTCTGCCGGCGCCGGCGGCGCTGGCAATGACCGTTCAGCCGGTCGTGGTCGATCTGCAGACCGCCGGGCGCAGCATGTCGCAGGTCATCACGGTCGAGAACACGTTCGCCACGCCGCTGCCGGTGGAACTGACCGTGCAGGAGCTTGAACTGACCCCTACGGGCATCAAGCCGACCGGGCAGGATCCGGGCGATCTGCTGGTGTTTCCGCCGCAGGCGATCATCGCGCCCGGCCAGACCCAGACCTTCCGCGTGCAATATGTCGGCGATCCGGCGCTCGCCAAGAGCAAGCACTATTACATCACCGTTGCCCAGCTGCCGGTGAAGCTGCCCGAGGGGCAGTCGGCGATCCAGATCCTCTACAATTTCCAGGTGCTGGTCAGCGTCGCCCCGGCGGCGACCAAGCCGGCGCTGTCGATCGGCGGGGCGCGGATCACCCGCAACGATGCGGGCAAGCCGGTACCGGTGATCACGCTCAAGAACGCCTCGGCCGCGCATGGCTATCTCGCCAACGGCCAACTGCGCCTGATCGAAAAGGACGCGTCCGGCAAGGAAGTGTTCCGCAAGGCGCTGTCGGGTGCGGAAATCCAGCAGACGATCGGGTTCGGCCTCGTCGGGGGCAACCAGACCCGCGACATGACGCTGCCGATCGAGCTGCCGGCTGCCGAAGGCACGGTCGAAGCCAGCTTCACGCCGGAAGGCTGAGATCATGTCGCGCCTTGCCCCTCGCGTCTTGCAGCTTGCCGGAGCAAGCATCTGCGCCATCGCTGCGGTCCAGCCGGCCTGGGCGGCGGAAGTTGCCGCGCCGGTAGCGGGCGGCGCTGCCGCGCTCGCTGATGCGGCGGCCCAGCCGGTCGCCCCCGCCGCGCGCGCCGAACGGCTCAACCCCACGGGCCGGACCATCGTGCTGACCGTGCCGGCCAAGGATGGGGCGACCTTTCTTGGCGACATGCCGCTGACCATCGCGGCGGATGACAGCATCCATTTTCCGGCGGAGCGCGCGTTCCAGCTGCTCGCTCCGATCGTCACGCCCGAATTTATCGAGGCGCTCAAGACCAATCTGGCGGGCCGTGAAACGATCGGCCCAGCCGACTTGGAGCCCCTGGGGCTGCGCGCGCAATATGATCCGCGCACGCTGGAACTGACCTTCGTGATCCCGGTCGAGCGCCGAGCCTCGCGGCGGCTCTCTCTGTCGGCGCTCGATCGCAGCGCGCTGGGTGATTTCGTCAAGCCGCTGCCGGCCAGCGCCTATGTCAACGTGCGCGGCTCGGTCGACTATGTCGAGGACGGCACCGATACCGGCTTTGACCAGCCGGTCTTCCTGCTCGATGGCGCGGCGCGGCTCGGCGGCGCGGTGATCGAAAGCAATGCCATCTGGACCCCGGGCCAGAATGGCGCCGATTTCCAGCGGATCGGCAGCCGGGTGGTGGTCGACGACCTGCACAACATCGTACGCTACACCGCGGGCGATCTGCAGACCGAAACCCGCGGCTTCCAGGCCGCGCCGGAAATCGCCGGGCTGTCGGTGATGCGCTCGTACAGCGCGCTCAATCCGCAGCAGATCATTCGCCCGCGCGGCGACCGCACCTTCACGCTTGAGCGCGCCTCGACGGTCGAAGTGCTGATCAACGGGCAGCAGGTCCGCCGGCTGCAGTTGGCGCCGGGCAACTATAACCTGCGCGATTTTCCCTTCGCCCAGGGTGCCAACGATGTCCGGCTCAACGTGCTCGACGATACCGGGCGCAGCGAAACCCTGCGTTTCAGCATCTTCCTCGATCAGAGCCAGCTCGCCACTGGGCTCAGCGAATTCGGGCTCTATGCTGGGGTCAAGGCGCCGCTCGGGATCCGCGGACCGCACTATACCGATCAATGGGTGTCGAGCGGGTTCTACCGCCGCGGGATCAACGACCGGCTGACGCTCGGCGCCAATTTCCAGGCTGATGAGCGGATGAAGATGGGCGGCGTGGAAGCCGTGATCGGCACCCCGCTCGGGACGCTCGGCACCAATTTTGCCTATAGCCACGTGCGCGGCGCGGGCGATGGCGCGGCCTTCCAGGCCACGTTCCAGCGCCAGATCATGCACGCCAACGGCACCTCGGATACGTTCAGCCTGTTTGGCGAACACCGCAGCCGCCGGTTTGCGCCGATCACGTTCTTCCTCGCCGACAATCCCTACAAGTACGAAATCGGCGCGGGCTACAGCCGGGCGTTCAGCGCGAACTTCTACGCCTCTGCCGACGCGCGGTTTTCCAAGGGGCGTGGGGCCTTTTCGGACGTGCACAGCTACCGCCTTGCGGCGGGCTGGCGGCTGGCGCCGCGCGCCAACCTCTCGGCTGAATCGCGCTATGACAAGGATAGCGCCGGATCGCGGGTCAGCGCGTTCCTGTCGCTGACCGTGCGGCTGGGCCGCGAATCCAGCGTGCGGACCGAATACGACACCCGCGACAACCGGATGCGGTCCTCGTTCCAGACGCTGCACGGCTCGGGCGTGGGCAGCTACAACGTGACCGCTGACGTTGAGCGCTCGGACCTCGGTGCCGGGGTCAACGTCAACGCCAACTACTTCAGCAACCGGGCGGAACTCGGCTTCACGCACTTTGGCGTGTTCGACCGCGATTTCGGCTCGAGCCTCAACCAGCGTTCCTCGTTCCGCTTCGGCACCTCGCTGGCGGTGGGCGGCGGCAGCGTGGCGCTGGGCCGCCCGATCTACGACAGCTTCGCCATCGTGCGGGCGCACAAGAGCCTCAAGCAGGCCAATGTCGTGGTCGAGCCGAGCCCCTATGGCTACACCGCGATGACCGGGGAATGGGGCGCCGCGCTGATGCCGGGGCTGGCCTCCTATTCGGAGCGCATGGTCCCGATCGATGTCGCCAATGCCCCGCCGGGCACCGACATCGGCCAAGGCTCGTTCAAGGTCTTCCCGAGCTATCGCAGCGGCTACCTGTTCGAAGCCGGGTCGGACTATCACGTCACCGCCTTTGGCATCATGCACGACCGCGATGGCAATCCGGTGGCGCTGGTCTCGGGCAAGGCAACCGAACTGGCCCACCCCGACCGTCCGGCGAAAACCATCTTCACCAACCGCCAGGGCCGCTTCGGAGCCACCGGTCTCGCGCCGGGCAAGTGGCGGCTGGAAATGCTCGATGACGCGCATTCGACCTTCGTCATCGACATTCCGGAAAATGCCGAAGGTATCGTGCGCGTGGGCGAAATCACGCCGATCAGGGAACAATGACGATGAACAGGGCAGCTTTGCGCAATCTATTGGCCGGGATGCTGGGGATGGCGGCCTGCACCGCGCTGGCGCCCAGCGCGAAGGCTGCCACCTGTGGGATCACGGGAAGCGCGACTGCCAGCCCAGCGACCTATGACCCGTTCAATGCCGCGGGTCTCACGGTAACCAATGTTT
Source organism: uncultured Novosphingobium sp. (assembly GCA_937996535.1). Lineage (GTDB taxonomy): Bacteria > Pseudomonadota > Alphaproteobacteria > Sphingomonadales > Sphingomonadaceae > Novosphingobium. Next base: position 45,522 of record CALKVF010000006.1, on the reverse strand, counting down.
CGTTGACCCTGCGGCGCATCAACGGCGGTGGCGGCGAAAAGACTGACATCGTCAATTTCTATCTGGTCGATGAAACCGGGCATTCGAACGGGGTCCAGATCATCCCGCGCACCACGGCGGTGGCCGGGCAGGTGCTCGGGCTGGGTTACGATGTCTTTTATGGCACCGATGAGCCGGCGCGGCCGGTAGTGTCGCCAACCTCGCTCGATCCGTCGGACACGAACCGGTTTTTGAAGATCATCTTCACGGGGAACAACAAGGATTCGGATACCGCGGTCGTCAATTTCGACGTGATCGTGCCGGCAGAAACGAGCTTTGCCGCCAACAACGGCACTCTCTCGTTCACGGCCAGTTTCGGGTGCAGCACGACGGGCGGTGGGCAACAGACCCAGCAGACCGGCCTGCTCGCCAATACAATTTCATTCCCGATCAAGGTGCAAAGCGCCCTGCGCGCGACCTATTCGGGCGCGGCGCTCGATTTCGGGGAAATCGGCAATGTCGATGCGGCCGCGGCTCCATCGACCAAGACCCCGGACGTCAACTACATCCGCGTCGAAAGCACTGGCCCCTACAAGGTCACCTGGACCTCGGCGAACGCCTACCGGCTGCTCAACCAGAACTACACGCTGGGCACTGCCGGACCGGCCGAGCTGATCAAGTACAAGCTCGGCTTCATGGGTACGAGTGCGAACAACGCTAGCCCCACGCCGACGCCGCGCACTTGCCCTTCCGCGGGTCTCAAGGCGGCGTTCGAGGACAAGCTGCGCTTGCAGGCGACGCTGGAAGAGGCCGGCAAGGGCAAGACGCCGTCGGGTACGCGCATCTACAGCGACGAGATCACGGTGACGATCGAGCCTCTGGCCTACAATGCCCCCAGTGGCACCGATTGTTCGGCGATCGCGCTCCCCTAGGGGAGCGCGCGCCGGAGGATCAGAGTGGTTCGATCCGGAAGCTGAGATTGCCGTTGGCCGCCGTGCCGCGCGGCACTTGCAGCACGAGATCGTGCGAGGCGATCGCGGCGCGGTTCGACTGCGAGACAACTGTCGAGCCGGTCTTGTTCAGCGGCACCGGCACGCCATCGACCAGCAGCTTGGCATTGGCGAGGTTGGCCGAATAATCGGCCACGACGCGGTAGCCGCGGGCATTGTTGCAGAATTCGCTGAGCGAACCCAGCTGGACCGCGCCATTGGCGGTATTGGTGAGGGTTGCGGGCGAGCCGACCAACTGCGTCTTGCAGATGACCGGCACGACTGCCGAAATCTGGATCGTCGCCTGGTTGCTGCCCGTGGCAGGGACGGCGGCGGAGGTGGATGCCGCGACCGTCGCGGCGGCAATGGCCGTGGCCCCTGCCATCATGCTCAACTTCATCGACTTGGCTCCTGATTAGCTCAGAGCCTCAAATTAGGGATCGCTGGTAAACATGAGGGCGCGAAACTTAGTTAACGCGCGCGTTGCCCTGATCTGGTGGGCAATTTCGATGCTTTACATGCTTTTGCGCGGACTTATGCGCTCTTTGCCGGTTAGACGGTGCGGCAAAATAGTATTACATTTCAATATAATTAACCCAAAACCCGCGGCGCGGGGCAGATCGCATCCAGATTGGATGGCACCGGGCGGGATTGGGCCCCACGGTTAAAATTGTAAGCAATTATCCCGATTTGTTTGCATACAGGCACTGACCTGCGCGGCGGGCGGAAAGGCAAGCGGATCAGTTGGATGGCGGCGCGGAGAGCGTCGGGCTGCCCGCTCAGTCACTCGCCGTCGCATATCCGGCGCGCTTTGAGCCGCCGCACAGCGGCACAAGCATCGCCGCGATAAGCAACCATGCCGCTACCAGCACGTGAAACGCGTGCCAGGCGAGGTCTGGATGAGCAGGCCGGAGGCTGGCTGTGACCACTTGGGCGATGACCAGCAGGCCAAAACCTGACGCTGCCATCACGGCGCTGCCTTCCGGGGCGCGTCGATAGACCAGTATCACCCCGCCAAGCATCAACAGGGCGAACAAGGGCATACCGACAGCCGGGACCACCGCGACTAAGCCGGCTGCCAGCAGGCCCGCCGCTGGATAGCGCCAATCACGCTGCGGCATGAGCGCGCCGATTAGGCATATCAGACCGAATACGGCCCCCGATCGCGACAGGAATTGATGAAACGTCGCGACAGACCCCGTCAAACCGGCGGCGATCTGCACCGCACCGATCAATCCCGCGAGGCCGAACGGCAACAACCCCGCGGCACCCATTCGGTTGCGGGGGATCAGCGAGGAGATGCCAAGAGCGGCCGCAGCCGCGACCAGGGCCTCGCTCAACGCATAATGGAAGGGGAAGATTGCGGTCATGACGGGGTGCCCTGCGTAGCTGCCTCGGCGCGGTCGGCATAGGGTTCAAACCCTGCTGCCTGACGGATCGCCCGCGAATCCAGCCGTGATCCATCATGGCTCCAGCCCGGCGGGGCAAAGGCATAGGCCAGACGCTGGCGCAGCGTCAGTCCCGGAGCGGCCACATCGCGGGCAATGCCCACATATTCGTGGGTCAGCACCGTCACCGGGTTGAGGGTTTCGAGTTGCTTGACCAGCCCATAACACGGCGGATCATCGGCGCGCTCAGGCTCGAAGGTTCCCAGCAGCCGGTCCCAGATAATCAGGGTGCCGGCGTAATTGGAGTCGAGATAGCGCGGGTTGTTGCCGTGGTGCACGCGGTGATGGGACGGCGTGTTGAAGACCGCTTCGAACCAGCGCGGCAGACGGTCAATCGTCTCGGTATGAAGGAAGAACTGGTAGGTGGCGTTCAGAATGCCGCAGAAGGTCACCATGACCGGGTCAAACCCGGCCAGAACCAGCGGTATCTTCAGCAGCATGGTGCCGGTGAAATGCTTGGTCCAGGATTGCCGCAGCGCCATCGGCAGATTGTAGTTGGGACTGGAGTGATGAACCACATGCATCGCCCAGACCCAGCGCACACGGTGGCCGATCCGGTGATGCACATAAAAGCGCAGGTCATCGAGCACGAAGCACAAGGCAAAGGTCAGCCATGTGGCCGGCAGGGTGGCAAACCGGAATGGCTCGACCGCGGCAAGAATGCCCAGTGTAATGAAGGCGGACAGCGCGTTTACCGGCTCGCTCAGGTAGCCGAGCATGATGCTGACCAGGCTGTCCTTCCAGGGCGTCTTGCCCTTGCGGCGCAGCACCCGGATCGCGAATTGTTCGATGGCGATCAGACCAAGAAACGCAAAGGCGGAAAACAGCGTGATGTTCGAATGGATCAGATCTGCGGCGCGCATCGCGATGTCCCCCCGGCCTTTCTGTCGGGGCGTAAGGCTGGTGATAGCGGACAACAATTGAATAAATGGCGATGATTGCATACAAAATGGAACATGTCGTACGATCTGGCTCTTATCCGGCGGTTTGAAGCCGTTTATCGCCGGGCCAGCTTTTCGCGGGCAGCCGAAGAGCTGGGCATCACCCATTCCGCGATGACCAAAAGCATCCGCACCCTGGAAGAACAGTGGGGCGTGCGCCTGTTCGAGCGCACGACCCGGTCGGTGGTGGTGACGACTGCCGGGCGGCGGCTTGCCGAACTGGCGCCGGAATTGCTGGCGCATGCGGCCGAGGGCAAGGCCCAGGTTCTGTCTGCCGGGCGGCAATTGTCGCTGGCCTGCGGCCCGGCCGTGATCGACAGCTTTCTGCCTGCCGCCTTGGTGAATTTTCGCGCACAGTACCCCGATGTAACGGTCGAGGCGGAAATTCTCCCGCCCGATCTTGCGGTAGAGCGCCTGTTGCAGCGCCGGGCGCAGATGTTGCTGTATCATGGCGATTCCATTGCGGCGTTCGGTGCGCGGCGCGAATTCACGATCAGGCAGGTTCGCGAGGAGCCGTATTATCTGCTCTGTGCCAGCGATCATCCGGCGGTGGGCGAGCAGAGTCTTGCAGCACTGCTGGAGCACGATTGGGCGGTTGCCGGCTTTGACCGCAGTTTTGCCGCCAACCAGGATCCCCAACACCGCGAAACGATCCGCCGCGCGGGCTTTCCCCGCTACCGCCTGTCGAGCCAGCAAGCTTGCGTCGAACTGGCCCGAAGCGGCGCGGCGCTGACCATGCTGCCGCGCTCGGCAGCACTTGCGGCGAGTGCCGTTGCGGGAATGATTGCCCGTGAAATCCCGGGCGCGCCGCCGATGACCTTGTCGGTCATGACGTTGGCTGATGCTGACGATGCGCCGGTGGAGGCCCTGATTTCAGGTTTGATGATTACCGACCATGCGTAGGTCAGCTGTGCAGGCACAGGGCGCCCTGAGGCGAAAATCAGTGCCGGTATCTGTTTGATTGGTGCGTGACGCAGTGGGAAGGGCGGCGCGATCAGTTCCCACATACCTGTTTTCGCCTGTTTTTTCGAGATTAACAGGCCTGTCCCTGCTGCAGTTCGACAAGGCAGCCGAAAATGAGTCTGTTTTTCAGCTGATTGGCTAGGCTTGGAGGCGCTTCCACATATACTGCTGACAATCGGTGAAACAGGATCATAACAGGCCGATATCAGGTGCAATCGCGCCTGTTCGAGGGGATCAAATTCGTCTTCATGTCCGATCGCATAATTAGGCTGGGGCCGGGCGAGTGTCCGGACATTGTGACGTCCGCACGCTATTTTGCGGCTCTCGCCTTTCCTGGAGTGCGTGAGGCCGAGAGATGTCGGGATGCTGCAGACGCCTGGGCAGCCAGCTACCTGCATAAGGCGAACCGGGTAGATAGGAGGACTGAGCCGTTCCTGGATGAGCGGCTCAATGATTATGTCCGGCTTGATCCGGGTTGGTGCCGGGAGAAGCTCAAGAAGACGCAGGATAGGCTGAGGAAGCGCGCGCAGCTTGCTCGGGCGTTGCGCCCGTGGATCCGGGAAGCTTTGGGGGCAAGCCCCAAGCCGGTGCGGGGTATCAAGAAATTCACGCAACGCCAGATTGCGCTGTTCCTCACCAATAATCATCCGGAGCATGCCGATAATTTTCAGAAGCGCATCTGGCGCCCTGGGCGTCCAGTAATCCATCTCATAACGGCATGCGATCTCGAGCTTTACCATCGTGGTGCCGATCAAGAAGATTTTCCGATCAACCTCGCGGATATTCGCCTGATCAAGCAGGTGGTCGAACTTTCGCAGAAGATCTTGCCGGTCATCTGCCACGATCCTCGCTTTGCAGTGAACGAGCGTGATCTTCTCAAACTTGACTGGGTGTCATAGCTACAAGCTGTTTTTTGACCGTATTTTTCGAGATCGATGTGTGAATATTTACGGGCTCCGCCGATGAACACGGAGCGCCGTAATGACCACAAATCCTGTCCCACCTCGCAACGCACCGCTTACCACCGAGTACCTAGCGATCGGGGGGCTGCGCCCGATGCCTGGAACGCCGCGCCATCACCCCAGCTCACAGATCCGGGCACTGACCAAATCCTTTGAGGCCTTTGGACAGGTTCTGCCGATCCTTATCGATACAGAGGCTCGTATTATCTCGGGCCACGCCCAATGGGAGGTCGCAAAACGCCTTGGCATGCCTGAGGTGCCTTGCAGATAAGGCCAGTGTAATTGCCGGTTTTGCCTGACTGGACATGTCCGACAACGAGGCCGCGACGATCCCACGCGCCGGGGCGATCCGGCGCTTCAAGCTGCCTGAGTACGTCATCCGTAGCTTCGTCGAGCGCGTCGATCGCCTGTGGCGGCATCTTTGCCTCGAGCCACATCGCGTAGCGCCTCCAGTAGCGCCAGTCCTTTTTACGCTCTGCGTTCAGCCAGTCCAGGTGCCCTTCATCGGACTTGAGTGTGGTGTTTTTGCCGATGGTCTGACTGCTGCGCCGGATCAATTCTGAAAGTAGGAACGCCCGATCAATCGGAACATCGAGGCCCGGCATGATGACCGGAAGAAGGTCTATAGCCTTGGTCAGATTTTGATCGATGATATCGGGCGTGATGACCTGATCACCTGACGCCGGGAACGCGCTGGATCTGCACGAGCAACCGACATGGCGCATCAACATTCCGCTGCCAACCAAGCGACCGTTCCGGGAAACAAGGCTTCGTATCGATTCCCAAGGTGCGGCCGATCGTGCATCGGGTGACCTACTTGAGCTCGTCGCCGATGCGCACGATGCCCAGCGTCTCATACTCGCATCACCAGAGCTAAGTCTCAACCAATTGGCGAAGCGGGAAGGACGGTGTAGGACCCAGCTTGCAAGGCTGCTGCGCCTGTCCTGGATGAGCCCCAAGATCATCGACGCCATCGCCGAGGGAACACAGCCCAAAGGGCTAAACCGCAGATCGCTACTCATCTCTGATATGCCGATCGATTGGGCTGAGCAGGAGCGGCTGTTCGGTTTCGCTGCCTGAGAGACAACAACGCTTGGAAATTGAGGTGAAGCCGGGTTCTTGGGAACAGAGAATCCGGCTACTTTTTTGCCTGTTTCCGGCTGCTGCCGTGCGTCTCTGGCTGCAATGCCGAAAAGATGTACTGCCGAACCTCGCTGGACTGCGCCACTTCACGCGAAGCGGGTGCCCGAGGGCAAGAATAAGTTACCATGAAGGACTGTTTGGTGCGGTCGAGAAGACTCGAACTTCCACGGGCTTTCGCCCACAACGACCTCAACGTTGCGCGTCTACCAATTCCGCCACGACCGCTAAATCATCGGGACGGCGATACGATTCCTTGAGGAAATCCGTGCGCCCCGGGGGGGTAGGAGCGGGCCATTAGCAAAGGGGGGGCGGCGCTGCAAGCGCGTTTGGCGATGAATTTTGCCCAGGCGACCTGTGCCGCACGGGGACGGCTCCAAATTGGCTGCGATCGGCGGTTGCGCAAAGGCTGAACAAAGCGTTCACCACGCTTGATGAGCATTGTGTTCAGCCTGTTCCTTGCCGCAGCCATTGCGCCCGCCGCTGCACCGCCGCCGCCGCCGCGTGTGATCGCGGTGGCGCGGGTTTCGGCCGAGGTGCTGCGCGCGGCGACGACTGCGCCGCTGTCCGAGCCTGACGCGCTCGCACGGCAGGCCCGCCGCGCGGCCGGCGGGCAGGTGCTGCTCGAATTTGACTGAGCGGGCTTGATGTGCGGGCTGAGCTGCTGGGCTAGCTGCCCGGCTTCCAGCCGAATTCCGCTTTCACGCCATCCTTGGGCACCGTGGTCAGCGCCTCGTTGATCGAGACGCTTTCGCCCGGGGCGAGCACGCGCTTGGGGCTTTGCACTTCGGCGGTATAGACCACCCGGTCGCGCGCATCGCGCAGCACGATCAGGATCGTCGGCACGCTGCGGGCGGTGGCGGAAACGTTGGTGACGGTGCCGTTGGCGTTGAAGAACCAGGTGTGGTCGGCCAACTCGTGGCGGTCCTGCTGCTTGGCCGGGAAATCAAGTTTCAGGCCAGCCTGGCTTTCGGCAAACAGCGGCCGGGCAAAGGGCATCCAATCGGGCAGGCCGTACCACGCCGTGGCGCCCACCGCGCCGAGTGCGACCACCGCGAAAATCGCCGCGGCCACGGTCCACATCCGGGTGGGATTGCGGCGCGGGCGCAGGAACGGTTCGTGGGCAAAGCGCGAGGGCGCGGCCTGATCGTCCCAATCCGGGTCGGCATAGACCGGCGGCGGGGGGGCTTCGGGGGCGTCTTCGGCCTGTGGTTCTTGCACGGCGGGGGCTGGTTCGGGTTCTGCAACCGGCTCGGCCACAGGAGCCGGGGGCGGCGGAGCGACCGGCTCCGGGGCAACGGGTGCCGCTACAGAAGGCGGGGACGCAGCGGGCTGAGGCGCAGCAGGCTGGGGGCCGTCCTGGTACCAGCTGTGGCGGCATTTCGCGCAGCGCACGGTCCGGCCTTCGACGCCAAGGGCGCTGTCCGGGACGACATAACGCGTACCGCAAGCAGGACAGGCGATAATCATGGGTTCAGCGTTAAACATATTGCGGCGGCCGGCGGCAAGCGTTCAACCGGGGAAAGCAGGGTGGCTATGCCCTTTTTTCCACATGGATTGGCGGCTATAGCCCCAGACTAGGCAATTTTGCCGACTGGACCGCTTTCGCCCGATGAACACCGCCACCGATGGGGAAATCGTCCAGTTCGATAACGTGGGTCTGCGCTATGGCGCCGATCGCGAGGTGCTCAGCGACATTTCCTTCACGCTCTATCCGGGCAATTTCTACTTCCTCACCGGGGCGAGCGGTGCGGGCAAGACCTCGATGCTGCGGCTGCTCTATCTGGCCCAGCGCCCCTCGCGCGGGGCGATCCGCATGTTCGGCACCGATGCGATCACCATGCCGCGCGAACGCCTGCCGCTGTTGCGACGCCGGCTGGGCGTGGTGTTTCAGGACTTCCGGCTGGTCGAGCACCTGTCGGCGTTCGACAATGTTGCCCTGCCGCTGCGGGTGGCGGGCGTGGCCGAGCGCGAACTGGCGCGCCCGGTGGCCGATATGCTCGAATGGGTGGGGCTGACCGATCGGATGCACGCGGTGCCGGCCCAGCTTTCGGGCGGCGAGCAGCAGCGCGTGGCGATCGCCCGCGCGGTGATCGCCCGGCCCGACATGCTGGTGGCCGACGAGCCGACCGGCAACGTCGATCCCGACATGGCGGTCAAGCTGCTGCGCCTGTTCGAGGCGCTCAACCGGCTGGGGACCACCGTGGTGGTCGCCACCCATGACGTGCACCTGCTCAAGAAGGTGCCGGATTCGCTGATCATGCGGCTCGACAAGGGGCGCCTGTCGGATCCCACGGGCGCCTTGCGCTATCCGCCGCGCCGCCCCGTGGCGAGGGAGGCGTAATGGACTTTCGCCTGCCTTCCGCGCTGACCGGCAATCGCCGTTCGCTGACCTCGTCGGGCGACGGGGCGCTGATCGCGGGCGCGCGGCTGTCGGGGCCGATGCCCTGGGTGATCGCGATCATGGTCGCGCTGACGGTGATCGCGGCCGCCGCTGGGCTGTCGCTGGCGAATACCGCGCGGGCGGCGGCTAACGAACTTTCGGGCGGGGTGACGATCCAGATCGTCGAGGCCAATCCGGCCGAGCGCACCCGCCAGGCTGAAGCGGTGGCTCAGGCGCTGCGCGCGGTTCCCGGCGTGATCGAGGCCCATGCCGTCTCGCAGGCCGAGGTCGAGCGGCTGGTCGAACCGTGGCTGGGCGCGCGCGGCGGCGGCGAGGACGAGGCGATCCCGGTTCCGGCGCTGGTCGATGCGCGGCTGCGCGGGGCGGTGACCGGCGAAGTGCTGGGCGAGCTGCGGCGCACGGTGCGCGCGGTGGCGCCCTCGGCCCGGGTCGATGCCCAGTCGAGCTGGCTGAAACCTGTGTTTGGCGCGATCGATACGCTGCAATGGCTGGCGCTGGCGCTGGTCGCGCTGCTGGGTCTGGCGATGGCCGCCGCTGTGTTGCTCGCAGTGCGCAATGCGCTGGGGGTGAACCGCGACACGATCGAGATCGTCCACCTGCTGGGCGGGACCGATGCCCAGATCGCGCGACTGTTCCAGCGCTCGATCGGGATCGACGCGGCGGGCGGCGGCGCGGTCGGGCTCGCGCTGGGCGCGCTGGTCGTGCTGTTCCTCGGGCGGCAATTTGCGGGGCTCGGGGCCGGGCTGGTCGACAGCGGCGCGCTGGGGCCGCTCGATTGGACGGTGCTGGCGCTGATCCCGGTGGCGGGGCTGGTGCTGGCCGTGCTGACCGCGCGGATCACCGTGCTGCGCACCCTGGTCAGGATGCTGTAACGCGATGCTGCGCCTGATCTCGCTTGTCGTGCTGGCCTGGGCCGGGGGCTTCGCCGCCTTCACCGCCACGCTGCCGCGCCCGGCGGGCGAGGAACTGCAAACCGAGGCCGTGGTCGTGCTGACCGGCGGGGCCGGGCGGATCGATCGTGGGATCCAGGTGCTGCGCGATGGCTGGGCGCGGCAGTTGTTCGTCTCGGGCGTCGATCACGAGGTCAAGCCGCACGAATTCGCCGTGCAGTACAAGGTCCGCTCGGCAGTGATGGCGTGCTGCGTCACGCTGGGCTTCGAGGCCACCGATACCCGCTCGAACGCAACCGAAGTCGCCGCCTGGCTAAGGGGGCAGGGCATCCATTCGGTCCGTCTGGTCACCAGCGACTGGCATATGCGCCGCGCCGAAATGGAACTGCGCCGGGTCGCCCCGCGCGGGGTGGAGGTCGTCGAGGACGCGGTTGCCACCCGCCCGACCCGCCGGACGCTGTTCCTGGAATACAACAAATTGATCGCGCGCTTCGTGCTGGGCGCGCTGGGAGGTTAGGCAATGCGCCTGTTCGATCTGCTGCGCAGCTGCGCCTTCTATCTGGTGTTTTACCTCGGCTGCATTCCCACGGTCGGGCTCGCCGCCGTGCTGGCCTTTGCGCCGCAGCCGCTGTTCCATTGGGCGGTGCGCAATTGGGCGCTCTGGCACCGGGGCTGCGCGCGGTTGATCCTTGGCCAGAAACTGCGGATCGAGGGGACCATTCCCGCAGCGCCGGTGCTGATCGCGATCAAGCACGAAAGCTTCTTCGAGGCGATCGACCTGCCCGCGCTGCTCGACAAGCCGGGGGTGTTCGCCAAGGCCGAACTGATGCGCATCCCGGTCTGGGGCGGGGTCGCGCGGCGTTACGGCCTGATCGAGGTTGAACGCGATCAGGGCGCCAAGGCGTTGCGGCGGATGATCGCGGCGGCCAAGGAGCTGGTTGCGCAGGGCCGCCCGCTCGCGATCTTCCCCGAAGGCACCCGCGTGCCGCATGGCAGCGCGCCCGAACTCAAGTCGGGCTTTGCCGGGCTGTACAAGCTGCTTGGCCTGCCGGTGGTGGTGGTCGCGGTCGATTCCGGGCCGCTCTATCACCGCTGGATCAAGCGTCCGGGCGCGATCACCTATCGCTTTTCCGAGCCGATCCCCGCCGGCCTGCCCCGCGCCGAGGCCGAAGACCGGGTGCGCGCCGCGCTCAACGCGCTGAACCCGCAATGAGCCAGTCCGACCTACCAGAACCGCGTTCGCTGGGTGACGTGCTGGGGCCGGGGCTGGTCACCGGCGCGGCCGATGATGATCCAAGCGGCATCGGCACCTACAGCCAGGTCGGGGCGCAGTTCGGCTATGGCATGGCCTGGACGATGTTCTTCGGCTTCCCGCTGCTGGCCTCGATCCAGGCGATCTGTGCCCGGATTGGGGCGACCACGGGTAAGGGCATCGCCCAGAACCTGCGTCAGCACTATCCGATCTGGGTCTTGCGCGTGGTTGTGGTGCTGCTGCTGACGGCCAACGTCATCAATCTGGGGGCCGATCTTGGCGCGATGGGGGCGGTGCTGGCGCTGGTCATTCCGGGCCATATCCTGACCTATACCATCGGCTTCGGCGTGATCAGCGTCCTGCTCGAGGTGTTCCTGAGCTACGAGCGCTATGCCCGGATCCTCAAATGGACCACGCTGTCGCTGTTCAGCTACGTCGCGGTGGTGTTTGTCGCCGATGTGCCGGTGGCCGAAGCGGTACGCGATACGCTGGTGCCCTCGCTGCGGCTGGATCAGGCCGAGGCGATGGCGCTGGTCGCGATCTTCGGGACCACGATCAGCCCCTACCTGTTTTTCTGGCAGGCCGGACAGGAGGTCGAGGAACAGCATCGCCGGCACATCAAGCCGCTGCACGTGACGCCAAAGGCACGGGCCGGGATCGAGCTCAAGCGGATCCGCACCGATACGCTGGTCGGCATGGGCTTTTCCCATCTCACCGCGCTGTTCATCATCGTCGCGACCGCGGCAACGCTGCACGCTCACGGCGTGACCGACATCACCAGCGCGGCCCAGGCGGCAGAGGCGCTGCGCCCGATTGCCGGCGATCTTGCGTTTGCGCTGTTTGCCGTGGGGATCATCGGGACCGGGCTGCTCGCCGTGCCGATCCTTGCGGGCAGCGCGGCCTATGCGGTGAGCGAGACATTCGGCTGGACCGAGGGCCTCGATCGCAAGCCGCGCGAGGCCAAGGCGTTTTACGGTGCGATTGCCACCGCCACCGTGGCCGGTATCGCGCTCAACTTCGTGGGCATCGACCCGATGAAGGCCCTGTACTGGGCTGCCGTGGTCAACGGCCTTTTGGCGCCGCCGCTGATGGTGGTGACCATGCTGATCGCCAAGAACCGCAAGGTGATGGGCAAGCTCGCCATTTCCGGCTGGCTTGAATTTGGCGGCTGGCTGTCGACCGCGGCGATGTGGATTGTCGCCGGGGTATTCCTGCTGTCCTAGGCGCTGCGCCTAGGCGGTGTGATCGCTGCGGCCAAAGTCGGGCCGGGCATCGTCCTGCCCTTCCTCGATGATCGAGCGGCGGATCGCGCGGGTGCGGGCGAAGTGCTGGTACAGCGCATCGCCATCGCCGAGCCGGATCGAGCGTTGCAGCGCGGTCAGATCCTCGGTGAAGCGTTGCAGCATTTCGAGCACCGCATCCTTGTTGGACAGGAACACGTCGCGCCACATCGTCGGGTCTGAGGCCGCGATGCGGGTGAAGTCGCGGAAGCCGCCTGCCGAATACTTGATGACTTCGCTTTGCGTCACGCCTTCCAGATCGTCCGCCGTGCCGACGATCGTATAGGCGATGAGGTGCGGCAGGTGGCTGGTCACGGCCAGCACCAGATCGTGGTGGGCCGCATCCATCAATTCCACCTTGGCGCCGAGCGCCTCCCAGAACGTGCTGAGCGCGGCGACCTTGGCAGCGTCGGCATCGGCGGGCGGGGTGATGATGCACCAGCGCTGCTGGAACAGGCTGGCAAAGCCGGCATCAGGCCCGGATCGTTCGGTCCCTGCCACGGGGTGCGCGGGGATCACGGCCAGGCCGGGCAGGGCTTCGGCCAGCGCCTTGGCAACCGCCTGCTTGGACGAGCCAACGTCACTGATCAGCGCATCGGGGGACAGCCCCGGCGCGATTGCCGTTGCGGCATCCGCCATCGCGCCCACCGGAACGCACAGGATGACCAGATCGGCGCCGGCCACGGCCTCGGCCGCGCTGTCGAATACCTGTGCCACCAGCCCACGTTCGGCTGCGCGGCTGCGGGTTTCGGGATCGGCGTCCCAGCCGGTGGTGTCCACCCCCGGGAGGTAGTGGCGCACAGCGAGCCCGGTCGACCCGCCGAGCAAGCCCAGCCCGATGATTGCAACACGCTGGAAGGTCACTTTGCGGCCTCCGCCATATCGCGCAGCGCGGCGGCGATATCGTCCATCTGCGCTGCCGTGCCGATGGTGATGCGCAGGGCGTGGCCCAGCCCCTGGTTGGGCAGCCAGCGCACGATATAGCCGCGCTCGGCAAGGCCGTTATAGGCCGTTTCGGCGCTCAATTTACCTTCGAACAGCACCAGCACGAAGTTGGCTTCGCTCGGCAGCGGGCGCAGGCCGTGGTTGCCCAGCGCATTGAGCGCGGCGACGAAGCGGGAGCGCTCAGTGCGGTTATGGTCGCGGGCATGGGCGACAAAGCCCTGATCCTGCACCGCGGCCAGCGCCATCGCCTGCCCGCTGTTCGAGACGTTGAACGGCCCGCGAATGCGGTTGAGCGTGTCAACCAGCGCGGGCGCGCCCGTGGCCCAGCCGATGCGTTCGCCCGCGAGGCCATAGATCTTGGAAAAGGTGCGGGTGACCAGCACGTTGTGGTGCGCTTCGGCCAAGGCCAGCGCGCCGTCATCGTCCTGGGGATCGAGGTATTCGGCATAGGCCTGATCGATCACCAGCAGCACGTCGGTGGGCAGCGCGGCGTGAAGCCGGGCAATCTCGCCCCGGGGCAGGAAGCTGCCGGTGGGATTGTTGGGATTGGCAACGAAGATCACGCGGGTCTTGGGCGTGACCAGCGCGAGCAGGGCACCCACATCGCTGCCGTAATCGGCATCGGGCGCCACCACCGGCACCGCGCCGCAGCGCCGTGCGGCGATGTCATAGACCGAGAAGCCATAGCGCACGTAGATCACTTCATCGCCGACCCCGGCATAGCCCTGGGCGGCAAGGTGCAGCACTTCGTCGGACCCTGTGCCCATCACGATCCGCGCGGGATCGATCCCGTGGACGGCCCCGATCGCGGCGCGTAGCGCCTTGCTGTCGGGATCAGGATAGCGTTCGGGGGAGACTGTATCGGCGCGCGCGGCCAGCGCGGCGGGGCTGGTGCCCAGCGGGTTCTCGTTGGCCGAAAGCTTGACCAGCGGACGCCCGTCCGCGCCGGCGCTCTTGCCGGGGACATAGGCGTGGATTTCGGCGATCCAGGGCTTGGGAGTGGGTGCTTTGGCCATCGTGATCTGGCCCTTAGCAGCCTTGAGCCCGATTGACAGCCCGCTTGCCGCCGCCCATGTCGCAATCCATGGCAAGTGCCCCGATCCTGACCGCCAGCACCGTGCTGGAACTGGCTGCTCCGCTCCCGCTCGATGGTGGGCAGAGCCTGGCTGGCGTGCGCATTTCCTATGAAACCTACGGCAAGCTGGCGGCGGACAAGTCGAACGCGGTGCTGATCTGCCATGCGCTGACCGGCGATCAGCACGTTGCCAGCCCGCACCCGAAAACCGGCAAGCCCGGCTGGTGGGTGCGGATGGTCGGGCCGGGCAAGCCGATCGATACCGACCGGTTCTTCGTGATCTGCGCGAACGTGCTGGGCAGTTGCATGGGCTCGACCGGACCGGCCAGTGCCGCCGCCGATGGCCAGCCCTATGCCATGCGCTTTCCGGTCATCACAATCCGCGACATGGTGCGCGGCCACGTGGCCCTGCTCGATGCTCTCGGGATCGAGCGGCTGCACGCGGTGGTCGGCGGTTCGATGGGCGGGATGCAGGCATTGAGCCTTGCCGCCAATTGGCCCGAGCGGGCCGGCGCGGTGCTGGTGATCGCCTCGACCGCGCGCCATTCGGCCCAGAACATCGCCTTCCACGAAGTCGGGCGGCAGGCGATCATGGCCGATCCCCAGTGGCGCGGCGGCGATTACCATGCCCACGGAAAGGGGCCGGAAGCGGGGCTCGCCGTGGCGCGCATGGCTGCGCACATCACCTATCTGTCCGAAGAGGGGATGCACGAAAAGTTCGGCCGCCGGCTCCAGAACCGTGATGCCAAGACCTTTGGCTTTGATGCCGATTTCCAGGTCGAAAGCTATCTGCGCCACCAGGGGCTGAGCTTTACCGACCGGTTCGACGCCAATTCGTATCTCTATATCACCCGCGCGATGGACTATTTCGACCTGGCCGAAGAACACGGCGGGCGGCTGGCCGATGCCTTTACGGGCAGCACCGCGCGGTTCTGTCTGGTCAGTTTCGATACCGACTGGCTCTATCCCACCAGCGAAAGCCGCAACATCGCCCATGCGCTCAACGCTGCCGGGGCGCCGGTCAGCTTCGTCGAACTGTCGGCCCCGTTCGGGCATGACAGCTTCCTGCTCGATGTGCCCGCGCTGGACCGGGTGATCGACGGTTTCCTGCGCCAATGATGGCGCTGCGTCCCGATCTGGCGGTGATCGCCGCCAATGTCGCGCCGGGCGCGCGGGTGCTCGATGTCGGCTGCGGCGATGGCGCGCTGATGGCGGCGCTGCGCGATGGGCGCGGGGTCGATGCCCGGGGCATGGAGCTGGAGCCGCACAACGTGGCCGAATGCGTCGCGCGCGGGCTGTCGGTGATCCAGGGCGATGCCGATACGGATCTGGCCTATTACCCCGATGCGGCGGTCGATTACGCGATCCTCAGCCAGACGCTGCAAACCACCAAGCGCCCCGATCTGGTGCTCGATGAACTGCTGCGGGTCGGGCGCAAGGCCTTTGTCAGCTTTCCCAACTTCGCGCACTGGCGGGTGCGGCTCAGCCTGTTGTGGCACGGCAAGATGCCGGTCACGCGGCTCTTGCCGATCGCCTGGTACGAAACGCCCAACATCCACCACGTCACGGTCAGCGATTTTCGCGATCTGGTGGCGCTGAAGGGGCTCAAGGTCGAAGGGGCGTGGTTCCTGTCGGGCGACCGTGCGATCAGCGATGCGGCGGCCAACTGGCGCGCCGAACACGCGGTGTTCCTGCTGTCACGCTGAGGCGTCGTTCGCCAGCAAGACGCTGTCATCTCGGCCCAGCACCCACAGGCTGAGCCCGGCGGCCCGCGCGCGGTCCACCGCGAGCGAAGTGGGCAGCGAAACGGTGACCAGCGTTGTGGCCCCGGCGCGCACCGCCTTTTCGACGATTTCATAGCTACACCGCGCGGTGGACAGGGCAAAGCCGGGAGCCAGCGGGCGCCCCGCGCGGGCCATCGCGCCAATCAGCTTGTCGAGCGCGTTGTGGCGGCCCACGTCTTCCCGGGCAAAGCCGATCTCGCCCGCGGACGATGCCCAGGCCGCGGCATGGGCCGCGCCGGTCATCCGGCCGAGCGGCTGGTGAGCGCGCAGCGCGCCGAGCGCGGCAAAGATCGCGGCGGGATCGATCGCCGCGTGGGGGGCAACCGGGGGCAGGGGGCGGGCGACTTCCTTGAGATTGTCGATCCCGCACAGGCCGCAGCTCGATTCCGCGACCCGCGTGCGGACCCGCTGGGTCAGCTTGTCGATGCCCAGCCCGGCGAGCCGGGCGCGCACGATCCAGCCTTCAGGCACTTCGGCGGCGGCGATATCGGAAATTTCGGAAGGGTCGGCTGCAAGACCTTCGCTCAGGGCAAAGCCGGTGGCAAAGTCTTCAAGGTCGGCCGGGGTCGCCATCATCACGGCATAGGACAGGCCGTTGAATTCAAGCGCGACAGGAGCCTCCGGCACCCAGGTGCGCGTGGCCGCGCACCGGGTGCCGTCTGGTCGGTATTCGATCAGCGCGCTGCTCACATCCGCTTGAGTGCGCAGAGCTTGTTCCCATCGGGATCGCGCAGATAGGCAAGATACAGCGTCATCGCCGGGCTCGAACGCACGCCCGGCGGATCTTCGATTGCCTTGCCGCCGGCCGCAACGCCTGCCGCGTGCCAGGCGTTGGCCTGATCTTCGCTGTCCATCGCAAAGCCAATGGTCATGCCATTGCCCGGGGTGGCGGCCTGGCCGTCGATCGGCGGGGTCACCAGGAACAGGCCGCCGTTGTGCATGTAGATCAGGCGGCCCTTGTCATCGACGATGCCGGGGGTGCCCCCGATCGCGGTGAAGGTGGCGTCATAGAACTTCTTCGAGCGGTCGATGTCGTTGCTGCCAACCATCATGTGGGAATACATGGGGCCTCTCCTCTTCAGTTTCGATTCGCTACGCGTAACCCCTGGGGGGCAGCGGTCAAGGCCTGCGTCAGCTGGCGTGGCGGCTTGAAGGCAGGAACGAGAACAGCGCGAAGGCGATGAGCGAGCCGGCGGCCATGATCAGCGAGACGTTCATCAGCCCGAGCTGGTCCTTGAACAGCAGGCCCGCCAGATAGGGCGAGAGCGCCGCCCCGCCGCGCCCGACGCTGAGCGCAAAGCCCGTGCCGGTGGCCTTGGCGTGGGTCGGATAGCTTGACGCGAAGGCCGAATAGAAGCCCACGATCGCCGCATTGCTGGCGAACTGCGCGATGATCACGGTCAGGATCCAGGCCGACAGCGTGGTCTGGCCCATGCCGAAATAGACGATGGTCAGCGAACTGGCGAGCAGCGCCACCAGCGTCGACGGCTTGGTCCCGAACCGGTGCATGAACCAGCCGAAGGTTGCCCCGCCCAGCGCGCCGCCGAGGTTGGCATAGGCCAGCACGCTGGCGCCTTCGGGCTTGGAGAAGTGCATCCCGGCAAAGCTCGGGTCCGAGAGGATCGCCGGGGTCATCTTGAGCACGTAGTAGAAGGTCAGCGCATGGGCGGCGTAGCCCAGCGAGAGCACCAGCGTGGCGCGCAGGTAGTCCGGCTTGAAGATGTCAGCCAGGCTGGCGCCGCGGGCATGGTCCTGCGCCGGGGGCAGCTTGTCGATCTGCGAATGGCCGAAGCGGACCAGGATGCGGTTGATCTTCTCAAGCGCGCCGGCCGGGCGCGCCTGGCCGAGATAGGCTGGGGTTTCCGGCACGAACAGCCAGACCAGCGGCACGAACACCGCCGTCACGATCCCGCCGAACATGAACACCGAGCGCCAGTCATGGGTCTTGAGCAGGCTGGCCGCGATCATTCCGCCGACGAAGGCGCCCAGCGGATAGCCGATCACCATCACCGCCTGGGCAAAGCTGCGGCTCTTGCGGTTGGACAGCTCGAACACCACGGCATTGGTCGCCGCCAGCATCCCGCCGATGCCAAGGCCGGTCAGCACCCGCCAGATCGACAGGCTCTGCGGCGAATGGGCGGTGGTGGCCATGAACATGCCAAAGCCCATCAGCAGCAGGCAGGTCAGGATCGTGGGGCGGCGGCCATACTTGTCGGCCGCGCCGCCCAGCAGCAGCGAACCCACGCCCATGCCAAGCAGTTCCATCGATAGGACCGCGCCCAGCCCATCGGGGGCGAGGTGCCATTCCTGCTTGATGCCCGGCCCGGCAAAGGCGCTCGACAGCACGTCGAACCCGTCGAGCGCGTTGAGGCCGATCGTGATCAGCACCGCGATCCACTGGCGCACGCTCATGCGCTCGTCGTCGATCACCTGCTGGAGGTCCTTTGCCATAGTCCTGTCCTTCTCCCCTCTTGCGCGTCTATTCGTGAATGCGCGCAAGCAATTCCATCAAGGTCTTCACTTCCGCATCGGTGAAGCGGCTCTTGACCCAGTTTTCGTGTTCGCGGATCGCCAGCTTGGCTGCGCCCAGCACCTTTTCGCCCTCGGCGGTCAGGAACAGCGCCTGCTTGCGGCCATCGGTCGGCGATTTTTCGCGGCGCAGGAAGTGGCGCGCCTGCAGCCGGTTGATGATGGTCATCGTCGTTGCACGGTCCATGCGCAGCCGCTGGCCAAGATCGATCTGCGAAATGGCCGGGTGGTCATCGACCAGCCACATCACCGAGACCTGCTTTTGCGTCAGGTCCAGTTCGGCGAACGTTTCGGTGAAATGGCGGTAGCACGCCCCGTGTGCGAGGCGGATGTGGAACCCGATGATCTCGTTGATTTCACCAATGTCGGTATCATCATGATCGACCGGGGTCACCGCGTCCAAATCGTCGTCCCTCACCCGCATTGCACTTGCCTATTTGTTTGCACTGCATACAATCGCCGAAAAAGACGAGGATGCAATGGCTCATTTCCCCGATACCCCCAGCTTTACCGGTTTCAACACGCCTTCGCGCATCGAAGCCGACATTGCGGATCTGTCCCATGTGGGCGAGATCCCGCAGGAGCTGAACGGGGCCTTTTACCGGGTTCAGCCCGATCCGCAATTCCCGCCGCGCCTTGGCGATGACATCGCCTTCAACGGCGATGGGATGATCACCCGCTTTCACTTCCACGACGGCCAGTGCGACTTCAAGCAGCGCTGGGCCAAGACCGACAAGTGGAAGCTTGAAAATGCTGCGGGCAAGGGCTTGTTCGGCGCTTATCGCAACCCGCTGACCGACGATGAAAGCGTCAAGGGCCAGTATCGTTCCACCGCCAATACCAACGCCTTCATCTTTGCGGGCAAACTGTGGGCAATGAAGGAAGACAGCCCCTCGCTGCTGATGGACCCGGCGACGATGGAAACCTTCGGGTTTGAAAAGTTCGGCGGCAAGATGACCGGCGAAACCTTTACCGCCCATCCCAAGATCGATCCCAAGACCGGCAACATGGTCGCGATCGGCTATGCCGCATCGGGCCTGTGCACCGACGATGTCACCTACATGGAAATCTCGCCCGAGGGCGAGCTGATCCGCGAAGTGTGGTTCAAGGTGCCCTACTATTGCATGATGCACGATTTCGGGGTGACCGAGGATTACCTTGTCGTCCACATCGTCCCCTCGATCGGCAGCTGGGAACGGCTGGAGCAGGGCAAGCCGCACTTCGGCTTCGACACCTCGATGCCGGTCTATCTCGGCGTGATCCCGCGCCGCGACACCGTTGCCGCCGAGGATATCCGCTGGTTCAAGCGCGGCAACTGCTTCGCCAGCCACGTGATGAACGCATACCAGGAAGGTTCGAAGATCCACTTCGACATTCCGGAAGCTAAGAACAATATGTTCCCGTTCTTCCCCGACGTGCACGGCGCGCCGTTCAACGGGATGGAGGCGATGAGCTATCTCACCCGCTGGACGGTCGACATGGCGAGCAATTCGGACGAATTCGAAAGCGTCACCAAGCTCACGGAAACCGCCGGCGAATTCCCCCGGATCGACGACCGGATGACCGGGCTGCCCTATCGCTATGGCTGGATGCTGGAGATGGACTATCGCCGCCCGGTGGAATTGAAGGGCGGCAGCGCGGGCGGCCTCCTGATGAACTGCCTGTGCCTGGTCGATCATCAGACCGGCAAGGAACAGCACTGGTGGTGCGGGCCGGTGTCCAGCCTTCAGGAACCGTGCTTTGTCCCGCGCAGCAAGGACGCGCCCGAAGGTGACGGCTGGATCGTGCAGGTTTGTAACCGGCTTGAAGAACACCGCAGCGACCTGCTCGTGTTCGACGCGCTCGACATCGAGAAGGGTCCGATCGCGACGATCAACGTGCCGATCCGCCTGCGCTTTGGCCTCCACGGCAATTTCGCCCCGGCAGACCAGATCGGGCTGGCGGCATGATCAAGCCGGGCCTCGAATTCGTCTACGAAGCCAGTGGCGATCTGGGCGCGCCGGTGCCGATCGGCGATACGGTTGACGGCGCGCGCCGGATCATTCCGATCTTTTCGGGCGGACGGGTCGAAGGCCCGCTGATCCAGGGCAAGCTGATGGGCAATGCTGCCGATTGGCAGCTGACCCGGCCCGATGGTGTAACCGTGGCCGATGCGATCTATGCGCTGGAAACCGATGACGGCGTGATCATCCAGATCCGCAACAAGGGCCTGCGCCACGGCCCGCCCGAAGTGATGCAACGGCTTGCCGCGGGCGAGGAAGTCGATCCGGCGGAATACTATTTCCGTACCGTGCCCGAATTCATTGCGCCCAAGGGCAAGTATGAATGGATGAACAAGTCGATCTTCGTCTGCTCGGGCGCGCGCTATGCCACCGGCATCAAGCTGTGGGTCTGGCGGGTTACCTGATCACTCGATCACGAGTTCGAGCAGGCTTGGCCCGCTGACCGCCAGGCTCCATTCCAGCGCCTCGTCGAGCGCGGCGACATCGCTGACCCGGCGGGCGGGCAGGCCCATGGATTCGGCCATGCTGACAAAGTCGATCCCGCCGATCTGCGTGCCGGGCAGGCTGTTCATGTTGAACACCTTGGCGAAGTGATCGAGCGCGGCGTAGCGCCCGTTGTTGAGCACCACGAAGCTGACATCGGCGTTCTGTTCGGCCGCGCTCCACAGCCCCTGGATCGTGTACATCGCCGAGCCATCGCCCAGCAGCGCGATCGTCTTGCGCGCGCCGCTGCCACGCGCGACCCCGACTGCGGCGGGCAGGCCATAGCCTAGCCCACCGCTGGCGCAGGTGAAGAAGCCCTTTTCGCTCAGCACCGGCAGATGATCGTGCATCGGGGTGCGCGCGGTGGGCGCTTCTTCAACCAAAATGGAATCCGCCGGGCGCAGCGCGGCCAGCCGCGAAAGCACATAGGGCGCCTGCATCGCTGCCATCGGCGCGGCGGCGCGCGGGCAGGGCGCGGGGCTGGCGCGGCGCTGCACGCTGGCGGCAAGGCTGGCGAGCCCCGCGCCAACATCGCCCAGCACGCCCAGCCCGCCGGGCAGGTAGGAAAGGTGTCGCGGATCTTCGCTCAGCAGGCCCAGCGCAGCGTGTTCGGGCCAATAGGGGCCCGTGCCTTCGGCGTGATAGGTGAACACCGGCGCGCCCGCGACCAGCAGCGCATCATAGGGGGCGAGCAGCCGCACGATCTCTTCGCGGAAGGCGGGGAGGAACCTGGCAAAGCGAGGGTGATCCTCGGGAAACACCTCGCGCGCGGCAAAGGGTGCGGCCCAGACATCGGCCCCGGCGGCGTCGGCCAGATCAATCGCTGCCTGCCATCCGCCGCAGCGCGCAACGCCTGTCCCGAGCACCAGTGCGGGGCGGCTGGCGCCATCGAGCAGCGCGGTGAGCCGGGCAAGGCCCGCCGGATCGGGCAGGGTCTTGAGGCTCAATTCCGGCAGCACCGGCATGTCGCATTCGCGGTCCCAGTCATCGACCGGCACCGAGACGAACACCGGCCCCATCGGCGGGGTCAGCGCGATGTGAAAGGCTCGCGCGAGGGCGGCGGGCACATCCTGTGCGCGCAGCGGTTCTGCCGACCATTTCACGAAGGGACGGGGAAATTCCGTCGCGCGTTCGGCGCCCAGAAACGGGTCGAGCGGCAGCATCGAGCGGGCCTGCTGCCCGGCGGTGACCACCAGCGGCGTGCCGTTGCGATAGGCGGTGAACAGGTTGCCCAGCGCGTGGCCGGTCCCGGCGGAGGAGTGCAGGTTGACCAGCGCGGGCCGCCCGGTGACCTGGGCATAGCCATCGGCCATGCCCAGCACGACCGCTTCGTTGAGACCGAGGACGTAGTCGAACCCATCGGGCAGGGCGCGAAGCATCGGCAGCTCGGTTGATCCGGGATTGCCGAACAGCGCGTCGACGCCAAAGTGGCGGAACACGGCAAAGGCGGCATCGCGGACAGTGGTCATCAGCTGGCTCGTTCCATCAGGGCGGCTTCATCGCCGTGCGCGCGGCGCGCGACCAGCAGCATCAGCACCACAATCGGAATTGCAACCACGTTGATCGTCAGCATCGAGCCGCGCAGGTTGCCCGTCGCGTCCGACAGCACGCCGACCACATAGGGGCCGATGCCCAGCCCGAGGATGGTCGAGACGAGCAGATAGACGCTGGCGGTGATCCCGCGCATGCGCGGCAGCACCTGTTCGTACATGATCGCGTAGAGCGGCGGCAGCCAGCCGGTCAGCACCAGCGAATAGGCCAGGAACCGCCAGTAGAACGCGCTCGCATCGCCGGCCCAATAGACCCAGAACGACAGCAGCGGCGAAACCCCCATGCAGAACAGCCCTAGCCAGGCCCGGCCCACGCCGGGGAAACGCTTCTGCAGCCAGTCGGCCAGTGGCCCCCAGAGCAGCGGCCCAAGGATGCCCATGCCCGCCGAGACGAGGCCGAACTGCAGCGCGGTGTCCTTCATCGACAGGCCATAGTATTTCATCAGGAAGCTGGGGTTGAAGCTCATCATCCCGTAGTTCAGCACCGATTGCAGCGCGCCGACCAGCATCACCATGATCAGCGTGGGCGAGCGGGTGATGACCCGGTAAGCCTGCGCATCGGTCTGCGCCATGTTCTGCATCAGGTTGACGATGACATAGAGCCCGAAGCCGATCACCCCCCACTGCAGCACGTGCGGACTGAGCGCGATGAGGCCGAAGGCGAGGCTCGGGCGCGGTGAATAGGCGCTGCACAGCGCAACCAGCCCGCTCATCGCCAGAACGATCAGCGCCAGCGCGGCAAGATTGAACCGCCAGGCCCCGGCCGAAGCCCGCCCGCGCGCCAGCGAAAGCCAGTTGAAGCCCGGCACGACCGAAGCCAGCACCGCGCCGCTGGCGTGGAACGGCGCGGGATCGGGCGGGGTGGAAATCCCGTCCATCGTGCCGCGCGGCGGTTCTTTCAGGAACCACATGAAGCCGGCCAGGACAAAGCCCGGCAGGGCGGCCATGAAGAAGGCGAACTGCCAGCCCTTGAGGCCGAAAGGCGCGGGCGCGCTGTTGGTGGGGGAGAGCCCCCAGGCGTGATCCCACCAGCTCGCGGCAACCCCGCCCAGGATCAGCGATCCGCCCAGTCCCAGTGCGATGGCCGAGGCCAGTATCGCCATCACGAACCCGCGGCGATGCTTGGGCCAGTAGTCATAGATCAGCGACGTGCCGGCCGGCTGCGAGGCGGCTTCGCCCACGCCCACGCCCAGCCGCGATGCGGCCAGCATGGCAAAGCCGCTGGCCATGCCGCCCAGCGCCGTTGCCGCCGACCAGAACGCGATCGCCAGCGCCAGCAGTTTCGAGCGGGTCCAGCCATCGGCCAGCCGCCCGAGCGGCAGCGAAAACAGCGCATAGAACAGCGCGAAGACGGTGCCGTAAAGCAGGCCCATTTCGGCATCGCCGACCTTGAGATCGGCCTTGATCGCCGGGGCGAGGATCGCCAGCACCTGCCGGTCGAGCAGGCTGATCGCGTTCATCAGCGCGACCAGCAGCAGCGCATAGCGGGCGCCTTTCGGCAGGGCGGTGGGCAGCGTGCCCGGCGCGGGCGCGCTCACAGCTTGAACCAGCGTTCCGCGTTGGACTGGAAGAATTTCTTCTTCTGCGCGTCGGTGATCGCCAGATTGTCCATCGCGCGGACTTCATCGGGGACGTATTCGTAGGGATAGTCCATCGCGTACATCACGCGGTCCTCGCCCATCACCTCGATCATCAGCTTGATCGCCGGTTCGAACGGCAGGCCCGAACAGGTGCCGAGGAAGTTGTTGCGCATGTAATGGAACAGGTCGTGCTTGAGCGGCTTGAGCCGCGCATACCGCTGCGAGCGGACCCCGGCCTGGAACATGTAATTGGTCCGATAGAGCCAATAGGGCAGGGCTTCAAAGCCGTGCCCGGCCATGATCTGGAGATCGGGATAGCGGTCGAAGATCCCCGTGGTGACCAGCCGCAGCAGGTGATAGCTGGTTTCGACACCAAAGCCGAACACCGCGCCATCAAGCCCGGCATCGATCATCCCGCCCATCATGCTGTCGGGCAGCGTGGCCGGATGGATGTAGAGCGGCTGGCCGGTATCAGAGAGCGCGCGGAAGATCGGATCGAACTGCGGCTCATCCAGATAGTGGCCCTGGGTGTGGCTGTTGATCTGCACGCCCTTGAAGCCAAGATCCTTGGCGCCGCGGCGGATTTCGGCGGCGGACCATTCGGGATCCTGCGGGGCCACCGCGGTCATGCCGATGAAGCGATCGGGATAGGCGGCGCAGCGTTCTGCGAGGTAATCGTTGGCGCGGCTGGCGATGCCCTTGGCCTCGTTCACGTCGAGCATCGGCTGGACGCCCGGGCTGGTCAGCGCGAGGATCGCCTTGTCGATCCCGGTGGCGTCCATGTGGGCGATGCGCTGCGGGCCCAGTTCGAGCAGGCGGTCCATGATCTGGGTCGCGCGTTCGCTGGGCGACTGGGCGTAGAAGCCCCAGAGCGAGACCATGCCCTTGTCGGCGGTGCCATCCTTGACCATGCGCAGGAACACATCGACCTGCTCGCGGGTGGCGAAGGCTTCTTCGGTGGCGATGCGCAGATAGCCGCGATCCCCGCCGGTCTTGAGTTCGTGGGTCATGGTTGTCTCCCTCTCCTTCCCGCGCGAGGGCTTTGCCGCCGCTGCGGGCATGGACATGGCAGCCAGCGCGGCTGCCAGTCCCGCATTGATTTCACGCCGGCGCATCAGGCCTCATGCACGGCCTTGGTGACCATGCAGGCGAGCACGCCCTCGGGGCCGTCCTCGCTGCCGTGGCCCGACCACTTGACCCCGCCGAAGGGCGAATCGGAGCCGCCGATCATCGTCGTGTTGATCCCGATCATCCCGGCTTCGAGCTGACGGCCAAGCCGCTGCTGGCGCTTGCCGTCCTGGGTCCAGGCATAGGCCGCCAGGCCATAGGGCAGGCGGTTAGCCTCGGCGATCATCGCTGCTTCGTCCGCATAGGGATTGATCAGCGCGATCGGGCCGAACGGCTCCTCGTTCATGATTTCGGCATCGAGCGGCACTTCGGACAGCACCGACGGGGCATAGAAATAGCCCTGGTTGCCAACCCGCTCGCCGCCGCAGCCCAGCTTGGCGCCCTTGGCGACGGCGTCCTTGATCAGCCGGTCGATCGCCTCGGGCCGGCGCGGATTGGCCATCGGGCCCATCTGGGTGCCGTCTTCAAGGCCATTGCCCAGCTTGATCGCCTTGGCGCGGGCGATGAAGCCATCGCGGAAGGCCGGGAACACGCTTTCTTCCACGATGAAGCGGGTGGGGCTGACGCAGACCTGCCCGGCGTTGCGATACTTGTGTCCAACGGCGGTGTTGAGCACTTGCTCCAGATCGCTGTCGGCAAAGACCAGCACCGGGCCGTGGCCGCCCAGTTCCATCGTGGTGCGCTGCATGTTCTCGGTCGCGAGGCGGGCGAGATGCTTGCCGATCACGGTCGAGCCGGTGAACGAAAGTTTGCGGATGATCGGGCTGCCCAGCAGGTGGCGGCTCACTTCATCGGGCACGCCATAGACGGCTTGGGCCACTTCCTTGGGGAGGCCCGCATCGAGCAGGCACTGGAGCACGGCCAGCGCCGAGGCCGGGGCCTCTTCCGCGCTCTTGAGGATCACCGAGCAGCCCGCCGCGATCGGTGCGCCGAGCTTGCGGCCGGGATTGCCGATCGGGAAGTTCCACGGCGCAAAGGCCGCAACCGGGCCGACCGGCTCGTGCGTTACGGTCGAGCGCATCCCCGCCGGGCGCACCAGCGTGCGGCCATAGAGCCGCTGCACTTCGCCGGCGTAGAAATTGAACAGGCCGACGTTCATCATCACTTCGATGCGGCTTTCGGCGAGCGGCTTGCCCTGTTCCATCGTCGCTATGCGGGCGATTTCCTCTTGCCGTTCGACCATCAGGCGCGCCGCGCCCTGCAGCACGGCGGCGCGCTGCTGGGGCGTGGAATCGCGCCAGATGGCAAAGCCGCGCTTCGCCGTGTCCAGCGCCCGGTCAAGGTCGGCGGGGTCTGCCAGCGGCAGTTCACCCAGCGGCTCGCCGGTGGCGGGATTGACCACGGTGTGCGTGCGGCGGGTTCCCCCCGCCACGCGCTCGCCGTCGATGATCATGTACAGCGAAGGATAGTCGGCCATGGTCTGTGCTTACTTGTTTTTGGCCGCGTTTTCGCGGTCGATGTCGCCCTGCCAGCGCTCAGCTACGATTTCCTGGCCGGTGATCGGGTGGGCGAAGTGGAACGGGGTCAGCTTGTGGGTTGGCCACAGCCAGTGGTTTTCGATCAGTTCGTCCGGCCCGGTCGGGTCGGTGGGATAGGTGATCTTGGGGAAGGGCACATATTCCGGCTTGGTGTTGGCCCAGCCCGATTCAAAGTCACCGTGCCAGATCGGCATGTAGTTGAGGATGTGGATGCGCCACTTGCCGTCAACCTTCTTGTAGGTGTTCTCGTAGATGCCGCCTTCCCACCACTGGCGAGCCTTGAGGTGCGGTTCGTCGCCCTCGTAGTCCTTGTGGCGGCCGGCCTGCATCATCGAGCGCGCGCGGGCCAGGGCGGTGACGCCGTCGTCCTGAATGTGGATGATGTCCTGCATCTGCGGGTGTTCCAGCAGGAAGCCGTCGATCGGGCCATTGTTCGAATAGGTGAAGCGGGCCTGGAACCGTTCGACATAGAGCCGCAGGATGCCCTGCTTGCCCTTCCACACGCCGCCGAAGAAGCGCACTTCGCCGTCATCGGTGAACAGGTCGGCGGTCTCGCGGTAAAGGCACTTGTCGATCAGGTAGCCATAGGTGTGCTGCAGCTTGCGGATGTCGAGTTCGTCCTCGCGGACGGTCAGGCGCTGTTCGACTTGCGCCAGCTTGGCTTCCAGCGCGGCAATACGGTCTTCGGACATCCGACTCTCTCCAGATGATTGTATGTTGTGCTTACAAATTGCGGGTGCAGGCGGGGCTTGTCAACCGGGTTACTGCCCCAGCGCTTCAAGCCGTTCGACTTCCTCGCGGTAGGGCTTGATCGCGCGGAACATGCAGAAGGTGGCGATCGGCAGCAGGGTGCCCGCGGTCAGCACCAGGGCCTTCCACAGTTCGGCCTCGTTGCCGACCACGCGCTGGGCGACCGAACCGACCACCAGACTGCCCATCGCGCCAAAGAACGTGAACATGAACAGGTAGAACGCCGTCACCTGCCCGCGCATGGCATTGGGGGCGATGCGCTGGATCGCGGCGTTCTGAGGCACTGCGCCGGCAAGGCCGAACACCCCGCCCACGGCCATCACTGCCAGCGAAGCTTCGCCCGTGGGCATCAGCGGCGAAGCGATCGCGCAGATCGTGACCAGACCGAACAGGATCGCCGCGCCGCGCACGTTGGCGTCCTTATAACGCTTGGCGAGCCATTCGATGAACACCCCGCCAAAGAACACGCCGAGCAGCTGCGAGGCGAGCATCATCGGGGCCATGACCATGCCGATCTTGCCTTCGTCCCAGCCATAGCTACGGATCATGAAGGGCACGCGCCAGAAGGCGAGGCCAAAGGTTTCGACCGCCGACAGCGCCAGCGCGGCGAACAGCGGATAGAACACGCGGCCGCGGGCATGGATTGCCTTCAGCGCATCGAGCCCCATGAAGGTCAGCAGCCCGCCCTTGCCCTGCGAGGCGCCCTGTGCGGCTGCGGCTGCGGGGATGCGACGGCGCGGTTCGCGCACCATCAGCAGCAGCAGCGCAACCAGAATCCCGGCGGCACCTTCGCCGATCAGCAGCCACTGCCAGCCGTGCAGCGGCAGGCCCAGCAGGCTGTGCCCGCCCCAGTTGGCGGATTCCATCACCAGCTTGCCGCCAAGGCCAATCCCGATCGTGGTTCCGCCGATGAAGCCCAGCTGGAGCAGCGCGAAGGCGCGGGTAATCCGGTTGGGCGGAAAGGCATCGGCCAGCAGCGAATAGGACGAGGGCGCATGGGCCGAACCGCCCGCGCCGAGGAACATGCGGCTGCCGACGAACTGGACAAAGCCTTGCGCCATACCGCCCAGCGTCATCACCACGCTGATCGCGGTCAGCCCGCCGGCCAGCACGAACTTGCGCGGGAAGATGTCGGCCAGCCGGGCCATCGGGATGCCGACCAGCACGTAGAACACCACGGTCGAGGGGCCGGCGAGCAGGCCGAGCTGTTCGTCGGTCAGCTGGAAGTCTTCCTTGATCCGCTGCCCCAGCATCCCGAACACGGTCTGATCGAAGAAGGTCAGGAAGGTGGCAAGGATGATCGCGAATAGCGCGAAATAGGCCGAGCCTGTCGAGGGCCAATCGCCGCTGGCATCGGCCGCGCCATGGCTTTCGGGGCCGGGCACCGCGCCGCCGGGTTCAACGATCAGTTCCGGGGCTGCCGGGGTGGGGGCCATTGCCATGCTCGTTCGATCCTCTCCAGCGCGGACCGTTTTCGGTCCGTCGATTCCTCTTGGCAATTTGTAAGTAACATATACAAAAAGGCCAGCGGTAAATTTTACCGGACGGGAGAGTGACATGCAGAATCTGGAAGGCAAGACCGCCTTTGTGACGGGCGGCGCTTCGGGCATCGGTCTGGGGATTGCCAAGGCCCTGCTGGGTGCGGGAATGCGCGTGGTGATCGCGGATATTCGCGACGATCATCTGGCCGATGCGACTGCCGAACTCGCGGGCGGTGAAAACGTCCTGGCGGTCAAGCTCGACGTCACGAATCGCGACCAGTTTTCTGCCGCCGCTGATGCCGCCGAGGCGAAGTTCGGCAAGATCCACCTGCTGGTCAACAACGCCGGTGTCGGCCTCGTCGGGCCGACCGATCTGGCCACTTTCTCGGACTGGGACTGGGTCAACAACGTCAATGTCGGCGGCGCGATCAACGGTGTCGTTACCGTGCTGCCGCGCATCCTGGCGCATGGCGAGGGCGGGCACATCGTCTGCACCGCCTCGATGTCGGCGCTGGTGCCGGTTGGCGGGACCACGATCTATTCGGCCGGCAAGGCCTATGTCACCTCGATGATGGAATGCATGCGTCCCGAATTCGAAGGGCGCGGCGTGATCTGCTCGGCCTTCTGCCCGGGTGCGGTGCAATCGAACATCGCCGAAAGCGGCAAGACCCGGCCCGCGGAACTGGCCGAAACCGGCTATGCCGAAGCCGACAAGCGCCGCCAGGCGAGCGGCGATCTGCGTCACCTGTTCCAGACCAAGGAAGAAGTCGGCCAGCGCGTGCTCGAAGGCATTCTGAACGACGAACTCTACATCCTCACCCACCACGAATTCCTGGTCGGCGTGCGCGAACGCGGCGAGGCGACCACGGCTGCGGTGCAGACTCACCTGCCCGAAAACCCGGAATACAAGCAGACCTTCGCGATGCTGTTCCGCAATCCCGCGATCACCGAGGAAATTGCGCGCCAGACCGCGCTCAAGGCCAAGCGGGGAGGCTGAGCCGATGAAGGACTTCAAGGGCCGCACGGCCTTCGTCACCGGCGGGGCCAACGGCGTTGGCATCGGCATCGTGCGCAATCTGCTCAACGAGGGCTGCAAGGTCGCGATTGCCGACATCCGGCAGGATTCGATCGATGCGGCGCTCAAATCGCTCGACAACCGCGAAGTCATGGGCGTCCAGCTCGACGTTGCCAGCCGCGATGGTTTCAAGGCCGCGGCGGACGAGGTTGAGGCGAAGTTCGGGCCGGTCTCGATCCTCGTCAACAACGCGGGCGTGAACCTGTTCCAGCCGATCGAGGAAAGCACCTACGACGATTGGGACTGGCTGATGGGGGTCAACCTTCACGGCGTGATCAACGGCGTGCAGACCTTTGTGCCGCGCATGGTCGAACGGGTGAAATCGGGCGAGCAGGTTGGCGGCCACGTGGTCAACACGGCCTCGATGGCCGGGTTCCTCTCCTCGGGCAGCCCGGGGATTTACAACACCACCAAGGCGGCGGTCCGCGCATTGTCGGAATCGCTGCGCTACAGCCTGCTGCAATATGGGCTGGGCGTTTCGGTGCTGTGCCCCGGCCTTGTCAAAAGCCTGATCTATGCCAGCGACGCGATCCGCCCCGATGATCTCAAGGGCGCGATGAAGGCGGTGGACGATGCCGCGATCGAACGCCTGCAAGGTGTCCATGACTACGGGATGGAGCCCGATGTGATCGGCGCCCGTGTGATCGAGGCGATGAAGGCCAACCGGCTCTACATCTTCAGCCATCCCGACCATAAGGACGAGCTGCGCGAAGTGTTTGATTACATCCTCGATCACTATCAGGACTATCCCAAGGATCCGGGCTTTGATCAGCGCGTGGCCTTTGAAAAGTTCCGCGCCGATGCCGGGCGCGAAGCGCGGCGCAAGTCACTGGCGGCGCAGTAAGCCTCGGCGGGCGGCCCGGCCGGGCCGCCCGCCGAGGTGTAAAGACCCTTTGCGCAAATGCCGCGAAGGTAAATCGTCGTAAAATGGTAACATAGCTGTCCCAAGCGAGTCCCTGTGGCGATAGGCCACCACTTGGGGAAAGGCTGTGCGTGGCATGGGCGCGATTGAGGCAAGGCAGGATAGCAGGACCAGCGCGGGGCCGAGCAGCGCGGCAGGCCGTTATTTCAACCGCGAGCTGAGCTGGCTGCAATTCAACCGCCGCGTGCTGGCCGAAGCCGGCAATCCCAGCCATCCGCTGCTCGAACGGCTACGCTTTCTGGCGATTTCGGGCGCCAACCTCGATGAATTCACCATGGTCCGCGTGGCGGGCCTGCGCGGCCAGTTGCTGCGCCGGATCGAAGATCGCTCGATCGATGGGTTGACCCCGCGCCAGGCGCTCGACCGGATCACCCTGCGCGCCGATGGGCTGATGGCCGATCAGCACCGCTGCTGGAGCGAGCTTCGCCCGCTGCTGGCTGCCGAAGGGATCGAAATCCTCGGCGCGGACGAGATCACGCCCGATCTGTCGCGCGCGCTCGAAGGCTATTTCACCGAGCAATTGTTCCCGGTGCTGACGCCGCAGGCGCTCGATCCGTCGCATCCCTTCCCGTTCATTCCCAACCTTGGGCTCAGCCTGCTGTTCGACCTGCGCCACAAGGTTAGCGGCGAAGCCGTGCGCGAACTGATCATGATCCCGGCTGGCCTGGCGCGCTTCGTCGAGCCCGAGCCCGGCCGGTTCGTGCCGGTCGAGGCGGTGCTGCGGCACTTTGCCGGGCGGATCTTCCCGACCTTTGAAGTGCTGGGTTCGGCCGCGTTCCGCCTGATCCGCGACAGCGACATCGAAATCGAGGAAGAGGCCGAAGATCTCGTCCGCTCGTTCCGCTCGGCGATCCTGCGGCGGCGGCGCGGACGGGTTATCCATATCGTGACCGAGCGGATCATCCCGCGCACCCTGCGCCAGCTCATCGCCGGCCAGCTCGATGAAGGCGCCAGTCTGACCGAGAGCGACGTGCTACTGGGGCTGGCCGATCTCGATCAGGTGGTCGGGGTCGATCACCCCGAGCTAAAGTTCCACCCCTATACCCCGCGCTTTCCCGAGCGGATCCGCGAACACGATGGCGATTGCTTTGCCGCGATCCGCCAGAAGGACATCGTCGTCCATCATCCCTACGAGGCGTTCGATGTGGTGCTGGCCTTCCTGCGTCAGGCGGCCAACGATCCCGAAGTGCTGGCGATCAAGCAGACGCTTTACCGCGCGGGCAAGCAGGGCGCAGTAATCCGCGCACTGTGCGATGCCGCCGAGGCGGGCAAGTCGGTTACCGCCGTGGTCGAGATCAAGGCCCGTTTCGATGAAGAGCAGAACCTTGAATGGGCCGCCCAGCTCGAACGGGCGGGGGTGCAGGTGGTCTATGGCTTCATCGAACTCAAGACCCACGCCAAATGCAGCCTGGTGGTGCGGCGCGAAGGCACGGGCACCAAGAGCTACTGCCACTTCGGCACCGGCAACTATCATCCGCAGACCGCGCGAACCTATACCGACCTGTCGTTCTTCACCGCCGATCCGATGATCTGCGCCGATGCGGCGGCGATGTTCAATTACATCACCGGCTATCTCGAACCCGATCTCAGGAAGATCGCGATCAGCCCGCTCAGCCTGCGTCAGCGGGTCTATGATCTGGTCGATGCCGAGATTGCCAATGCCCGCGCCGGCCAGCCTTCGGGCATCTGGGCGAAGATGAACTCGCTGTCCGACCAGAGCATGATCGACAAGCTCTATGAGGCGAGCGCGGCGGGCGTGCCGATTGCGCTGGTGGTGCGCGGGGTGTGCTGCCTGCGCCCGGGTGTGCCCGGCCTGTCCGAGACGATCACCGTGAAGTCGATCCTTGGCCGGTTCCTTGAGCACAGCCGGGTCTGGGCCTTTGCCAACGGCGCGCCGCTCCCCAGCCGCGAGGCAAAGGTGTTCCTGTCCTCGGCCGACTGGATGAGCCGCAATTTTGATCGCCGGGTCGAATTTGCCCTGCCGATTGAGAACCCCACGGTCCACGATCAGGTGCTTGATCAGGTCATGCTTGCCAATCTCAAGGATACCGAGCGTTCGTGGCTGCTGGCGGCCGATGGCAACTATGCCCGCCCTGCCGCGAGCGAGGAGCGGTTCGACTGCCACGAATACTTTATGCACAATCCATCGCTCTCGGGCCGTGGTGCGTCGCTGGGTGAGGCTGGCGCCGTGCCGAAATTGTCCCTAAATCCGGGCGGATGAACGCAGCACCCAGCAGCGGGGCCAGCCCGCGCAAGGCGATTGTCGATATTGGCTCGAACTCGATCCGGCTGGTCGTGTTCGGCGGGGCGCCGCGCGCGCCGGCGGTGCTGTTCAATGAAAAGATCATGGCCGGGCTCGGGCGTGGGCTCGCCAGCGGCGGCTGCTTCGATCCCGAGGCCCGGGCGCTGGCGCTGGATGGGCTGGGGCGCTTTGCCGCGCTGGTCGCGCTGATGCAGCCGATCGAGGTGCGCGCCGTGGCAACCGCTGCGACCCGCGATGCCGCCGATGGCGAACAGTTCCTCGAAGCCGTCCGCGCGCTCGGGCTGCCGGCTGAACTGCTCGACGGGGATGGCGAAGCAGTGGGCGCGGCCCACGGGGTGCTGTCGGCCCATCCCGGCGTCAGCGGGCTGGTTGCCGACATGGGCGGGGGCAGCCTTGAACTCGCCCGGATCAGCGATGGCGAAGTCCATGAACGGGTTTCGCTCCCGCTCGGCGCGATCAAGGTTGCCGCGATCCGCGCCGGCGGGCGCGACCAGCTGCGCAAGGTGCTGCGCAAGCAGATCGCCGGGCTTGATTGGCTGGCTCAGGTCAAAGGCCAGCCGCTCTACCTTGTTGGCGGGGCGTGGCGCGCCTTGGCGCGGGTCCACATGCATCTGGCCGATTGGCCGCTGCCGGTGCTGGGGGACTATGCCTTCAGCGCGGCGGATGCCCGCCAGTTGAAGCAGCAGGTCCGCGCGCTTGGCATGGCGCAGTTGGTGGCCGTGCCCGGGGTCAAGCCCGCGCGCGCGGTCCAGCTGGATGATGCCGCCGCGCTGCTGGCTGCGCTGGTTACCGAAGTGGCCCCGGCGCAGGTCGTCATTTCTGCCTTCGGCCTGCGCGAAGGCTTGCTGTTCGAGCGGCTCGATCCCGCCACCCGCGCGCTCGATCCGCTGATCGAAGGGGTGCGCCACCTGGTTGCGGGGCAGGCGCCCTTACCCGGCCAGGCCGAGGCGCTGCTGGCGTGGAGCGATGCGGCCTTCCCCGATGAGCCCGCCGCCGAACGCCGCCTGCGCCACGCGGCCTGCCTGATCGCCGGAACCAGCTGGGCGTCGAGCCCGGATTTTCGCGTGATCGATGGCGAGGACATGGCGCTCCACGGCAGCTGGATCGGGATCAGCCATGCCGACCGCGCGGTGATGGCCATGGCGCTGCACGTAGGGCTGGGCGGCGATCCCGCCATGCCGCCCGCGCTGCTCGCCCGGCTCGCCCCGGCGGAGCGGCTTGATCGCGCGCGCGGCTGGGGCTTTGCCCTGCGGCTGGCGCAGCGGCTGGGCGGCAGCGCCGGGGCGAGGCTCGACCGGCTTGCGCTGCGGCGCGACGGCGCTGGCGATCTTGAACTGCGGCTGCCGGCAAAGGTCGCAGCGCTGGTCGATGCGGCGGCGCGGCGGCGGCTGGACCGGCTGGCGCAGGCGCTGGGCTGCCGCGCCCGGGTGGTGGCGAAGTGAAGTTTTCCACCTGAATTAGATCGGCATTCGCGTTCTCCCGGGTGGACGCGCCGGGCCGCCTTGGGCATTTGAGTTGCCCATGTGGCAATTGTACCAGTTCCCCCTCTGCCCGTTCAGCCGCAAGGTGCGCCTGCTGCTGAGCGAAAAGGGCGTGGCCTATGACCTGTGGCGCGAAAATCCGTGGGAAGGCCGCGATGAATTCTACGCGCTCAACCCGGCGGGGCGCACGCCCGTGCTGCACGAGCCGGCGCGCGGGATCACGCTGGTCGATAGCCGTGCGATCTGCGAATATTTCGAGGAAACGGTCGACAAGAACCCGATGATCAACGGCACCGCCACCGGCCGCGCCGAGATCCGCCGGCTGGTCGCGCTGTTCGATGAAAACTTCTACGGCGATGTCACTGCGCCGCTGCTGCACGAGCGGATGAAGAAGCGGCTGATCTATCGCCAATCGCCGGATTCACGCGTGCTGCGCGAAGCGATGAAGCTGGCGCACGAGCATCTCTATTACATCGATCACCTGATCGATCATCGCCCGTGGCTGGCCGGGGCGACGATGAGCCTGGCCGATCTTGCGGCGGCTGCACAGATTTCGGTAGCGGACTATCTCGGCGGGCTCGACTGGACCGGGCACGACCAAGCGCGTGACTGGTATGCCGTGTTCAAGAGCCGGCCAAGCTTCCGCCCGCTGCTGGCCGAACGGATGGAAGTGATCCAGCCGCCCAGCCATTACGGCGACGTCAACGCCTGACGCGGCTCAGGCAGCGGCCTTGCTGCCGAAGCGGCCGTGCTTGCGGTAGCGCACCATCCAGCGATCGAGGAACAGCCCAAGCGGCCGCGCGGTAACGCCCAGCGCGGCGATGCCCGGCAGCGTGCCCGACACCACGTTGCCGGCCTTGAGCAGCAGCCACTGTTGGCGGGTCAGCGGCGCGCCCGGGAGCCAGCCGGTGAGAGTGGCGATCAAGCCGGCGAGCGCATCGGGCAGCGGCGCAAACAGAACCTTGCGGCCCTGCGCGTCGGCGATGCGTTGGTTGAGATCGGCGACCGAAATCGCTTCCGGCCCGCCCAGTTCATAGGTCTTGCCGGCGTGAGCCGCCGGATTTTCCAGCGCATTGGCGATTGCGGCGGCAAGATCGTCGATGAACAGCGGCTGGAACTTGGCCTCGGGGGCAAAGACCGGCAGCACCGGCGCGGCGGCGATCAGCCCTGCGAACAGGTTGATGAACTTGTCATCCGAGGCGAACAGCACCGAGGGGCGCAGCACGGTCGCCCCGGGGAAGGCGGCAAGCACGGCGGCTTCGCCAGCGGCCTTGGCGCGGGCATAGGCGGTGACGCCTTCGATGTCGGCGCCGATCGCGGACACCTGCACCAGCGCGGCGGCACCGGCGGCCTTGGCGGCGGCTGCCACCGCGCCCGCGCCGCGGCCCATCACCGCATCAAGATCGCCATCGAACGCGCCGACCAGGTTGACCACGGCATCGGCTCCGGCCAGCGCCCGTGCGATCGTTTCGGGGCGGGTCACGTCGAGGCTGGCGAACTGGACCTGGCCGAGATTGCCGAGCGGCTTGATCTTGAAGGCCTGCTTGGGCTGACGGCAGGCAATCCGTAGCCGCGCGCCGCGCGCCAGCAACTCCTGCGCCAGATGGGTGCCCACGAACCCGCTGCCACCGACCAGCACCACCAGCTTGCCCGAAATCCCGTTACCCGAAACTGCGCCCGTCATTGCCTGAATATCCCGTGCCGAATTGAAAGGGGTCAATCCGCGCCCTTTGGCACAGGCGTCCGCGCCCGCGCAACCGGCTTCGCACGCGCGGGCGGCGCGTTTGCCGGCCAAAGTTCGCGCGCGGCATAGCGGCGTTTGGATTGCGCAGAATCCGGGATGCCGAAAACCGCGGCGGAAAAGCCACAATCGGGTAACCCCGTCTGGGGATAAAGTGTGGCTAGTGTGGCAGTTTCGCTACGGAATCGGAGGGTTTTAGGGGATCGATTAAAAGCGGTTGTCAATCGCTCCGCATGGTGTTCTACTCCCTTTCGCAACCGCCCGAAAAAGGTGCGGGCAAAACGAGGAGAGAGGGCTGATGAGGGGTAAACTGACCCTGCTGGCAACCGTATGTGCCAGCGCTTTTGCATTCCCTGCCTATGCGCAGAATGCCAACACCGGTGATTCCGACGTCATCGTCGTCACCGCCCAGCGTACCGCTGAAAAGCTTCAGGACGTGCCGATCGCGGTCAGCGCGTTCAGCTCGGAAGCCCTGGAAAAGCAGCAGATCAAGAACACGTCTGACCTGCAGCTGACCCTTCCGAACGTCACCTTCACCAAGACCAACTTCACCAGCGCCAGCTTCACGATCCGCGGCATCGGCGACCTTTGCGTGGGCGTGACCTGCGACAGCGCCACCGCAATCCACATGAACGACGCGCCGCTGTTCGGCACCCGCATCTTCGAGGGCGAGTTCTATGATCTCGGCCAGATCGAAGTTCTGCGTGGTCCGCAGGGCACCCTGTTCGGCCGGAACGCGACCTCGGGCGTGGTCAACTTCCGCACCGCACGTCCCAGCATGTCGGGCCTCGCGGCCAGCGCCGAAGCCGAATACGGCAACTACAACGGCGTCAAGGTCAAGGGCATGGTCAATGCCCCGATCGGCGATGTTGCTGCTGTGCGCCTCGCCGGGTTCTACCTGAACCGCGATGGCTACACGACCAACCTGTTCGACAATTCGAAGATCGACGATCGTGACATGTACGGTCTGCGCGGCTCGGTTCGCATCGAACCGACCAGCGGCACCACCATCGACCTGATGGCGCAGTACTTCCACGAAAAAGACAGCCGCATGCGCATCCAGAAGCAGATGTGCCAGCGCGACCCGACCGGCGTGCTGGGCTGCTTGAATGCCCGCCGCGATTTCTCGATGACCAACTCCAACACCACGTTCGTCGGTGTGCTGACCTCGCAGCAGTTCTTTGCCACGCAGGGTCTGCCGACGTCGCTGGCGCTGGGCTCGATCTATGGCGCCGATCCTTATGCCGGCGTCACCAATCCGGCTGACTTCCGCACGGTCAACACCGACACCAAGCCGAGCTACTACACCCAGGAATGGATCGCGCAGGGCTCGATCGATCAGGATCTGGGCAGCGGCCTCAGCCTGAAGGTCAGCGGCAACTACCAGAAGGTCGATCTGGACTCGAGCCAGGACTACAACAACTCGGTTCAGAACCGCGCGGTCTTCACCCCCGGTCTGACCACGCTGGCCGCTCTGGCTGGCGGTGCTGGCGGCGCGGGTCTGGCAGCAGTGCTGACCCCGGTTGCCAACGCGCTGATCCCGAATGGCCCGACCGGCGTGCTCTGCACCTCGCTGCCGGAAGAAACCGGCACCGGCGTGTTCGGCGGCCACAAGTCCTGCGGCATGACCCCGCAGGACTTCGACCGTTCGGACCAGTTCCAGACCAGCTGGACCGCAGAAGCGATCCTCTCGTCAAAGTGGGACGGGCCGTTCAACTTCCTGCTCGGCGGGATCTACGGCAAGCTCCACGTCACCGAGAACAGCTACTACGTTGACTCGTTCGGGATCGACTACTTCACCGGTCTGGTGGGTGCGCTCAGCTCGAGCGGTGCTGGCTACCTCGGGACGCCGACCTACCGCAGCAACACCGACGACATGCAGGTCAAGACCTACGGTCTGTTCGGTGAAGCCTACTACAAGTTCAACGACAGCCTGAAGATGACGGTTGGTCTGCGTTACAACCACGACGACAAGACCGTGAAGGCCCGCACCACGCTGGCCAGCTTCCTGGTGCCGTTCAACTCGACCAACGCCTACACCTCGCCCTTCATCGCGAGCTTCGACGCGGACGCCGGCATTGCTGGCAACCAGCCGTTCCAGGTTCGCAACGTGAAGTTCGGGGAATGGACCGGCCGTGCGGTGCTCGACTGGAACATCACGCCTGACAACCTGCTCTATGCCTCGTACTCGCGTGGCTACAAGTCGGGTGGTATCAACCCGCCGCTGTCGCCGGTGTTCGCGGTTCCGGAAAGCTTCAACCCGGAATTCGTCAACGCCTTCGAAGTGGGTTCGAAGAACACCTTCGGCAAGGTTCAGCTGAACCTCACCGGCTTCTACTATGACTACAAGGGTCTGCAGCTTTCGCGCATCGTCGCCCGTACCTCGGTCAACGATAACGTCGATGCCAAGATCTACGGTCTCGAAGCCGAAGCGGTGCTGCACCCGACCCGGGAGCTGACGCTCAACCTGAACGCCAGCTACCTGCATACCGAAGTGTCGCAGGACAAGATGCTGTCCAACCCGCGTGACTTTGGTGCTGGCCGCAGCGATGCCGTCATCATCAAGGACATCACCAACGGTGCGAACTGCGCCGTGGCGTCGAACACGGGTAACGTTGCCGGGGTGAACTCGTTCGTCAACAAGACCAACGCGCTCATCAATAACGGGATCGTCCCGGGTCTGCGCGCTGGCGCCGGCCTCCAGAACACCGCGGCCTTCCCGGCTGACGGCGGGATCGCTTCGACCGGTGCGTTCAGCGTCTGCGGCGCGCTCACGGCTGCGGCTGCGGGTTCGTTCAACCTGACCGCACTTGGTCCGCTGGCGGTTGATCCGGCAGCTCTGGGCGGCGTGACGGTCTACTCGTCGGGTATCCCGGTCAACATCAAGGGCCATAAGCTGCCCGGTGCGCCGGACTACAAGTTCTCGGCCGGCATCCAGTATGCCGCCGCGATCGGCGACATGACCCTGACCCCGCGTGCGGACTTCATCTACACCGGCAAGTCGGTGGGCAACATCTTCGGTGGTGCGGTGAATGAAATCCCGTCCTTCACCCAGGTGAACGCCCAGCTCCAGCTCGATGGGCCGGACAAGAAGTGGTATGCCCGTGCATGGGTGCAGAACCTGTTCAACAAGGACTCGATCACCGGTCTCTACGTGACCGACCAGTCCTCGGGTAACTACACCAACCTCTTCACGCTTGAACCGCGCCGCTACGGTCTGACCGCAGGCGTGAAGTTCTAAGCTAAACTATCAAGCAAACCTGGGAGGGGATGCTTATTGGGGCTCCGGGTGCAAGGCACCCGGGGCCCCTTTCTTATGCGGCGCAAGCATGTTCGAGGCGTTGCTGGCGCACCTAAAGATAATTCTGCTTCCAACATTTGCGGAAAAGTGAAAGCTTCCCCCTACACGTTCATGCGGCGGGCAGGTGCTGTGCCGTATTGGGCCAACCGGAATTGCAGGTGCGTTGACTTGCGACCGGGCAACAGGGAGATCCCTGTCATAGGGAGTATAGAACCCATGACGCAGTTTGAGCATGAATCCGAACGCAACTGGCAGGCCTGTCTTGCCGATCTGGTCCTGGCCTGTGCGGCAGCATCACCGGCGCAGACCAGCGTGCTGGTCCGTGCCACCCACGCCCTGTTGATTGCCGCACCCAAGTCGTGGCGCGGCCAGCTGGCCGACCTGCCGAGCCTTGATCGCATCGAATCCCAGATCGCGGTGGGCGCAGACCTGTCGGCGGCGCTGTCGCTGGTCGAAGGGCGGGGAAGCTATATCCTCTCGCACGGCCCGGCGAGCACGCACATGGCAACCGTCGCCTTCGAAGGCATCTGCGAGGAAGCGAGCGCCACAGGTGAAACCGCAGCCTTGGCTCTGGTCGGCGCGCTGGCGGCGGCTTTGGCCGGCCCGGCGCTGGATCTGGGGCGGGAACACATGATGGGCTTTACCAGCCCTTCGCTGCGCCTGAACTAACGGAGGGCGCGGGCCGCGCGGCAGATCCAAACTGCCAAGCGCGGCAAGGTGGCCGGCCGCCGCCCGCCGGGGGCAGCGGCCTTGGCCTTGATCAGTTGACCAGCGACGCTTCGATTGCGATGCGGATCGCTTCGGAGGTGTGGTTCGCGCCCATCTTGTTGAGCATGTTGGCGCGGTGGATTTCGACCGTGCGCGGGCTGATCGCCAGGCGTTCGCCGATCATCCGGTTCGAGAGGCCATCGGCCACCCCGGTCAGCACTTCGCGCTCGCGCTTGGTCAGCTTCTGCACGCGGCTGCGGGCCATGGCTTCGCGCAGGCGGGCCGAGCCGGTGGTGCCGTGGCTTTCTTCAGCAACGACGAGCGCCTGCTTCACTTCGGCTTCGCCAAACTGCCAGTCTAGATAATCGATTGCGCCCGCGAGCACAGCTTGGACCACCTGGGTGGTCGAAGGGCTTTCGGCAAAAGCAATGACCGGGAGCCAGTTGCCCGCATCCGTCATCCGTTCGATCATCCGGCCCACGATCTGGCCATCGTCGTAAACGAAGATGACGCCTTCGCGCGGCCAGCGCGTGACCAGTTCATCGAGATCCTCGAACGGTTCGACGTGGATGCCGGTTTCGGACAGCAGATGCGAGATCGCGGCCCGGCGCCGGAAGTCACTGTCAACGAGGATAAGGTTAGCGTGGTTAGTCATGGGGTTAACCTTACTGGCTTTTGCATAGGGAATAAGCCTGAGTTAGATCCATTATCGGACCAATCTCCCCAATCCTGATATAAACACAGTAAAATTCGTCACTTATCGACATAAGGAAAAACCCCTAGTCCAATAGTCTAAGCAATTGATCCATTATGAAGTATTTTCAGATTTGGAATCCCGCCTCATCTTCCGATGCTTTTTCTTGGCCCATGCGGATCAATTAAGGATCGCGCGTCCGATTTCGATGAAGTCGTTGCGGATCGTCCCGATTTCGCTGGAATTGAACGTCAGCACGCTGTCGAGCACCGCGCGTCGCGCCGATTCGTAAAGCTGGTTGAGCGCGGGGGCCATCGGCTGGCCGGCATCGATTCCCATGGTCAGCGCGGTCAGCGCCGACAGCGCCCGGGTCAGCGACCGGCTCTTGAGATAATTGTCGCCGCTCTCGGCGGCATAGAGCGCGCTGCCGAGCGCGCCGGTCAGCTGTTCGTAGCACAGCGCGACCAGCTGGCGGGCATCGGCGCCGGCGACCCGGGCATCGAAATCGACGCGGCGATAGGCTTCCTGGGGGGAGCGGAAGGGCTGCATGTCAGTTCCCGGTGGTGTGGTTCCAGGCGGCGATCTGCCCCTTCAGGAACGTCAGAGTGGATTGCGATGCGCTGACCCGGGTATCGACTCCGGCAAAGCGGGTGGCGAGCTGCTGGCGCAGCTTTTCCTGCTTGTCGGCCAGATCGGTCTTTTCGGTGGCGAGCGTGGTTTTCTGCTTGGTCAGCCGCGCGAGCGAACCGGCGAGCGATCCGGGATCGCTGGCGGCGGACATGCTGCGCCCCAGCTTGTCGAGCGTGGAATAGACCCCGTCGAACCCGGTGGTGAACATCGCGCTAACCGCGGCGGGCGCGCTCTTGACCGAGGCCGAAAGCCGGGTGGTGTCGAGCCGGAAGGTGCCGCCGCGTTCGGTGGCAAGGCCAAGGTCTGCCAGCGTCCTGGGCTGGCCGGCTGCGGCATTGGGCATGATCACGGTGCCGGCCAGCTGTGACATCGCGCGGCGCAGCGCACGCGCGCCATCGTCGCGGGCGAGATCGCCGCTCTTGGGATCGACATCGGCGTTGAGCGTGGCGACCAGTTCGTTGAGCGCCGAGGTCAGATCCTGCATGAAGGTGGTGACCGCGCTGGCGGTGTCGCTGAAGCCGATCTGGGTCGGCGCGCCGACGTTCTTGCCGGTCAGCTTGAGATTGAGCCCGGGGACGATCTCGGTCAGCGTGTTGGAGGCGCTGGTCATTTCCAGCCCGTCGAGCTTGAAGGTGGCATTGGC
Source organism: uncultured Novosphingobium sp. (assembly GCA_937996535.1). Lineage (GTDB taxonomy): Bacteria > Pseudomonadota > Alphaproteobacteria > Sphingomonadales > Sphingomonadaceae > Novosphingobium. Next base: position 3,030 of record CALKVF010000006.1, on the reverse strand, counting down.
GGCGGTGCCAAGCTGGCGGGCGGCATCCCCCGCAGGCGTCCAGGCGAGATTGGCAAGGGCTTCGCCGCCCGTGCCCGGGATGGTTTCAACCACAAAGGCATTGGCCGCGCCTTCCTGCCCCTTGAACATCAGCCGCGCGCCGTCTGCGCCGCTGGCGACATAGGCCGAAACCCCGGTGCCCGCCGCGTTGATTGCGCGGGCGACATCACTGAGCGTCGCCCCGCTGGGAATGGTGATTTCGGGCGCCGCGCGATCGGCCGTGGCGGTAAAGACGCCGTCCGACATCGTGCCGAAGCGCAGGGTCAGCGTGCCCGATCCCGCCGCGCTGGTGGCCGAGGCATAGGCCGGGCTGGTCAGCACTTGCGGCGCGGCCAGTGCGCTGACTTCAAGGCTGTAACTGCCACTGCCGCTGGCAATGCCGCGCGTGGCGACGGCTACGGCGCTGTTGGCAATGGTGGGCTGAGCCGAAAGATCGCCGCTGCGCACCCGGTCGCCCACCGAGGTGGTCAGCTGGAGCAGCTGGCTCTTGAGCGTCGAGGCAGCGGAAATCTGGCGATCGACCGTATCGGCGCGGGTGGTGTTGCGATCGATCCGGTTGGCGAACTGCGCATTGGCCAAGCTGGTCGCGAGCGCGGCCATGTCGATCCCGCTGCCCGCGCCAAGGGTCGAGACGATGGAACTGGTGGCCGAGGTCGTGGTCATGGCTATCAGGACGGCAGACGGGGCGGCAAGTTAAGCACTTGCCCGGGGGTCAAGCCGTCCTTCGGTGTCGAAGCGCAGGGCGATCGGCACCTCGATCGCGGGGCTGCGCGGACGCTCGCCGCGCTTGAGCGAGAAGACGAAGGCCAGCACCGCGGCAACGGCGCCGTAAAGCTCCTCGCGGATCACCTGGTTCTCGCGCGTGGTGAAATAGACCGAACGCGCCAGCGCGGGATATTCCAGCGTCGGCACGCCGTGTTCGGCGGCGAGTTCGCGCATTGCCAGCGCCTTTTCGCCGCGTCCCTTGGCCAGCACGATCGGCGCCGAGGCCTTGGCCGGATCATAGGCCATCGCTACCGAGAAGTGGGTCGGGTTGGTCAGAACGAACTGCGCCTCGCGCATGGCCTTGGCCACCGCGCCGCTGGCGAACTGGCGCTGGCGCGAGCGGATCGCGGCCTTCTTCTCGGGCGAGCCTTCGCTTTCCTTGTGCTCGTCGCGCATTTCCTGCTGGCTCATCCGCAGCCGCAGATAGCGGCGCAGCCACTGGATCGGAAAATCGATCAGTGCGATCACGCCGAGCCCGCCGGCGAGCAGGAACATCAGGCTGGTCAGCGCCTCCCAGGCAAGCGCCAGCTGGCCGTGCAGCGAAGCCCCGCGCCCCAGCCCGAGGAGATCGGCCAGGTGGCTGCGGCTCCAGCTATAGGCGATCGCACCGAGCAGGCCGACTTTCGCCAGCCCCTTGCCGACCTCGATCCAGCCGTTGAGCCCGAACATCCGCTGCAACCCCGGCAGCGGGTTGAGGCGCGATGGTTTGGGCGCAAGGTTGGCGCCAACCCAGCGCCCGTCAGCAAGGCCGATCTGTGATCCGGTGACCGCCAGCATCACGCTGCCGGCGAGCAGCAGCACCGGCGGCAGCACCGTCCAGGCGAGCATGGCGGCGGCCTTGCCAGGCGAGAAATCCTCGATCGCGGCGCGGTCCCAGGTGAGCCCTGCGCGGGCGCCTTGGGCCAGGGCCTGGAGCAGCCACGGCCCCGCGAACTTGAGCCAAGCCGCGCCCACCAGCACCGCAACTGCCGTGGCCAGTTCGCGCGAGCGCAGCACGTCTCCCTTGAGGGCGGCGTCGCGTTTGCGCTTTTCGGTTGGGGCTAGCGTCTTTTCCTCGCTCACCGCGCGATCACCATTTCAACGTGGGTCAGGGCTTCGGCGGAGAGGTCGGCGAACTGCTCGGCGACCAGCGGGGCGGCGGCGATCAGGGCGGCGATCCCGGCGAGGACGCCGGCGGGCAGGCCCAGCGAAAACAGGTTGAGCGCCGGGGCCGAGCGGCTGAGCACGCCCGAAACCAGCTGGACCAGCAGCAGGACCAGCGTGACCGGGAGCGCGATGGCGACGGCGGCGACGAACATCTGCGCGGCGAAGCCGGCGATCATCTCCAGCTTTGCGGGCGAAAGCCACGCTGCGCCCGGCGGCAGGGCGCCGTAGCTGTCAATCACAAGGTGCAGCCAGGTGAGGTGCCCGCCAAGGCCGAGGAAGATGACCGAGAGCAGCACGGTGAAATATTGCCCGAGCGCGGGCGAGTGCGCGCCGCTCAGCGGGTCGGAGGTCGTGGCGATCGACATGCCCATCGCCCCGCCGATCTGTTCGGCGGCAATGATCGGCGCGGCGAAGGACAATTGCAGCACAAAGCCGAGCGCGAGGCCGACCAGCACTTCGCCCGCCACTGCCAGCAGCCCCGCAAGCGAGATCAGCTGGGCCGGGGTCTGGACCGGCACCCAGCCGCAGACCAGCACCGCGATCGCGGCGCTGATCGCCACGCGCAGCTGCATCGGCACCGCGGCCGCGCCAAAGAACGGCGCGGGCAGCAGCGCGGCGCCGATCCGGGTCATCACGAAGACCAGCCGCCACAGCTCGCCCTCGACTGCGCCGAACCCGAAATCGAGCTGGATCACTGAGTGATCCCGGCGATCTGGGCGAAGATTTCCTGCATGAAATCGCCGACCAGCCCCAGCATCGAGGCCCCGAACACCACCAGCACCAACGCGATAACCGCGAGCTTGGGCACGAAGGTCAGCGTCTGTTCGTTGACCGAGGTGGCCGCCTGGATGATCCCAACGACAAGGCCGACGGCAAGACTGGCAAGCAAAACCGGGGCGGCGACCAGTGCGGTCACCCACAGCATACGGTCAGCCAGTGACAGGAGGGATGCGGTATCGTCCATCGCGTATCACCCGAAACTTGCAGCGAGGCTGCCCATCAGCAGCGCCCAGCCATCGACCAGCACGAACAGCAGCAGCTTGAAAGGCAGCGACACGATCGTCGGGCTCATCATCATCA
>CALKVF010000005.1 GCA_937996535.1 uncultured Novosphingobium sp. | reverse complement strand
CGGTCTTGGCGGCCCCGTCGACGGCCACCGTTTCGATGACCGTGCCGACGGCGTCGAGCAGGTCGATCGAGTGGTGGTGGGCCCGGACGGCACCGGTCTCGAGGCGCGAGAGGTCGAGGAGGTCGGTGGCGAGCTTCGTGAGGCGCGCCACCTGCTCGGCGCACTCGCGCATCACTCCGAGGAGCTGCGCGATCGGTTGGTCGGGCGCGAGCAGCTCCTTTGGCAAAAGCTCGACGAGCGGCTCGATGGCGTCGCTGGGGGAGTCGGGACGGGCCTCGATCACGGCTGGCTCCAAATAGAACGGACGTTCGATTCACGATAGCGAATGTGGACAACCCGTGTTGCGTTTCGTTGCCATGTGGACAACCGCGCCGCTAGACTGGCGCGCAGATGACCGGGATCGAGCTGCCAGCACCCGCGCCGCGGCGAGGTGGTGCTCGCGGCGACGGCGGCGCAGCATCGAGCCGTAGGCCGCCTCGTGCAGGAGCGCGAGCTCGGCGCGCAGGCGCTCGCGCCCTTCGCGATTGAGATTGCCGATCGAACCACGTAGCCGGTTCACCGCTTCAGCCAGTTCGGCTTGCTCGGCTATGCTTGTGCCGTGGCGCTCTTCCGTTGCCTTCAGCTCTTCAGCGGCGACGAGATTGACCGGTCCGATGCGTTCGCGCTCGGCAACCAACCGGTCATGCGCGGTGGATTCGTCCAGCGCCGCGGAAACGGTATCGCTTGCGAAGCCATAGCGCTCGGGTAGCAGCGGCGGTGGGCATTGGAACCGTTCGCCGGAAATCGCTGCCATCTCGCTGCGTCGGGCTTCCTCATTTTCCGCGCGGGCAACGGCACCGGCGCGGGTTTCGCGCGCACTGGCAAGGGCCTCGTTAGCGGTTGCGAATTGCGTATCAGCAAGTCGCGCGGCTTCGCTCGCCTCGGCAACCGCAGCTTCTGCCTTGGCAAGCTCCCCGGCCAGCCGGGTGCGAACGGCATCACCGTCCTCGATTTCGCGCATCAGTGCGGCAGGCTTCGCAGCAACGATTGCGCGCTCCTCCTCGATCTCCTCAAACCGGCGCGACATGGCAGCAAGCCGACTCGCCGCCTCGCCCGCGCGCGCCTGCCATCCGGTGATGTCGGCCCGTTGCGCAGAAGTTCGTTCACGAGCAACCGCCAGCGCCTGATCGTGCGCAGCCAGCGCCGCGATGGTCGATTGCATGGCCTGACGCGCAGCGTCATGCTTGGCTTGCGCGGCAACCAGTTGGGCCCGGCCACTGGCGGGATCGGGGAGCGCGGTCCGGCGTTCCTCTGCATCCGCCAGTTCGACCTCTGCCTGACGGCGTTGCTCCGCCAGATCACCAGCCGCGGCTGCGAGTTCTGCGCGGCGCGCTTCTAGCCGGGCCTTGGCGGCCTCAGCCTGATCAAGCGCGCGCAAGGCGGCCCGCTCTGCATCTGCAGCCGCGGCAACACCGCGTTCGGCGGCGAGAACCGACACCTGCAATTGTGCCAGTTCAGCCTGCACCGCCTGCGCGGCGGCTTCAGCTTCGGCGACTGCCTGCTGCTTGTCGGGGAGCTCGCGTTCGAGTGCGGCAAACCGGTTTTCCGCTTCGAGCCGGGCGGCCTCTGCCGCTCCTTCGCCCTTGGCAACAAAGCCATCCCAACGCCGGAGCGCGCCGCCAAGCGTTACCAACCATTCGCCCGGCGCGAGCTTGCGCGCATCGTCAACCTCAACAACATGAACCAGTGCGAACCGCGCGACCAGTTCGGGCGGGCAATTGGTGACGTGGTCTGACAAGCTGTTGGGCACGGCCTTGGGTGGTTCGGCACCGATCCAGTAACGTCCTTCGGCATCGCTCGCAGGAGCGCCCAATCCTGATCGCGCATCGCGCCCCAGTGCCGCGGCAACCGCACGTTCATAGCCCGGCGCTGCCCGCACCTTGTCGATCGCGGCGGGAAGGCCGTGACTGGCCTTGGTCTGCCGGGCGCGGGCTTCGCGATCGCGCTGCAAGGCTCCATGTTCGCGCTCTTTACCAGCCAGTTCGGCGCGGGCAGCAGAAAGCGCAGCAGATGTGGCATCGCGTGCAGTTTGGAGATCAGCCTTGCGGGCCTGTTGTTCGTCAAACGCGGTCCGCGCTTTGATCAAGGCTGTGGCAGCGGCATCGCGTGCCTTTTCCGCTTCGCGCAAGGCCTGATCAGGATCGCCCTCTCGGGCCAAAGCCGTTCTGGCCTCGTCCTGCCTCGCGATTTCCGCATCCAGTCGCGCAAGGCGCTGTCGGGCACTGGCCAGTTCGGCATCCGCCACCCGCCATTCGGCTTCGACACCGGCTTGTGCGGCGGTGGCCTGCGCCAGTGCCAGTTCGGCGTTGCGCGCTGCCCGATCGGCATTTTCGGTGGCAGCGGCAAGGCGGGGGCGTTGTTCCTCGTCCCGAGCGAGTGCTGCAAGGCCCTCGGCCAGTTCTTTTTCCAGCCGAGCCAGCGCTGCTGCGGCATCATGTGTCAGGCGATCGGCATCGCCACGGTCTTCTTCCAGACGGAGCCGCTGGCGGTCCAGATCACGCAGGCGTTGTTCTGCAGCTTCAAGCTGGCTGGTCAGCGCTGCCTGTCGGTGGCCGTGCGCAGTGGCATCATCGCGCCGATCAGCCAGTTCGTCGCGCGCTTCGGTGTGGCGTTGTGCCGCTTCTGCCTGATTGTCTTGCGCCAGCTTCATTGCGGCCTGGGTTTCGATCACCCGAACTTCGGCGGAAAGTGCCTCGGCGCGGGCCGCATCGGCCGCAGCGGCGGCATCGCGCCAGCGGGCGAATACCAGCCGCGCTTCCGCCAGCCTGATGCGATCCGACAAGCCGATATAGCGTTCCGCCGCCCGGGCTTGCCGTCGCAACGAAGCGATCTGCTGGTCAAGCTGGCCCATGATATCTTCAAGTCGGGCGAGGTTGGCTTCGGTTGCCCGCAGCTTTTGCTCGGCATCCTTGCGGCGCACGTGAAGCCCGGCGATGCCTGCTGCCTCTTCGAGCATCTGCCGACGTTCGGCAGGACGAGCGGCGATGACGGCCGCAATCTTGCCTTGGCTTACCAGTGCCGGACTGTGCGCACCAGTTGCCGA
>CALKVF010000004.1 GCA_937996535.1 uncultured Novosphingobium sp. | reverse complement strand
GCCAGCACGCCGCCGAGCAGCTCCGCCGTGCCCATCGCCAGACCCACCGCGCTGGTGGCGAGCGCGGGCGGCACGCTTTCGGTGGGGATCGTGGCGCAATAGAGCGGGGCAATCCCCAGCGGCAGCCAGCCGAGCAGGATCGCGGCGCCCAGCAGCAACGGATCGGGCGGCAGCAGCAACATCGCGGCAGGCGCGATCAGTCCGGCCAGACAGGCTCCGATCACCACCGGTTTGCGCCCGATCCGGTCGCTCAGCAGCGGCAGGGCCGCGCCGCCGATCACCCCGGCGATCCCGCCCATCGACAACACCTTGCCCATCGTCGCGGCGGGCAGGGCCTTGGCGCTGGTAAGATAGACCGGCAGGAACACGTTCTGCAGCACCAGCCATGCGGTGAACAGCGCGGCGACCATCAGGGCGGCGCGCATGTTGGCGATGCCCAGCAACTGGCGCAGCGCGCCGATCAGGCTGGGCGCCGCTTCGCCAGAGGCACGCACCACCGCGCGGTCGGGCTTGACCAGCACCATCATCAGCAGCGCCAGCACCGCGCCGGGCACGGCCGAAAGGAAGAACGCGCTGCGCCAGCCGTGCACGTCGGCGATCTGGGTTGCCACGATCGGCCCGGCCATCGCGCCCAGCAGGAACGCGCCGGCCATCTGCATCACGCCCATGTTGAACCCGCGCCGTTCGGGCGCCGAGGTTTCGACCATCACCGTCTGGCTGACCGGAACCATCGGCCCTTCGGCCAGCCCCAGCATGAAGCGCGCGGCAAACAGGCTGGCAAAGCCCAGCGCAAAGCCGCCCGCGGCCGAGCCGAGCGAGAACACCAGCGTGCAGGCGATCAGCAGCGCCTTGCGCCGCCCGGTGCGATCCGCCAGCTGCCCGCCCAGGAACGAACTGATCGCCACCGCGCCCGACAGCGCGCCCGCCAAGAGCCCGAGCTGGGCATTGTCGAGCTTGAGGTCGGCCACGATGTAGGGCGAGAGGAAGGTCGCCGCGAGCCGGTCAAAGGCGACCACGCCATTCGCCAGGGTCAGCACCAGGAGCAGCGCAATTTCGTATCCCTTGCCGCGCTGCTTCATGGTCTTATGCTCCGGGAATGGCGGCGATCAGGGCCGCGGTGAGTTCATCAGGGGTGCTGAGATAGGGCGAATGGTCAGCATCGAGCGTGACCACTTTTGCCCCCGGTGAGAAGCGTTGCATCAGCCGCTGGCTGGCGATCGGGATGGTCCGGTCATGCAGCGTTTCGACATAGGTGCGCGGGATGCTGCCCCAACGCTCTGCGGTGAGGTGCAGCTTGGTCGAGCGCGGCCCGTGCGGTTCGGCGAGCAGGCGGGGCAGTGCGGCGGCGACCAGGTCCGGCGGGGACAGCTGGGCGAACACCGGCGCAGCCCGCGCAGCATCGACCATCGTGCCTGCACCGCCCGCAATGGGCGCAATCAGCGCGTCGAAATCGGGGGTCGGCTCTTCATGCGCCTTGAACTCGGCCCGGCTCATGCCCGAAGGCAGCATCATCGCACAGATATAGACCAGCGCGTCCATCGCGGACGGGTCGGTTTCCGCCGCGGTTGAGATCACGATCCCGCCGCGCGAATGGCCGGCCAGCACCACCGGTGCGCCGCCGAGCCGGTCCTTGAGCTTGCGGCATTCCTCTGCCGCAAAGGCGCCCCAGCCTTCCAGCGTCACGGCGCGCAAGGTCGCTTCATCGCCGCCCATCCCGGGCAGCGTTGGCGAAACAACGGTATGCCCGGCAGCTTCGAGCCGGCGGGTGACTTCATCGAAGCACCACCCGCCATGCCAGCTGCCGTGAATCAGAACGAAACCGGCCATGTGCTTACCGGTCGCCCGACCATGTGCGCAGCCCCGGGGTGGTGCGGTCTTCGCTCTTGAGCGCAGCGGCAACGGCCGGGCGCGCAGTGACACGCTCGCGCCATTCGACCAGGCGGGGATACTTGGCCGCGACCTCCAGTTCGGGGAACATCCGTTCGACCATCATCCCGCAGTGCGAGTAGAAGTTGATGTCGGCCAGGCTGTAGCTATCGCCCGCCAACCACTTGGTCTGGCCCAGCTGGCCTTCGACCTTGACCAGCGCATAGACGATCTTCTCGACGGCGTTGGCGAGGTCCGCGTCCGAAAAGCCCGAGCGCGCGGTCATCCACTTCTTGCGCTGGTCGGGCAGCGGGATGCTTTCCATCAGCTTTTCGAATTCGCCGTTTTCGATGTTGCGGGCGATGATCCCGACCATGCGGTGCCAGCCATGCATCGAGACGAAGTTCATCACGTGCTCGTCAACGAACTTGTTCCAATAGCGCATCCGCGCCGCGCCGACCGGGTCGCGCGGACGCAGCGGACCATCGGCGGGCTGGGCGTCGGGGAAGGCGTCTTCCAGATATTCGTTGATCACCGTGGTGTGGGTGATGATCGCGCCATCATGGTCCAGCACCGGAACCTGGCCTTCGGGATTGACCGCGACGAACCACGGCTGATGCTGCTCGAACTTGTGCAGATCGACATAGATGCTTTCGTAGGCGAGGCCCTTTTCCTTCAGGGGCACCATCGACTTCAGCGAGTTCGCCAGCGGTTCGGCGTGGTAGTATTTCAGGTCCATTACTCTCTCCCAAATTCTTGTGTTCTAGATCCTGAGCGTGCCCAGCACCCCGCCATCGACCGCGAGCGATTGCCCGGTCACGTGGCTGGCATCATCGGACAGCAGGAAGGCCGCGACGGCGGCGAGTTCGTGTGATTTGCCGGTGCGGCCCTGCGGGGTGGCGGCGGCCATCGCGGCCATCGCATCGGGCGGCAGCTGATCCAGCATTGGGGTTTCGATGAACCCCGGAATGATGCAGTTGCAGCGCACGCCCCGCGGCGCGCCTTCCAGCGCCACGGCGCGGGCAAGGCCCAGCACCGCGTGCTTCGAGGCAACATAGCCGACATTGCCCGCCATCCCGCGCTCGGAGGCAAGGCTGCCGGTCACCAGGATAGCCCCGCGCCCGCGCTCGGCCATGCCGGGCATGACATGGGCGATCGCCCAGAACGGCGACTTGAGATTGACCGCCAGCACCGTGTCGAACGTATCATCGCGATAGGCTTCGACGGGGGCAAAGGCGCCGCCGGTCCCGGCATTGAGGAACAGTGCGTCAATCGGGCCGTTCTGTGCTGCCGCACTATCCAGCGCGGCGATCAGCTGGGCCTTGTCGCCCACGTCGGCGGCGGCCCACTTGGCGCTGCCGCCCAGTTCCTGGCAGGCCGCTTCGAGCAGCTCGGCGCGGCGCGCGATCAGCGTGACGCTGCCGCCCAGCGCGGCGATCCGGTCGGCGGTGGCCCGTCCGATCCCGGTCGACGCGCCGGTGATGACGACATGGCGCCCCGTGAAGTCCATCGCCGCGGTCCTCAGGCGAGGCCGAGGACGCGCGCGGCGTTGTCCTTCATGATGCCCGGCAGCACGTCTTCCTTGAAGCCGACCTGCAGCGCCGCATCGATCCACTTTTGCGGGTGGATCAGCGGGAAGTCGCTGCCGAACAGCATCTTCTTCCTGAGCTGGGTGTTGGCATACTGGATGATCTGCGGCGCGAAATACTTGGGCGACCAGCCCGACAGGTCGATGAACACGTTGTCCTTGTGCAGCGCCATCGACAGGCTTTCATCGACCCACGGCCACGACGGGTGCGCGAGGATGATCTTCATGTCGGGGAAATCGACCGCCACATCGTCAACCAGCATCGGCTGGCCATACTTGAGCTTCACGCCGCCGCCGCCGCGCATCCCAGTGCCCATGCCGGAATGGCCGGTGTGGAAGATCGCGGGCAGCTTGTATTCGTTGATCACTTCATAGATCGCGTAGCCCACCTGCGCGGCGGGCTCGATGTTCTGCATGATGTGGTGGAACTTGAAGCCCTTCACACCGCAGTTCTCGACCAGATCGCGGGCCTCGCGGGCGCCGAGCTTGCCCTTGTGCGGGTCGATCGAGGCGAAGGGGATGCAGATGTCGTCGTTCTTGGCGGCGAATTCGGCCACTTCGTAGTTCGACACGCGCTTGGCGCCGATCCCGCTCTCGCAGTCGACCGTGAACATGCAGAAGGCGATCTGCTGCTCGCGGTAGATCTCGGCGATTTCCGGCATCTTGGGGCGTTCGCGCGGAGCCTTGAAATAGGCGCTGGCGGCATCGAAGAACTGGCCCATCACCGGGTCTTCGGGATCGTGGCACGAAACCTCGGCGTGAACGTGAACGTCGATGGCTTTGATCTTGGTAAGGTCGATAGTCATTGGATCTCCAGCCAGCGACCAAACAGGTCGCCGATTTCATCTGCGCGCAGCGATACTTCGCCCGCATTGGAAAACATCATCACCCCGCGATCGGCGGCGGGCCATTTCACCAGGTCGGTCGGGGCGGCAAAGGTGAAGCCGGCAACGGACTTGGCCTTCGCGCCGCGATGCAGCACCACCCTGACGTGGCCGGTCTTGTCGAGGCCCAGGGTGATCCGATCTTCGCCCCGGAACACGAAACTCGGAGCATTCCACTTGATATGCTCTTCGGCTTCGGGCTGCGCCTTGCGAACCAGGCCGCGCAGCGCATCGACTGTGGCGAGAGCCTCGGGCTCCAGCGAACGACGAAAATCGTCGACAGTCAGATGCGGCGCGCTCACCTGTTCTTACAGCTGGACGATGACCGTCTTGGTTTCGAGGTAGGCCTCGATCCCCTGACGGCCCTGTTCGCGGCCAATCCCGGATTCCTTGAACCCGCCGAACGGCAGGGCGGTGTCGATCACGGCGTGGCAGTTGCCCCACACGGTGCCGGCTTTGATCTTGCTGGCCAGTTTGTGCATGGTCGCAACGTCCTTGGTCCAGATCCCTGCACCCAGGCCGAAGCACGTGTTGTTGGCTTCACGGGCGACCTCGTCGATGTCGTCGAAACGCTGGGCGACGACGACGGGGCCGAAGATTTCCTCGCGCACGACGCTCATTTGCGGGTTCACGTCGACCAGTACGGTCGGGTTCACGTAGTAACCGCCGTCGGCTGCAGCGGCATCGCCGCCCATTGCCACGCTGGCGCCGTCACGCTTGCCGGCTTCGATATAGCCCATCACGCGTTCGAACTGTTCCTTCGACACCAGCGGGCCCATGTGGGCTTCGGGGTCGAGCGAAGCGCGCGGTGCCCAGAACGGGGCGGTGGCAGCAACGCCTTCGATCACCTGATCGAACACCGAGCGGTGCGCATAGAGGCGCGAGCCGGCCACGCAGACCTGGCCCGAGTTGAAGAAGATCGCGCCCGCCGCGCCCGCCGCCGTGGCGGCAACGTCAACATCGGGCATGACCACGACCGGGCTCTTGCCGCCCAGTTCCAGTGTGACGCGCTTGAGCGTCTCGGTGGCGTTGCGGTTGATCAGCTTGCCGATTTCGGTCGAGCCGGTGAAGGCGACCTTGTCGACATCGGGGTGCTTGACCATGCGGTCGCCCGCGGTGTGGCCGTTGCCGGTGATGATGTTGACCACGCCCGCCGGGAACCCGGCTTCGGCGATCAGGTCGGCCAGGCGCAGCGCGGTCAGGCTGGTCTGTTCGGCGGGCTTGAGCACCGTGGTGCAGCCAGCGGCCAGCGCCGGGGCGATCTTGAGACAGGCCATCAGCAGCGGGAAGTTCCACGGCACGATCTGGACGCAGACGCCGACCGGCTCCTTCTTGGTGTAGCCGAACACCGTGCCATTGGGCATGGTGTAGGGCTGCACGACTTCGCCGTTCACCTTACTGGCCCAGCCGGCCATGAAGCGGATGTGGCTGGCCGCACCCGGCACGTCGACCGCGCCGGCCATGCCCTTGGGCTTGCCGTTGTCGATCGCTTCAAGCTCGGCCAGTTCGTCGGCATTGGCTTCGATCAGGTCTGCGAGGCGGATCATGGTGCGTTCGCGCACCATCGGCGGCAGGTTCGACCAGCGGCCATCGTCAAATGCGGCGCGGGCGGCGGCAACGGCCCGATCAACATCCTTGTCCGAGGCATCGACCACCTGGCCGACGATCTTGCCCGACGAGGGATCTTCGACATCGATCACGGCGTCGTGGCTTGAAGCTACCCATTCGTTGTTGATGAACAGCGCCGGCTTGCGCGCGAGGAAGGCCTGTGCGGCGGGCGAATAAGCGCGCTGCGTACGGTCGATCGTCGTCATGTCGTTCATGGGTGATCCCTCTCCAAAGGCGATTCTTGTTGGCGGCAGCTTAGCCAAATTAGTAGGCAAGGCATACAAATTATCTGCACCGATGCAACCACCGGATCAAACGGGACGCTGCAATGGGGCCGGCGCGATGGGGCCGGCGCCGATCCTAGTTCACCCGAGCCGCGAATGTCACGGTAAAGCTCGGCGGGGTGCCGGTCGAACCGGCCATCGTCCCCTTGGGGTTGATGCAGATATAGCGCACCAGCGGATCGTATTGCGCGGTGGGGGTGTAGGTGCACGCAGCAAAGCTGGCGGGCGGGGTGCTGGCCGATGAATAGGCTGTGTCGCTGGCGGTAAAGGCCAGGGTGCTGGGCACACTGCCTTCAAGGAACTGCGGATTGGCCGCGCTGCCCACGCTGAGCGTGGTGGGCAGTGTATCGACGATCAGCACGGTGTTCATGTCGGTGGTGGCAGGGCCCGTATTCCAGACGGTGACACTGTAGCGCACCGTGCTGCCGGGGATCGCCTTGGGCAGGGTGGCCCCGTTCACGGGATCGGCGGTGATGGTCGAGCTTTTGGAGATGTAGAGCGTCGCGTTGGGTGCGCGCTTGGTGTTGGTGATGGTGCAGGTCACCACATCGCCCATTTGCATGGTGACGCTGCCGCCGGGGGCGGTGGGCAGGGCCGTGCTGGAGGCGGAATTGGCGTTGCTGCAGCTCAGCGCCGCAAGATATTGGTCGAGCGAGGTCGTGCCCGAGGCGCTTTCCGAAACGTTATAGGTGCTGCCTGCCGTCAGCTTGGTCATCGCCGTGGCGGCATTGCCCAGCGTGCTGCCGGTTCCGGTGGTCGTGGTGGTGGCCACGGCACTGCCGCCGCTGCGGATCGCGAGGGTGAACTGGTCGGTGCCATATTGCCGCCCGCCTGCGCCCAGCGCCTTCACCAGCTTGAGATGCGGGTGCGGGGTGTTGGTGAAGCTGCAGGTGATGAAATCGCCAAAGTTGAGCGGCCCGAAATCGTAGCTGGTGGTGGCGAGGCCGTTGGGCAGGCCGGTCGTCGCCCCGGTGACGGTGTTGTAGCATCTGAGCGTCGAGAGGTAGTTCGCCAGCGGGCTGACCGATCCGGTTTCCATGCGCTGCGCCAAGGTCAGCGACAGCGCGGACGAGGCATTGAGCGTGGCCGCCGAAAACGGGCCAAGCCCGGCGCCGCTCGAAACATTGGTGGCCAGCACCGTGCCGCTGGCGGTGGTCTTGATGTCATAGCGGAACTGGTCCGCCGCATCGGCCCGCGCGCCGCTAATTGCCAGATCGAGGCTGAGCGAGGCATAACGGATGGCAAACATCACTCCTTGCAGGCCGCCGGTGCTCATCGTGACCGTGGTGGTGGTCGGACTGCTGGTGCCCAGAATAAATGCCCCGACCGAGCCATCGACGCCGGCCTGATGCACGCTGGTCGTGCCCAGCCCGGTGATGGTCGGGTAGGTCGAGCCGGAGATCGGACCGGCCCGGTCGAGTTCGGTCCAGCTGCCGCCATTGGTCACATAGTCGAGCGATTCGCCGCCGTTGCTCGATTCGGCGTCTCCGACGACCAGCATGTAGGAACTCGCGGTGGAGTTGCCGGGCGGCGGGGTGAGCGTGATTTCCGAAAGCGTGGCCGTGGTGGTGCCGGGGGCGGCCATGTACAGCGCGGGCTTGCCGGGAATGCCGAGGAACGCGGTATTGCCGACCGCTGCCCCGCCCCACGATGGCGTTGTCGCGGCGGTGAGCGTGGGGCCAGTGATCTTGATCTTGAACGACAGCGTGCTGCCATCCGAAAGCGTGAAGCTGAGTGCTTGCCCGGTGGTCGATCGCGCGGTGGCATCGCTGAACGAGGTCAGGTCGAGCCAGCAATAGGTCTGCCAGTCAGCCGGGCCGGTGGTTCCGCGTGAAGCCGCGCCATAGCAGTTGGCGGCATGGGCAGGCGCCAGGCCGCAGCACCAGAATGCCAGCGCCAGCACCATGCGCCAGCAGAGCGATGTGATTGAGCGGGTGGACATGGAATTGCGCGAAGCCCGAAGTGCCTGAGCGAATTCTTAAGTCTGGCAGGGTTAACGACGCTGAACGGGGCTACTCCGCGCATTACCTTAGGCGGGAGTGCCTTGCGCTAGATTGTTATTGACCATAGCATTATTGCGGCTATTCCACGCCCCATATCGTGCGCGCGGATTACGCGGCATAGCTTGAGAGGAAGGCCCAGCTTCATGTCGTCGATCATCATCGATCCGGTTCGCACTCATGCCGCAGCCATGCCGCAGCGCATTGCGGTGGGGTGCTGCGAAACCGGGCGCACCTGGACCTGGGCCCAGTTCGATGCGGCGATCGACCGGGCGGCGGCCTGGCTGGTGGGCCAGCTTGGCAGCGCCAGCGGCGCGCGCGTTGCGGCTCTGGCCAAGAACCATCCCAACATGCTGGTGCTGCAATATGCCTGCGAGCGCGCCGGGGCGATTTTCGTGCCTTATAACTGGCGCCTCGCTCAGGCCGAGATCGCCGCGCTCATGGCCGATGCCGAGCCGGCGCTGGTGTTCCACGATGCCGATTTCACCGTGCCTGATGCGGGCGCGCAGACCCTGCTGCTGAGCGAGCTTGAAGGGCTGGGCGAGCCCGGCACCCGCGCGCCGGCCGATGCACGGCGCGGCTGGGACGAGCCGATGACCCTGCTCTACACCTCGGGCACCAGCGGGCGGCCCAAGGGCGTGATCATCACCTGCGCCAATGCCTTCTGGGGGCCGATCAACTTTGCGCTGGGCAGCCTGGTCAGCCACGAAAGCGTGTTCCTGTGCGACATGCCGATGTTCCACACTGCCGGGCTGTTTGCCGCGGCGCGCGTGCCGATCGTGTCGGGCGGGACGGTGTGGGTGTCCGCGGGCTTCGTGCCGGACAAGACCATTGCCCGGATCGGCGATCCCGAGCTTGGCATCACGCACTATTTCTCGGTGCCGCAGATGGCGACAATGCTGTGGCAGCATCCCGATTTCGCGGCCGAGAAGTTCCACGGGCTCAAGATGTATGTCACCGGCGGCGCGCCCAATCCCAAGGCGCAGGTCGAACGCTTCGCCCATGCCGGGATCCGTTTCTCGGACGGCTTCGGGATGAGCGAGACCGGATCGAACTTCGCCATGCCGGTGCACGACGTTGACCGGCTGATCGCCAAGGCCGGCAGCTGCGGGCTGCCGCTGATCGCGGTGCAGACCCGCATCGTCGACGAGGACGACAATGATGTCGCCCAGGGCGAAACCGGCGAACTGTGGCTCAAGGGGCCGTCGATAACCCCGGGTTACTGGAACCAGCCCGAGCTGACTGCCAAGGCGTTCCACGATGGCTGGTTCAAGACCGGCGATGCCGCACTGCAGGATGCAGACGGGTTCTTCTACCTCGTCGACCGCAAGAAGGACATGTACATCTCGGGCGGGGAAAACGTCTATCCGGCCGAAGTTGAAGCCGCGATTGCCGAACTGGCCGACATTGCCGAAGCCGCCGTGATCGGCGTGCCGTCCGAGCGCTGGGGCGAAGTGGGCCGGGCCTTCATCATCCTCAAGCCGGGCTCTGCCCTCACGGCAGACGACATTACCGCGCACTGCACCGCGCGGCTCGCCAAGTTCAAGGTGCCCGCCAGCGTGGTGATCACCGATGCGATCCCCCGCACGGCTTCGGGCAAGGTGCAAAAGCACCTGCTGCCGCGCGACTGATTGAGCCGACCGCCTTGCTGGGCTAGACTGGCGGGCAATGACCGAGGCGAGCTATCTTGCTGGCCGGCTGCTGCTGGCCATGCCCGGAATGGGCGATCCGCGGTTCGAACACGCGGTGATCGCGATGTTCGTCCACGACGGCGAAGGCGCGCTGGGCATCGGGCTGGGCGAAGTCCATCCGCTGCTGCGGCTCCACGCGCTGCTTGAAGATGTCGGGATCGATCCCGGGGGCGCGCCCGATTGCGAAGTGCTGCTGGGCGGCCCGGTCGAGCAGCAGCGCGGGTTCGTGCTGCACACGCCCGATTGGTCAGCGCCGGGCACGCTTGATGCCGGGCCGCTGGGCTGCCTGACGGGTTCGCTTGAGGTGCTGCGCGCGATCGCGGCGGGCACCGGGCCAAGCCGCTGGCTGGTCGCGCTGGGCTATGCCGGATGGGGCGCGGGGCAGCTCGATGGCGAGATGCGCCAGCACGGCTGGTTTGCTGCCGCTGGGCACCGCGAGGTGGTGTTCGATACGCCCGCTGCGCTGCGCTGGCGCGCGGCCTGGCGGGCCGAGGGAATCGACCCGGCCCTGCTCGCAAGCGAGACGGGCCGGGCCTGATCCGGGTTTAGGCGTTGGCCGCCTGATGGCTGGCCGTCCAGCGCCCGAAAGCGGCGATGGCGGCATAGCACAGCGCGGGCAGGGCCAGCGCGGCGGTGAGGTTGCCCGTAAGGTCGGCGATGCCGCCGGTCAGCAGCGGGATCACCGCGCCGCCGAAGATCGCGACATTGATGACCCCCGAGCCATCGGCGGCACGCTTGCCGAGGTCTTCGCAAGCGAGGCTGAAGATCGTCGGGAACATGATCGAATTCATCAGCCCGATCGCCAGCAGGCTCCACGCGGCAAGCTGGCCGGTCGTCCCTGCCGAAATCGCGAGCAGCGCGATTGCGCCGAGCGCGCAGCTCGCAAGCACCTTGCCCGGGCTGATCATCCGCAGCACGGCCGAGCCGATGAACCGCCCGAGCAGCGCGCCGCCCCAGTACCAGGGGATGAAGGCGCCCGCGGCCGACTGGTCGATCCCCAGCACCGACTGCTGCTGGAGGTAGTTCACGATCAGCGAGCCGATCGCCACTTCCGCGCCGACGTAAAGGAAGATGCAGGCCGCGCCGAAGCCGAAACGCTTTTCCCGCAGCAGCGCCAGCCCGCCCGCGAGCGAGCTGGGCTCGTGGCGTTCGCCCTTGAGCCGGTTGCGGTTGGCCCAGACCACGCCTGCCACCACGGCCAACGCCGCCGCAAGGCCCATGTAGGTGTTCACCACCGTGCGGGTTTCCGCAACGCGGTAGGCATCGAGGTCTGCACCGCTCAGCTGGCTGGCCGAAACCGCGGCGAGTCCGCCCAGGATCAGCGCCGCGCCGACCTTGGGGAACACCACCGTGCCCAGCGAATTGAACGCCTGGGCAAAGGTCAGGCGGCTGTGAGTGGTCTTGGCCGGCCCGAGCAGCGAGATCAGCGGATTGGTCACCACCTGGACGATCACCACCCCGCTCGCGAGCACGAACAGCGCGAACAGGAACAGCGGATAGGCCGCGCCCTTGGAGGCGGGGATGAACAGCAGGCAGCCGACCATCATGGTCAGCAGCCCGGCCACCGCGCCGCGCATGTAGCCGATCCGCTTGACCAGCCGCGCGCCCGGAATGCCGACCACGCCATAGGCGGTGAAGAAGCAGAACTGCACCAGCATCGCCTGGGTGTAGTTGAGCGTGAACAGCTCCTTCAGCTTGGGAATGATCACGTCGTTGAGACTCGTGATCCCCCCGAAGATGAAGAACAGCGCCATCACAAACAGGCGCAGCTCCGGCGCGTCGATGTGGCCCTGGTCTTCGCCGGATGCCGGTGTGGATGCCGTGATCGGCGCTGCCATTGTCGTCTCCCCCGTAACGGTGCCGCCCGCCTGTTTGCTGCGGGGCGGCTTAGGGGCGCAAGTCATGGCGCGAGCCGCGCACTTGTCCAGCGGCATACGTATGTTTATTCGACGCCGCTCAGGCGAAGGGGAATGGACGTGGCCGGACTGTGGTTTGACGAACTGGAAGTGGGGCAACGCTTCGATCACGCGATCCGCCGGACCGTGACCGAAACCGACAACCTCCTGATCACCACGCTGACCCACAACCCGGCGCAGCTGCACCTTGATGCCGAATACATGAAGGACAGCGAATATGGCCGGGTGCTGGTCAATTCGTGCTTCACCCTCGGGCTGATGGTCGGGGTCAGCGTGGGTGACACCACGCTGGGCACCGCGGTTGCCAATCTGGGCTGGGACGAGGTGCGCTTCCCCAAGCCGGTGTTCGTGGGCGATACGCTGAACATCGTCACCGAAGTGCTCGAACTGCGCAGCTCCAAATCGCGGCCCGATGCCGGGATTGTCACCTTCCTGCATCAGGCCTTCAACCAGCGCGGCGAACTGGTCGCCAGCTGCAAGCGTTCGGGCCTCCAGCGCCGCCGCCCGGAGGAATGACGCAAAGGACGATTGCCAATCTTAATCGTTCGGTTAAACCGGTCGCGATAAAGGGAGAGAATCGTCCATGTCGATCCTGTACGACGAGGGCCAACAGGCCATTGCCACTGAATCGCGCCGCGTGCTGGATGCGCGCATGTCCAAGGACCGCCTGCTCGGGCTGCTGGAACAGGTGGGTCAAGCCGACCAGCCGTTCTGGGATACCGCGGTTGAGCAGGGCTGGACCGCGCTGGCCATTCCCGAGGAACACGGCGGGCTTGGCCTGGGGCTGACCGAACTGGGCCTCGTGGCTCAGGCAACCGGCGCGGCCACGGCTGGCGCTCCGTTTCTGACCTTTGGCTATGGCGCGGCCCGCGCGCTGATTGACGGCGGCGATGCCGTGCTGGCGGCCCAGTGGCTGCCCAAGCTCGCCAGCGGCGAGGCGCTTGGCACGGTGGCCTTTGCCGAAGGCAATGCCGCGCTGCCCCCGGCGGCCGGCGTCACCTTCGCCGATGGCAAGCTGACCGGCACCAAGCCCGCGGTTCCCGGCGCGATCACCGCCGATGTCGCGGTGGTTTGGGCCAATGCTGGCGGTAAGCCGGTGCTGGTGCTGGCCGAACTGGCCGGTGTATCGCGCAAGGCCGTGCCGAGCTATGACAACACCCGGCTCTATGCCGATGTGACCTTTGCTGGCACCCCGGCCAGCGTCCTTGCCGAAGGCAACGCGGCCCGCGCGCTCGCGCTCGATGTGCTCGCCCGCATGGCGGTGGTCACCGCGCATGAACAGGTCGGCGGGGCCGAAGCCCTGCTCCACACCGCGCGCGACTATGCGCTGACCCGCAAGGCCTTTGGCCAGCTGATCGGTGCGTTCCAATCGATCAAGCACCGCATTGCCGAAATGTACGGTCTGGTCGAAGTGGCCCGCGCCAATTGCATCCATGCCGCCGCCAGCGAAGGCCAGCCGGGCTTCCTGCTCGCCGCCGCCGATGCGCGGATCGCCGCGACCGAGGCCTATGACACCAATTCGCGTGACTGCGTGCAGATCCACGGCGGGATCGGGGTGACCTGGGAGCTGGGCCTGCACCTCCACATGCGCCGCGCGCGCAGCCTCGCGGTGGAAACCGGCAACCTCTATTTCTGGGAAGACCTGCTGGTTGACCAGCTGACGGGAGAAGCAGCATGAGCGATCTTGAAGCCTATCGCCTGAGCGCGCGCGCCTTCCTCGAAAAGATGGCGCCCAAATATGCCCGCGAAGCCCGCGCCGGCAACACCGTGGAGCAGGATCTCGCGCTTGGCCGCGAATATATGGCTGCCAAGCACGATGCCGGCTTTGCCGGGATCAACTGGCCGGTCGATATTGGCGGTCAGGGCCTTTCGCATCTCCACAAGATCACTTTCGATGCCGAGGAAATGCAGTTCGGCATGCCGGTGCAGTTCTTCGGCATTTCGCTCGGCATGCCGGTGCCGATCATGATGCATTACTGCGAAGACCGCGACTTCGTGAAGGAACGCGTCCGCAAGGCGCTGCGCGGCGAGGAAATCTGGTGCCAGCTGTTTTCGGAACCGGCGGGCGGCTCGGACCTTGCCGGCCTGCGCACCCGGGTCGAGCCCGATGGCAACGGCTGGAAGATGAACGGCCAGAAGATCTGGACTTCGTGGGCGCAGTATTGCGACTATGGCGTGATCGTCACCCGCAGCGATCCCAATGTCGAGAAGCACAAGGGCCTGACCTATTTCTGGCTCGACATGAAGGGCAAGGGCGTCGACGTGCGCCCGATCAAGCTGGCGGGCGGTGACAGCCACGTCAACGAAGTGTTCTTCGATGATGTGCGGCTTGAAGATTCGCAGCGCCTTGGCGCGGTCGGCGGCGGGTTCGGCGTGGCGCTGCACACGCTGATGATCGAACGCTACATCGCGACCGACAGCGGCGGGTTCGGCCCGCACCTCGATGAATTCGTCAAGCTGGCGCGGCACATCGAAGTGGGCGGCCGCCCGGCGCTCGGCGATGGCCGCGTGCGCAGCGCGATCGCCCGCAACCACGCGATGC
Organism: uncultured Novosphingobium sp.; assembly: GCA_937996535.1. Classification (GTDB taxonomy): domain Bacteria; phylum Pseudomonadota; class Alphaproteobacteria; order Sphingomonadales; family Sphingomonadaceae; genus Novosphingobium. The sequence goes on along the minus strand of CALKVF010000004.1, from coordinate 4,786 downwards.
GTGCCGGGCTCGATTCGATCACCAAGCGCGCCTTCCTGATGATGCAGGCCGGGATGCAGCCGGGGCCGGAAGGTTCCTTGCAAAAGCTGGTCGCGGTGCGCAGCCGCCAGAAGCTGTCGGAACTGGCGATGGACCTCAAGGGCAACGAAGGCCTGGCGTTTGACGAACACGCCTTCGTCAAGACCGACTGGGGCACCAGCTGGCTCAACGCGCCGACGGGCCGCATCGCGGGCGGTTCGGACGAAGTGCTGCTCAACACCATTGCCGAAAAGATCCTGGGCCTGCCGCAGGATCACCGGCCGGACAAGGGCGTGCCCTTTAACCAGATCCCGGCCTGAGGCATTGATGAGCGAAGCTGAGGAAATCGCGGAGATCCGCCGCGCGGTGCAGGCGCTCTGCGCGGAGTTTCCGGGGGAATACTGGCGTGAGAAGGACCGCGATCGGGCCTATCCGGGTGAGTTCGTCGATGCGCTCACCCGCTCGGGCTTTCTCGCGGCCCTGATCCCCGAAAGCTACGGCGGCTCGGGGCTCAAGCTCGATGCCGCCGCGGTGATCATGGAGGAAATCCAGGCCGCCGGGTGCAACGGCGCCAGCGCCCACGCGCAGATGTACATCATGAACACCCTGCTGCGCTATGGCAGCGAGGAGCAGAAGGCCAAGTACCTGCCCGGCATCGCCAGCGGCGAGCTGCGCTTGCAGGCCTTCGGCGTGTCGGAACCGACCAGCGGCACCGATACCCTTTCCCTGCGCACCGTCGCGGTGAAGGACGGCGATCACTACGTGGTCAACGGCCAGAAGATCTGGACCAGCCGGGCGGAATATTCCGACCTCATGCTGCTGCTCGCGCGCACCACGCCGCGCGAGGAGGTGAAGAGCAAGACCGAGGGCCTCTCGATCTTCTTGGTCGATATGCGCGCGGTCGTCGGCAACGGCATGACGATCAAGCCGATCCGCACGATGATGAACCATTCGACCACCGAAGTGTTCTTCGACGACATGCGCATCCCCGCATCCGCCCTGATCGGCGAGGAGGGGAAGGGCTTTCGCTACATCCTCTCGGGCATGAATGCCGAACGCATCCTGATTGGCGCGGAGTGCATTGGCGATGCCAAGTGGTTCATCCAGAAGGCCACCGACTATGCCAAGGAACGCGGCGTATTCGGTCGGCCGATTGGTCAGAACCAGGGCGTGCAGTTCCCGATCGCGCGCTGCTATGCGCAGATGCGCGCGGCCGAGCTGATGGTCCACCACGCCGCAGCCGTTTATGACGCGGGCGGCAATCCGGGCGAGGAGGCCAACATGGCCAAGATGCTCGCCTCGGAAGCCAGCTGGGCCGCGGCAGACATGTGCGTGCAGACCCACGGCGGCTTCGGCTTTGCCGAGGAATACGACATCGAGCGCAAGTTCCGCGAGGCCCGGCTCTATACCGTCGCCCCGATCAGCACGAACCTGATCCTGAGCTATCTGGCCGAACACGTGCTGGGCCTGCCGCGCTCCTACTGAACGGACTGCCTGAAACGCGAAGGGCCGCCGCACCGGTTGGGTGCGGCGGCCCTTTCGTTTTCTGGCGGCGGCTTAGCCGAGCTTGGGCAGAAGGCTGTCGACCGCGACCTTGGCGTCGCCATAGAACATCCGGGTGTTGTCCTTGTAGAACAGCGGATTTTCGATCCCTGAATAGCCGGTGCCCTGCCCGCGCTTGGACACGAACACCTGCTTGGCCTTCCACACTTCCAGCACCGGCATCCCGGCGATGGGCGAGTTCGGGTCTTCCTGCGCGGCGGGGTTCACGATGTCGTTCGACCCGATCACGATCACCACGTCGGTTGACGGGAAATCCTCGTTGATCTCGTCCATTTCAAGGACGATGTCGTAAGGCACCTTCGCCTCGGCCAAGAGCACGTTCATGTGGCCCGGCAGGCGCCCCGCGACCGGGTGGATCGCAAAGCGCACCTCCTTGCCCGCGGCGCGCAGCTTGCGGGTGAGTTCGGACACCGACTGCTGCGCCTGGGCGACCGCCATGCCGTAACCCGGCACGATGATGACGCTGTCGGCATCGTTGAGGGCCGCGGCGACACCGTCGGCGTCGATGGCGATCTGCTCGCCCTCGATTGCGGCGGCCGGGCCGGTCACCGTGCCGAACCCGCCGAGGATCACCGAGACGAACGAGCGGTTCATCGCCTTGCACATGATGTAGGACAGGATCGCACCCGACGAGCCGACCAGTGCGCCGGTGACGATGAGCAGGTCATTGCCGAGCGTAAAGCCGATCGCCGCCGCAGCCCAGCCCGAGTACGAGTTGAGCATCGAGACGACCACCGGCATATCCGCGCCGCCGATCCCCATGACGAGGTGGAAGCCGATGAACAGCGCGAGGCCGGTCATCGCATAGAGCGCGAGGAGTTCGCGCCCTTCCATCCCGATCTCGCCGACGAACATCACCAGCAGCACCAGCGAACCGAGCGCGGCGGCGGCGTTTAGCAAGTGCCCGCCGGGCAGCTTCCTGGCCTTCCCGTCGAGCTTTCCGGCGAGCTTGCCGAACGCGACGATCGAGCCGGTGAAGGTCACCGCGCCGATGAAGATGCCGAGGAATTCCTCAACCTTCAAAATCGCGATCTCGACCCCGGTCTTGTGCGCGAGCACCCCGGCAAAGCCGGTCAGCCCGGCGCGTGCGGCGGGATCCATGGCATTCACGGTTTCAAGCTCGAAATGCGCGTTGAACCCGATCAGCACGGCGGCAAGGCCGACGAAGCTGTGCAGCGCGGCGACCAGCTGCGGCATTTCGGTCATCTGCACCCGCACGGCGAGCACCCAGCCGATCACGGCCGCAACGGCGAACATCCCCGCGACAATGGCAAGGTTGCCCGCTCCCGGGCCGAACACCGTGGCGCCAACCGCCAGTGCCATGCCGGCGATGCCGTACCAGACGGCGCGCTTGGCGCTTTCCTGGTTCGACAGACCGCCGAGCGAGAGGATGAACAGGATCGCGGCAGAGATATAGGCCGCGGAAACCACTCCGGTATCAAGCATGGTCCGTGCCCCCTTACGACCGCTGGAACATGGCGAGCATTCGCCGTGTGACGAGAAAGCCCCCGACGACGTTGATCGAGGCGATCAGCACGGAAACCCCGGCCAGGATCACGACAAGGCCGTTGCTCGATCCGATCTGGAGCAAGGCCCCCAGCACCACGATGCCGGAAATCGCATTGGTCACGGCCATCAGCGGCGTGTGCAGTGCATGGCTGACGTTCCAGATCACCTGGAAGCCGACGAAGCAGGCCAGTGCAAAGACGATGAAGTGCGCCATGAAACTGGCCGGGGCGACCATGCCGACCAGCAGCAGCAGTGCCGTGCCCACCGCGAGCAGCGTGACCTGCGATTGGGTCTGCGCCTTGAATGCGGCGACTTCGGCGGCGCGCTTTTCCGCCGGGGTCAGCTCCTTGGGCTTGTCCTTGGGCTTTTGCGCGGCGATCGCCTGGATCTTGGGCGGCGGCGGCGGGAAAGTGATGGCCCCTTCAAACGCCACGGTCGCGCCGCGGATCACATCGTCCTCCATGTCGTGGACCAGCACCCCATCCTTGGCTGGGGTCAGATCGGACAGCATGTGGCGGATGTTGGTCGAATAGAGCGAGCTCGCCTGCGAGGCCATGCGGCTTGGGAAGTCGGTATAGCCGACCACGGTCACGCCGTTGTCGGACACGATCTTTTCGTCCGCCTTGGTCAGTTCGCAGTTGCCGCCGCGTTCGGCGGCAAGGTCGACGATCACCGAACCCGGCTTCATCAGCGCGACCATGTCGGCGGTCCACAGCACCGGGGCATCGCGGCCCGGGATCAGCGCGGTGGAAATGACAATGTCGACCGAGGGCGCCAGTTCGCGGAACTTCTTGAGCTGGGCTTCGCGAAATTCCGGGCTGGAGGGGGCGGCATAACCACCGGTTGCCGCGCCGTCCTGCTGATCTTCGGCAAAGTCGAGGTAGACGAACTCGGCCCCCATCGATTCGATCTGTTCGGCCACTTCGGGCCGCACGTCGAACGCTAGGGTCACCGCGCCGAGCGAGGTTGCCGCGCCGATTGCGGCAAGGCCGGCCACCCCGGCGCCGATCACCAGCACCTTCGCCGGTGGCACCTTGCCCGCTGCGGTCACCTGCCCGGTGAAGAACCGGCCGAAATTGGCGCCCGCTTCGATCACCGCGCGGTAGCCCGCGATATTGGCCATCGAGGACAGTGCGTCCATCTTCTGCGCCCGGCTGATGCGCGGGACCATGTCCATCGCGATCACGTTGGCGCCGGTTGCCTTGGCGGCTTCGAGTTCGGCCGCGCGCTGGCCGGGGTAGAAGAACGATATAAGCGTCTTGCCGGCTTTGAGCAGCGCGACTTCGCCGGGCTCGGGTGGGCGGACCTTGGCGATCACGTCTGCCGCGTCCCACAGCGCGGCGGCCGAGGGCACAACCTCGACCCCGGCGGCGCGATAGGCCGCATCGGAAAAGCCGGCGGCAAGCCCCGCACCGCTTTCAATCAGGCACGCATGGCCCAGTTTCTGGAGTTGCACAGCACTGTCGGGCGTAAGCGCAACGCGCGCCTCACCGCCCAGTATTTCCTTTGGTGCACCGACCTTCACGCCTGCCCCTTTCGTGCCCGGACCCCGCGCGCTGCGGGATCGCCTGCGCCGCTTTTGCAGGCGCAGCGCAAAGGGATAACGCCATGCCCCCGGTGCGCAAGGCGCAAGTTGGGATCAGGGCTGGGATTGATCGAGCGGGGCCAGGCGGCCCAGTGCGCCATTGGCCCAGCC
>CALKVF010000003.1 GCA_937996535.1 uncultured Novosphingobium sp. | reverse complement strand
CGGCAACGTCCTCCTGCTCGACGAACCGACCAACGACCTTGACGTCGAAACGCTGTCAGCGCTCGAAGACGCCATCGAAAACTTCGCCGGCTGCGCCGTGGTCATCAGCCACGATCGCTTCTTCCTCGATCGTCTGGCCACCCACATCCTCGCGTTTGAAGGCAACAGCCACGTCGAATGGTTCGAAGGCAACTTCGCGGCCTATGAAGAAGACAAGCGCCGCCGCCTGGGCGATGCGGCCGACCGCCCGACCGCGCTGGCCTACAAGAAGCTTACGCGCTGAGGCCATTCTGATCGCGAAGATGAACGGCAGGCTTATCAACCGGTTCACCTTCGCGTCAGCGCGAATCGTCTAGTCCTTCATCCATGGTCGCCGCCGCTGGTGCGGCGCGTTGGATGGAGTGACGGCGATGGCCGTAAATTTCGCAGGAAAGTCGAGCCGCCGCACCGCCCTGGCCCTTGCCGCAGCAACGCTGGCGCTGCCGGGCCTTGCCTCGGCCCAGGTCTGGGGCGGACGCGGCACCGAAAGCAGCGATCAGGGCGAACGCCTTGGCGGCGAACGTCCGGGCCGTGCTGATCGCCCCGAGCGCGGCGATCGCGGCGGCTGGCAGCAGCGCGGCGATGCCAGACAGCAGCAGGCCCAGCAGCAGCGCCCGCAGCGCAGCTGGACGCCGCCGGTGGCCCAGCCCGCCCCCGTTGCCGCGCCTGCCGCTGCTCCCGTTCAAGGCGCACGAAGCTGGGGCCGCAGCGACACCGATCAAGGCGGCGGGCGCAACTGGACCGATGCCGACAATCGCCGCACCCGGGCCGGGGTCAACTGGACCGACGCGGATAACCGCAGCCGGGATCGTGCCAACGATCGCGACCGCGACGGTGACCGCGATCGGAACTGGAACCGCGATCGCCGCACCTCGGGCAGCTATGACCGCGATGACCGCCGCGACTACAACCGCGGGTATGACCGCGATTACCGCCGCACCGACAACCATTGGGACCGGCAATGGCGCAGCAACAGCCGCTATAACTGGCAGAGCTATCGCCGCGGCCATCCCGATACCTACCGGCTGGGCTCCTATTACGCGCCCTATCGCGGCTACTCCTACCGCCGGCTGAGCATCGGGTTCTATCTCGACGGGCTGTTCTTCTCGAACCGCTACTGGATCGCCGATCCGTGGCAGTATCGCCTGCCCGAAGTCTATGGTCCCTATCGCTGGGTGCGCTACTATGACGATGCCCTGCTGGTGAACATCTACAGCGGCGAAGTGGTCGACGTGATCTACAGCGTGTTCTGGTAAGCCCGCCCGCCCGCAAACAGCAACGGCCCCCGCATCGCTGCGGGGGCCGTTCTGATTCCAGCCGCGGCCGGAGCTGCGATTACTTGATGAACGGCACCATCCGGCGCAGCGTGCCATCCTTGTCGATATGCGCGTGCTTGAGCGCGGCGGCCACGTGCAGCACGAACAGCGCGATCATCACGTTGGCGAAGACTTCGTGGAGTTCATGGAACAGGCTAACCGTGGGCTTGTCGGAACCCACCGGCAGAGCCGGCACGTCGATCAGGCCGAACAGGCTGGTCGGCGCGCCGTGGCTGAAGCCCGAAACCATCGCCCAGCCAGCCAGCGGGATCGCGAGCATGAGGAAATAGAAGCCAAGATGGGTCAGCTTGGCGACGGCCACTTCCCACGCCTTGAGCGTGTCGAGCATCGGCGGTGCCTTGTGCGTCAGGCGCCAGATGATCCGCACCGCGGTGAGCGCCAGGATGATCAGGCCAAAGGCCTTGTGATAGCCCATCACCTCCATCTTTTCGGGCTTGGGCAGGTCTTCCGACACCCAGGCCCCGATGAAATTGCCGGCCAGAAGCAAGGCGATAAGCCAGTGCAGGATGATGGAACCACGCGCGTAGCGGTCGGACTGGGTGCTGTTTGTATTCATGACTGACGAACTTAACAGCAAGGCAGGCCGCCGCAAGCAGGAAACGGCTTGCCCTTGGCGGCAGGCACGATAGTCAGGGCCGGATGATCGCCCAGTATCCGCCCTGCCCCAACCCCGACAAGGGCGCGCTTATGCGGGTGGGTGAACAGGTCCGCGAGCGGCTGGGGCGCGATCCGCTGGTCCAGCGCCTCCCGGCCGATCAGGCCGAAATCTGGGCGGTGGCCGAATTCGTCAGCGCCGATGAACAGACCCAGCTGATCGCGCTGATCGATGCCACGGCCCAGCCCTCGCAAGTGCTCGATCATGGCTACACCCAGGCCTGGCGCACCAGCTATTCGGGCGATGTGGATCGCACCGATCCCTTCGTGATGATGATCGAACGGCGGATCGACGATCTGCTCGGCATTCCGCACGCATGGGGCGAAACGATGCAGGGCCAGCGCTATCTGCCGGGCCAGGAATTTCGCGAGCACATGGACTGGTTCTGGACCAAGGCCCCCTATTGGAAGACCGAGTCTCGGCGCGGCGGCCAGCGTTCGATCACGGCGATGATCTACCTCAACGCGGTAGACGAAGGCGGGGCGACCGATTTCAAGAACCTGGGCCTATCGATCCCCCCGCAAAGCGGCGCGCTGATCATCTGGAACAACGCCACGCCCGAAGGCGATCTCAACCCCTATACGCTCCACGCCGGCAACCCGGTCGTGCGCGGGGCCAAATACGTCATCACCAAATGGTATCGCACCCGGCAGTGGGGATAAGACCTTGATTTTGAATTCGATCACCAAGACCGCCCTGCTCGGCGCATTGCTGGCAGGCACCTGCGCTCCGGCCATGGCGGCTGCCCCGCACGCCGCCGCCGCGCACAGTGCCAACGCCGCTGCCACGAGCGAGGATGACCGGCTGATGGCCCTGCTGCGCGACGATGAAGCGCGTGAGCAGGCGCTCGATCCCTTCGGGATGCTGTTCCGCACCGGCCAGTCCGATCCCGCGCTGCTGCGCCAGGTGTTCACCGACAATCCTTCACGCGCGATGCGCCGCTCGGCCGAAAAGAGCCAGGCCGCGCTGAGCCGGATCGACCGCGCCCGGCTGAGTGCCGAGCGCCAGATTTCCTATGACGTCTTCGCCTATGACAAGCGCGAGGAGCTGTTCTGGCTTCAGCCAGAGATGCTGGCGCTGACCGATGTGATGCCGCTCGATCACTTCAGCGGGCTGCACGTGCAATTCCCCGCGCTGATGGCCAAGGACGGCGCGGCGCGGTACGCCTCGAGCGCGGACTATGCCAATGCGCTGGCGGTCGACCGGGCCTTTGCGAGCGTGCTCGACAATGCGGTGGTCCGCTTTCGTCAGGGCCTCGACAGCGGCGTGGTCGTCAGCCAGCTAACCACCCGCAACATGATCGCGCAGATCGACAGCCTGCTGGCCCAAGCGCCGGAGGATTCGCCGTTCTATTCCCCCGCGCGCGAATTTCCCGATGCCGTCCCGCTGTCCGAGCGCCCCCGCCTGCAAAAGGCCTGGCTCACCGCGATCAACGACGAGATCTATCCCGCCTATCGCCGCCTGCGGGCCTTCCTCAATGACGAATACCTGCCCGCAGCCCACGCGCAGGACGGGATTCTCGCGGTCAAGGGCGGCGCCGGGCTCTATCGCCACATGATCGAGCAGCAGACCACCGAGCCGCTCGATCCCGAGGCCGTCCACCAGCTCGGCCTGTCGGAAGTGGCGCGGATCCAGCGCGATATGGACGGCGTGCGCAAGGAACTCGGCTTTGGCACGGGCGACCTGCGCGGCTTCTTCGATGTGATGCGCTCCGATCCGCGCTTCCACCCCAAGACCCGCGAAGACCTCGCCAATGGCTTTTCAGCGGTGGGCAAGGCGGTCGACGCGCAGGTGCCGCGCTTCTTCAACCACGTTCCCAAGACCCCGCTGCTGATCCAGACCTATCCCGCCTACCGCGAGAAGTATGAAGCGGGCGGCAGCTACAATCAGGGCAGCCCCGATGGTTCGCGCCCGGGCACCTTCTTCTACAACAGCTATGACCTGCCCAGCCGCTACCTGACCGGGATCACCACGCTGTACCTGCACGAAGGAGCGCCGGGGCATCACTTCCAGATCAGCCTTGCCCAGGAAAACACCGCGCTGCCCGATTTTCAGCGGTTTGGCGGCAACAACGCCTATGTCGAAGGCTGGGCGCTCTATGCCGAAACGCTCGGCTACGAGATGGGTTTTTACAAAGATCCGATGCAGCACTGGGGCACGCTGGATGACGAAATGCTGCGCGCGATGCGGCTGGTGGTCGATACCGGCATCCACTTCAAGGGCTGGAGCCGCGATCAGGCGATCGACTACATGCTCGCCAATTCGGGCATGGGCCGCTCGGACGCCACTGCCGAGGTCGAACGCTACATTGCCTGGCCGGCGCAGGCGCTGGGCTACAAGATCGGCGCGCTGACCATCCAGCGGCTGCGCAAGCAGGCCGAGACGGCGCTGGGCGCAAAGTTCGACATTCGCGCCTTCCACGATCAGGTGTTGATGAGCGGCGCCCTGCCGCTGCCGATCCTTGAAGCCAAGATCGACCGCTGGATCGCCGCGCAGAACGCAGGGGCCAAGTGATGCCCCTGCGCCATGCCATCATCGCCGCTGCGCTGGCCCTTGTCGCCGCGCCGCAGGCCCAGGCAGCCCCCGCCCCGGCGCTGCCGATCACCGAGGGCACCAGTCAGGTTCAACACCCGACCTGGGCGAAATCGGCGACGATCTATGAAGTGAACATCCGGCAATACACGCCGGAAGGCACCTTCCGCGCGTTCGAGCCGCATCTGCCGCGCCTGCGCAAGATGGGGGTCGATGTCCTCTGGATCATGCCGATCAACCCGATCAGCAAGGTGATGCGCAAGGGCTCGCTCGGCAGCTATTATGCGGTGAGTGATTATCTGGCGGTAAACCCGGAATATGGCGATGAGGCGGATTTCCAGCATCTGGTAAAAACCGCGCACAAGCTGGGTTTCAAGGTCATCCTCGATTGGGTCGCCAATCACACTGGCTGGGACCACGTGTGGACCCAGCAGCATCCCGATTGGTACAAGCGCAACGCCAAGGGCGAACTCGAAGGCTATCACTACACCGACCTCAGCGATCACCACGAAGAGGTCTGGGCCGATGTGATCGGGCTCGATTACAGCAAACCGGCGGTGCGCGATGCGATGATCGAGGCGATGGGCTATTGGGTGAAGAGTGCCGACATCGACGGCTTCCGCTGCGACGTGGCCTGGACCCTTCCGGTCGAATTCTGGGACGAGGCCCGCACCCGGCTCGACCGGATCAAGCCGATGTTCATGCTGGCCGAGGCCGACACCCCGGAAATGCAGCACCGGGCCTTTGACATGACCTATGACTGGGGACTCTACCACCTGCTGATCAAGGTCGCCCGCGGCGAGGCCAATGCCCGCGATCTCGGCGCCTATTACACCGCGCCCGCGCGCCGCTATCCGGCCGGCGCCTATCGCATGACCTTCACCAGCGACCATGACGAGAATTCATGGAACGGGACCGACCGCGAACTCTATGGCGACGGCGCACGGGCGATGGCCGTGCTCGCCGCGACGCTTCCGGGGATGCCGCTGGTCTATAGCGGGCAGGAAGCCGGGCTCGACAAGCGGCTGCCGTTCTTCGACAAGGATTCGATCGATTGGAGCCACCTGCCCAATGCCCAGTTTTATGCCGGGCTGCTGGCGCTGAAGCACCGGCATCCCGCGCTGGCGAGCGGCATGGAGAGCGGCAATCTTGAGCTGATCGACACCGCCAATCCCAAGATCTTCGCGTTCCGCCGGATCAAAGGCGCGGACCGGGTAACGGTGACGGTAAACCTTGGCGCCGCGCCGGTTCAGGCGCACCTGCCCGGCCAGCGCCCGTTCACGCTTGCCGGCTGGGGCTGGCGGATCACGCCGGCGCGCTGAGCGCCGGCGCCGGGCCTCAGCTTAGCGCTTCGGCGATCAGCTTGCGGGTGTTGGCGATGCCATAAAGCGCAATGAAGCTGCCCATGCGCGGCCCCTGGCTGGAGCCGAGCAGCGTTTCGTAGAGCGCCTTGAACCAATCGCGCAGGCCTTCAAAGCCGTAGTGCGGATCCTTGCCGATCTCATAAACGATGTTCTGCAGTTCTTCTGCCGTGGCATCATCGGACGTGGCGGCCAGTTCCTCGTCCAGCGCAGCCAGCGCCGCCGCTTCGCCCGCTTCGGGTTTGCGGCGCTGCAGCGTAGGGGCGATGAAATCGCGGTTATAGGCCAGCGCCTTGCTCACCAGCGTATCAAGCGCGGGGTGCTTGGCGGGATCGGCATCCTCGACATAGTTGGCAAGGTAGGACCACACCTGCTCGCGCGTTGCGTGGGGGCCGAGCACGCCGACCAGATTGAGCAGCAGGCCATAGGTCACCGGCAAGCTTTCGCCCGCCCCGCCCTGTTCGCCATTGGCGCGCAGCAGGTGCCACACCGGGTTGCCTAGCTGCTGTTCGATCGGCTGGTCGGCCAGCTTTTCGCGGAACTGCCAGTATTCATCGACCGCGCGCGGGATGATCCCGACATGCAGGCTCTTGGCGCTCTTGGGTTCGCGGAACAGGTAGAAGCCGAGGCTTTCCTCGCTGCCATAGGTCAGCCACTGCTCGATGGTCAGGCCGTTGCCCTTGGACTTGGAAATCTTCTCGCCATTCTCGTCGAGGAACAGCTCGTAGATCAGGCCTTCGGGCGGACGGCCGCCGAGCGCGCGGGCGATCTTGCCGCTTTCGCGCACGCTGTCGGTCAGATCCTTGCCGCACATTTCGTAGTCGACGCCAAGCGCCACCCAGCGCATCGCCCAGTCGACCTTCCACTGCAGCTTGGACTGTCCGCCGAGGATGCAATGCTCGATCACATCGCCGTGATCCTCGAAGCGCACGATCCCAGCTTCGGCATCGACCACTTCAATCGGCACCTGCAGCACCTGACCGGTCTTGGGGCTGACCGGGAGAACCGGCGAATAGGTCGCCGCGCGCTCGGCCCTGAGGGTCGGCAGCATGATGTCCATGATCGCCTGGAAATTGCGCAGGACGTTCTTCAACGCCTCATCAAACCCGCCCGAATTGTAACGATCCGAGGCCGAGACGAATTCATAGTCGAACCCGAACTGGTCGAGGAATTCGCGCAGCATCGCGTTGTTGTGATGGGCAAAGCTTTCGTACTTGCCGAACGGATCGGGGATCCGGCTTAGCGGATGGCCGATATGCGCAGCGAGCAGCCCCTGGTTGGGAATGTTGTCGGGCACCTTGCGCAGCCCGTCCATGTCATCCGAAAAGGCCACCAGCCGCGTTGCCGCCCCGGTCAGCGCCTCATAGGCGCGGCGCACCAGCGTGGTGCGCAGCACTTCCTGAAAGGTGCCGATATGCGGCAGCCCCGATGGGCCATAGCCGGTTTCAAACACCACGGGGGCGCCGCCCGGTTTGCCGTCGGGATACCGCTTCACGATCTTGCGGGCTTCCTCGAAGGGCCAGGCCTTGGAAACGTTAGCGGCGGCGTGCAGGTCGGTATCGGTCATGATGCGCGGGCCTTCGCGCTTTTGCGACATTTTCGCAAGGGCGAAGTCATCAATTGGTGCTGGCAAAGTGCAGCACGATGGCGCATTCTAGACCGAAATTCTACGGAGAGATCATGCGCCATTCCTGGAAACCCCTCCGCGCTGCGGCGGGCATCGCACTGCTGGCGGCAAGCGGCGCCGCTTCGGCGCAAGACCGCGCGCCCACCCAGCTGTGGCACGGCGGCACGATCGTGACGATGGATGGCAACACCCCGCAAACGGTCGAAGCCGTGGTCGAAAGCGGCGGCAAGATCCTGTTCGCAGGGCCAGCCGCCGAGGCCCGCCGCGCCGCCGGTGCGGGCGCGATCGACCATGATCTGCACGGCGCCACCATGCTGCCCGGCTTCATCGATGCGCATTCGCACTTTGCCATGGCGGTGCAAATGGCCGGCGGGATCGACCTTTCCGATCCGGCGCTGGGGCCGATCACCGACATCCCCTCGATGCTCGCCGCGCTCAAGGCGCAGGTCGCCGCCCGGCACGTGCCCCAGGGCGAATGGGTGATCGTCTGGCAATATGATGACGAGCGCCTCGCCGAACACCGCCACGTCACCCGCGCCGAAATTGATGCCGCGCTGCCCGGGCACAAGGTCGTGCTGCTGCACTTCACGATGCACGGCATGGTGCTTAACAGCGCGGCGCTGGATGCGGTCGGGATTACCGAACAGACCCCGGTGCCCGCCGGCGGGATCATGACCCGCGGTGCCGATGGCCGTCTGACCGGGCTGTTGTTCGAAAAGGCGATGTATCTCGCCGCGATGAAGCTGCCCCAGCCGAGCGCCGCGCAAAAGCTCGCCGCGCTCGATGCGGCGCAGGCGCGCTATGCCCGCGAAGGCTTCACCCATGCGCAGGACGGCGCCAACCAGCCTGCCGATCTGGACTTCTTCACCAGCGCGGCGGCCAAGGATCACATGATGCTCGACCTCGCGCTGCTACCGTTCTGGTCGCAGATCGACGCGCTGGCCGCGCGCAGCGACATTCAATTCGGCACCTATGATCGCCACGTGAAGCTGCAGGGCGTGAAATTCGTGCTCGATGGCTCACCGCAGGCCCGCACCGCCTTCTTTACCCGCGACTATGCGCTGGGCGCGCCCGATGGCAGCCATCCCTGGCACGGCCAGCCCGTGCAGAGCGAAGCCGATTTCGCCGCACTGGCCGCCAAGGCCCATGCCAAGGGCTGGCAACTGTTCGTCCACGCCAATGGCGATGCCGCGATCGACATGGCGATCCGCGAATTCGATGCACTGGGGATCAAGGCCGCCGACGACCGCCGCCCGGTGGTGATCCATTCGCAGTTCCAGCGGGCCGACCAGCTGCCCGCCTATGCCCGGATCGGGGTTGGCCCGGCCTATTTCAGCAACCACGCCTATTACTTTGCCGACATTCACCGCCGCAATTTCCCGGCCGAGGTGGTCGATTTCATCAGCCCGTTCAACGCCGCGCGGGCAGCCGGACTGACGGTGTCAAACCATTCGGACTTCCCGGTCACCCCGCTCAGCACGATGACCATGCTCTGGTCGTCGATGGCACGCACTTCGCTAAGCGGCGTGGTCAGCGGCGCGGACCAGCGGCTGTCGGCCTATGCCGCGCTTCAGGCGCTGACGACCGGCCCGGCCTGGCAGGTGTTCGAGGAAAACCGCAAGGGCCGGATCCACGCCGGGCTGCTGGCCGATTTCGTGGTGCTCGATCGCAATCCGCTCGATACGCCGACCGACCAGATCCGCGCCATCCGCGTGCTCGAAACGGTCAAGGAAGGCCGCACCATCTGGCGCCGCCAGCCCTGACGCACGCGAACCGCCGCCCTGCCCATCGGCACGGCGGCGGCGCGTCTATCCGGGTGACGCCAGAAGACTTGCCTGAGCTGCGAAGCCTTACTTCAGCAGCGAGAGCACGTTCTGCTGGCTCTGGTTGGCCTGGGCGATCATCGCGGTCGACGCCTGCGAGAGGATCTGGGCCTTGGCCATCGCGGTCGTTTCCGCCGAATAGTCGGCATCCTCGATCCGCGAGCGCGCATCCGACAGATTGGCCGAATTGTTGGTCAGCGTGTTGACCGCCGATTCGAGCCGGTTCTGCGAGGCGCCGAGATTGGCGCGCAGCGTCGACACCTCGTCGAGCGCATCGTCGATCGAAGTCAATTCGGCGCCGGTCCCCGTCAAAGCGGTAAGATTAACCGCCAGTGCCGCCGTCATGCCGGTGCCTGCCCCGACATCCCCAAAGGTCATGTCGATCGTATCATTGGGATTGGCGCCGACCTGAATGGTGACAACGCCCAAGGTGCCAGCGGAGCCATCAAACAGCTTGGTGCCGTTGAATTCGGTGTTGCCGAGAACGTCGGTGATCTGTGACTGCAGCTGGGTGACTTCCGAGCTCATGCGGGTCTTGTCGTCGGCCGAATAGGTGCCGTTCGAACCCTGCACGGTCAGTTCGCGCACGCGCTGCAACATGTTACTGACTTCGCCCAGCGCCCCTTCGGCCGCCTGAGCCATCGAGATGCCGTCGTTGGCGTTGCGGATGCCCTGGTTCATGCCGCGCACCTGCGCGGTCATGCTGGTGGCAATGGCGAGGCCGGCGGCATCGTCCTTGGCGCTGTTGATGCGCTTGCCGCTCGACAGGCGGTCCATCGCGGTGCCCAGCATCTTGTTGGCGGCGTTCGACGCATTCGCAGCGCGGATCGCGCTGATATTGGTGTTGATGACTGACATGACACTTCCCTTCCGTAGCCGCGTGCGAAGAGATTCCCCTGTCCTCACGACGCTTGCCCAACAAAGAGCGGCAGCGGCCGGCGAAAATTAACCCTACCGGGCGGGAAATTTTCGCAGGGGCACAGCGCATGTGGTCAAGCCGTGCGCCCCCTCTTGCCCCGCCTTCCCCTTGCGGCCTATCGCTGGGCCATGGCCGAGGCCCTGCCCCTTCCCGCGATCCATGCCAGCCACGGTGGCTGCTGGCTGCGCGATGGCGCGGGCATGACCCGCGCGGTGTCCAAGGGCGATGCGATCGTCGCGGCGGCCGATACCCCGCTGCTGATGCTCAATGCCCCGCTCGTGGCAACCCGGCTCGGCTATCCCGACCTGTCGGGGCTCGACCTGCTCGAACTGTTCGCCTTCGTACACCCGGCCCGCTTCATGGTGCCTACACCCAAAGGGCTGGCCCACGCGCTCGACCTTGAGGAACCGGGCGATGACGGCGCGGTGCCGCTGCTGCTGCAACAGGCCGCCGAAGTGCTGCTCGCCACCTGCCAGGACGCCGCCTGGCGCGAGCGCGAAGGCGCGTGGAGCACGCTGCAAAACCTGGTGCGGCTGCGCTGGGCCTGGGCGCCGCTGCTAACCGCGCGGATCAATGCCCCAGACCGGGCCGAACGCTGGCTGTTCGCACGCCTTCCCGAATGGGACGAAGCCCCTGAGCGGCCCCAGCCCGCGCAGGTCGCGCTCGATCCGGTGGCCGTGCTGAGCCGGCTGGAACACCTGACCGGCACCGGCGCCGAAAGCCGCCCCACCCAGCAGGCCTATGCCACCGAGGCCGCGCACGTCTTTGCCCCGCGCAGCCGATCGGGCCTGCCGCACCTGCTGCTCGCCCAGGCCGGAACCGGGATCGGCAAGACGCTCGGCTACCTTGCCCCGGCCTCGCTGTGGGCCGAACAGTCGGGCGGCACAGTCTGGGTTTCGACCTATACCAAGGCCCTCCAGCGCCAGCTGCGCCGCGAAAGCCGCCGCGCCTGGCCCGAGGCAGGGCGCGGCAGCCGCGCCGATGGCTCGCCGCCGGTCGTGGTGCGCAAGGGCCGCGAAAACTATCTCTGCCTGCTCAACCTCGAAGACGCGCTGCAGGGCGGGTTCAACGGCCGCGCAGCGGTGATGGCGCAATTGGTCGCGCGCTGGGCCGCCTATAGCCAGGACGGCGACATGATCGGCGGCGATCTGCCGGGCTGGCTTGGCACGCTGTTTCGCCAGCGCGGGATCGCGGCGCTGACCGACCGGCGCGGCGAATGCGTCTATGCCGGCTGCCCGCACTACCGCAAATGCTTCATCGAGCGCGCCAGCCGTGACAGCGCCCAGGCCGATCTTGTGATCGCCAATCATGCGCTGGTGATGGTCAATGCCGCACGGGGGCGCGATGCAGCCCTGCGGCCGACCCGGATCGTGTTCGACGAAGGGCACCACGTGTTCGAAGCGGCGGATTCGACCTTCGCCGCCGCGCTCACCGGGGCCGAGGCAATCGAGCTGCGGCGCTGGGTGATCGGCCCTGAACGCGGCTCAAAGGGGCGGCGGCGCGGGCTCGCGGCGCGGCTGGCCGACATTGCCAGCTATGACGAGGCCGGGGCCAAGGCCATCGCCGCCGCGCGGCAAGGGGCCGAGGCTCTGCCCGGCGACGGCTGGTTGCAGCGGCTGCAGGAAAACGCCCCCTCCGGCCCGATCGAAGAGCTGCTCGCGGCGGTGCGCGCCACGGTCTATGCCCGCGATGAAAGCGGCGAGCAGGAAGCGGGATACGGCCTTGAAACCGAAGCCGCGCAGCTTGATGGCCCGCTGGTCGAGCGCGCGGGGGCGGCGCAGGCCGCGCTGGCCGATCTGCGGGTGCCGCTGATCCGGCTGGGCGTGCGGCTTGAGGCCCTGCTGGCCGATGGGCCCGACTGGCTCGATGGCCAGGGCCGCGCCCGGATCGAAGGTGCGCGCCACTCGCTGTCGTGGCGGATCGACATGATTGCCGCATGGGAAGCGCTGCTGGCGCGGCTCGGCGGGCCGGCCGACCCCGAATATGTCGATTGGCTGGCGGTCGAACGCGGCGATGCCCGCGAATTCGATATCGGCATCCACCGCCGCTGGCTCGATCCGATGCAGCCCTTCGCGCAGGTCGTGCTCGAACCCGCGCACGGGGTGATGATCACCTCCGCAACGCTCAAGGACGGGCCCGACTGGGACAGCGCAGTCGCCCGCAGCGGCGCGCCGCATCTGGCACTGGCCCCGCGCCTCTCGGGCTTTGACAGCCCGTTCGACTATGCCGCCCAGGCCGAAGTGCTGATCGTCACCGATGTCGCCAAGGGCGATGTCGCGGCGCTGGCCGGAGCCTATGCCCGGCTGATCGAAGCCTCGGGCGGCGGCGCGCTGGGGCTGTTCACCGCGATCCGCCGCCTGCGCGCGGTGCATGGCCGGATCGCTGACCGCCTCGCCCGCACCGGGCTGCCGCTCTATGCCCAGCACGTCGATCCGATCGACACCGGCACGCTGGTTGATATTTTCCGCGACGATCCGCGCGCTTCGCTGCTCGGCACCGATGCGCTGCGCGATGGGGTAGACGTGCCCGGCCATTCGCTGCGGCTGGTGGTGATGGAACAAGTGCCCTGGCCCAAGCCGTCGATCCTCCACCGCGCGCGGCGCGTGGCGGGCGGCGGCAGCGCCTATGACGACCGGATCATTCGCGCGCGGCTGGCCCAGGCCTTTGGCCGCCTGATCCGCAGCCGCGAGGACCACGGCCATTTCGTGGTCCTGTCTGCCGCCTTCCCCAGCCGCCTGCTGAGTGCGTTCCCGGCCGGCACCCCTGTCACCAGATTGACGCTTGAGGAGGCTTTACAACGCATTGCCAGCGGTGCTTTGAAATCCGCTGTCCCGAGCGAGAGCCAGCTGTGAAGATCCGCCAATGAAAATCTTGGGCCTGTTCCGCCACGCCAAGTCCGATTGGCACGACCCGCGCGCGCGCGATTTCGATCGCCCGCTCAATGCCCGCGGCCGCCAGGGCGCCGAAGTGATGGGCCAGCATATCCGCGAACATGGCGTGCGCTGGGACCGGGTCATGGCCTCGCCCGCGATCCGCTGCGCCGAAACGATCGAGATCGCGAGCCAGGCCGCCGCCGCGCCGATCGCGATCAACTGGGACCGGCGGATCTATCTGGCGAGCAGCGCCACGCTGGCCGACCTGCTGCGCGAACAGGATGGCGACACCGCCGTAAGCCCCAAGGCGATCCTGATGGTCGGGCACAATCCCGGACTGGAGGATCTGATCTTCGATCTGGTGCCCGACGATGGCTCAAGCCCGCTGCGCGATATCGTCGAAGCCAAGTTCCCGACCGCGGCCTATGCCGTGCTCGAACTCGACATCGAACGGTGGAGCGATCTCAAGGACGGCTGCGCCCGGCTGGCGCACCTGACCCGCCCGCGCGACCTTGATGCCGCGCTCGGCCCCGATTTCGGCTGATTTTGCAAGAATACGCCGGCCCACGCGGGCCCGGCATCACGCCTCGTGGAGGGCGCCGGCCAGCGCGCTGCGGATGGCGATCAGCCGCGCGCGATAGGCAAAGGCCGGCTGCTGCGCCGCAGCTTCGGCCGGGATTGTGGGGGCAGCTTGCGGCTGGGGCACAGGCGCGGCGGGCGCAGCCTTGGCCGCCTTGGCACCGCCGCCTTGCAGCACTTTCTTCGCGCCCTTGAGGGTATAGCCTTCACGGTGGACCAGGCGATCGATCGCCTCGACCAGCCGGACATCTTCGGGGCGGTAATAGCGGCGTCCGCCGCTCCGCTTGAGCGGGCGGAGCATCGGGAACTGCTCTTCCCAATAACGCAGCACGTGTTGGCGGATACCGAGCGCCGCGGCGACTTCGCCAATCGTGCGCAGCGCCTCGGGATCCTTGTCGTCAGCGAAAGTCGCCGCCTCTCCGCCACCAGCCGCGGCCTGCCCGTGCGGAGCCGCGCCCGCCGCATGGGCGGCCTGCTCGCTCAGCGCGGCACCGGACTGGTGGTCAAGGAGAGGGTCGCTGCTCATCCGCGAGCGATCCGCTCCTTCAGCATCTGGCTGGCGCGGAAGGTCATGACGCGGCGCGGGGTGATCGGCACTTCGATGCCGGTCTTGGGATTGCGGCCCACGCGCTCCCCCTTGTCGCGCAGCAGGAAAGTCCCGAAACCCGAGATCTTCACGTTTTCGCCGTTTTCGAGCGCATTCGACATGTGATCGAGAATAGATTCGACCATTCCCAGCGATTCCGAGCGCGAAAGGCCCAGCTTGC
Source organism: uncultured Novosphingobium sp. (assembly GCA_937996535.1). Taxonomy (GTDB): domain Bacteria; phylum Pseudomonadota; class Alphaproteobacteria; order Sphingomonadales; family Sphingomonadaceae; genus Novosphingobium. Next base: position 1,649 of record CALKVF010000003.1, on the reverse strand, counting down.
GGTTGATGGCTTCGGCCAGATCGGCCCTGGTCAGCGTGCTCATGGAGCGCATTGCTCCTTTCCTTTCGATGGACGCGACCCCCGAATCGGAAAATACAAATTTGACGCAAAATTGCAATGCAACTCGCGGATTTTTGCAGGTTTTCCCGAAATGTTACACGCGCAGCAGGCTGGCGCCCCAGGTGAAGCCTCCGCCCATCGCTTCGAGCATGACCAGATCGCCGGGCTTGATCCGCCCGTCGCGCACCGCCGTATCGAGCGCGAGCGGCACCGAAGCCGCCGAGGTATTGGCGTGGCGATCAACCGTGACCACGACCTTTTCGGCCGGCAGCCCCAGCTTCTTGGCGGTCGCATCGAGGATGCGCTGATTGGCCTGGTGCGGCACCACCCAGTCGAGATCGGCGGGCACCAGGCCCACGTCGCCGAGCACCGAGGCCAGCACTTCGGCAAGGTTCACCACCGCGTGGCGGAACACTTCGCGGCCCTTCATGCGGACATGGCCGACCGTCCCGGTGGTCGAAGGACCACCATCAACGTAGAGCAGTTCGTTATGTGCGCCATCGGCGTGGAGCTCGGTCGCAAGGATCCCCGGGCCGTCTTCAGCCACATCCCGCGCTTCAAGCACGATCGCGCCGGCCCCGTCGCCAAACAGCACGCAGGTGGTTCGGTCTTCCCAGTCGAGAATCCGGCTGAAGGTTTCAGCGCCGATCACCAGCGCGCGCTGGGCCATGCCGGTGCGCAGCATCGAATCCGCAACGCCGACCGCATAGAGAAAGCCCGAGCACACCGCGGCAACGTCGAAGGCCATCCCGCCATTCGCGCCGATTGCGTCCTGCACCAGGGTCGCGGTCGCCGGGAAGGTCTGGTTCGGGGTGGCCGTGGCGAGCACGATCAGCCCGATCGAATCGCCCGAGACACCGGCCGCAGCTAGCGCGGCCTTGGCAGCATCGGTCGCCAGCGAGGCGGTGGTTTCGCTGTCGTCAGCGATATAGCGGGTGCGAATTCCGCTACGCTCGACGATCCATTCGTCGCTGGTGTCGACCTTCTCCGCCAGTTCGGCGTTGGTAACGACACGCTTCGGCAGGGCAGAGCCCGTGCCAATCAGGACGGAACGGCGAATCATTCAACTCCTGCCTTCGGAGCCTTGCGCAGGCTCTCGGCGCCGAGCCGGGCGAGGTCCGCCGCGATCCGCTCGGTCAGGTTTTCTTCGAGCAGCCGCGCGGTAACCGCGACCGCATTGGCCACGCCCAGCACGTTGGCACTGCCGTGGCTCTTCACCACCACCCCGTTGAGGCCGAGGAAGACCGCGCCGTTGTGGTTGTTGGGATCGAGATGATGCTTGAGCAGCTCGGTCGCCGGGCGCGAGATCAGGAACCCGAACTTCGAGCGCAGCGAACTCGCAAAGCTGCGACGCAACAGATCGGCCACGAACCGCGCCGTGCCTTCAACCGCTTTCAGCGCGATGTTGCCCGAGAACCCATCGGTTACCACCACGTCGACATCGCCGCGGCCGAGCTTGTCGGCTTCGGTAAAGCCGTCGAACACGATCGAGAGATCATCGGCAGCAGCGCGCAACTGCGCGGCGGCGACCTGCAGGTCTTCGGTGCCCTTGGTTTCTTCGGTGCCGATGTTGAGCAGGCGCACGCGCG
>CALKVF010000002.1 GCA_937996535.1 uncultured Novosphingobium sp. | reverse complement strand
TGGCGGGCTTTGCCTGGCAGGCAAGCCCGGCCCAGCCCGGCGCGCCCAAGGAAGCGGCTGAGCGCCCTCAGGCCTCGGGCGCAGCGCTGGTCGCGGCGCGCAAGGCGCTCGACAGCGGCAATGTTGCCCCGGCGGACCGCTGGACGGTGGTTGCCGATGCCTTTTCGCGCAACGGCCAGTTTGCCGAAGCTGCCGGCGTGGTGCTCGGCACGGTCGAGAAGGATCCCGGCAATGCCGATGCCTGGCTTGCGCTGGCCAACAATCTGGTCGCCCATGCCGAGGGCAACCTCTCTCCTGCTGCGCTCTACGCTTATCGCCGTGCGGCAATGGCTGATCCGCAGCATCCCGGCCCGCCGTTCTTCATGGGGCTGGCGCTGGCGCAAAGCGGGCGGCTGGCCGAAGGGCGCGCCGTCTGGGCCGAATTGCTGGCGCGTTCGCCGGCGCAGGCCCCGTGGCGCGCAGACCTTGCCAAGCGGCTGGCCGATCTTGACGCATTCATCGCCCGCCAGCAGGGGCCGGGCACGCAATAGCGAAGTTGCCGGGGCAGGGGCATACTGCTAGGCGGATCAGGAATTTATCAGGCATCCAGGGGCGCGTTGCCGCATGAGCGAAAAAGTTGGTGAAGGTGCAGCGGTCCATGCCGTGTCGCACGAAGAGCAGGCCAACTCCCTGCTGAGCCACGATCACGGCCATCATCATGGCGGCAAGCTTGCGCTGGCCGTCGGCGCGATCGGTGTTGTCTTTGGCGACATCGGGACCAGCCCGCTTTACGCGATGCGCGATACCTTCGCCGGGCACCACCGCCTGCCGCTCGATCAGTTGCACCTGTTCGGGATCATCAGCCTGATGTTTTGGTCGATGATGGTGATCGTGACGCTGAAATACGTCTCGATCATCATGCGCGCCGACAACAAGGGCGAAGGCGGTAGCCTGGCGCTGCTCGCGCTGATCAATTCGAACATCTCGGGCAAGTCGTGGTCCTCGGGGATCGTACTGCTGGGTGTGTTCGCGACCGCGCTGTTTTACGGCGATTCGATGATTACCCCGGCGGTGTCGGTGCTCGGTGCGATCGAGGGTGTGGCGGTCTATAACCCCGCGATGGGACGCTGGGTGGTGCCGATGGTGGTCGGCATCCTCGTGTTCCTGTTCATGATTCAGAGCCGCGGCACGGCCAAGGTCGCGCGGCTGTTCGGCCCGATCATGCTGGCCTATTTCTCGGTCATCGCCACGCTCGGCGTGCTCAGCGTGATCCAGACCCCCGGCGTGATCTGGGCATTGAGCCCGCACCATGCGGTCAACATGTTCCTGGCCGATCCGTTCCGCGGCTTCCTGGCGATGGGTTCGGCCGTGCTGGCCGTGACCGGGGCCGAGGCGCTCTATGCCGACATGGGCCATTTCGGCCGTTCGCCGATCCGGGTGTCGTGGCTGTTCATCGTGCTGCCCGCGCTGGTCTGCAACTACCTGGGCCAAGCGGCGCTGCTGTCGCGCAATCCCGATGCCCTGGCGAGCCCGTTCTACTTCCTCGCGCCGGACTGGTTCCAGTGGCCGCTGCTGATCATTGCCAGCGCGGCGGCGGTGATCGCCTCGCAGGCGGTGATTACCGGGGCCTTTTCGGTCACCCAGCAGGCGATCCAGCTCGGCTTCATTCCGCGCATGTCGATCAAGTACACCAGCGTCAACGCCGGGCAGATCTACATCCCGGTGATCAACACCGCGCTGATGATCGCGGTGATCGTGCTGGTGCTGATGTTCCAGAAGTCCTCGAACCTCACCGCCGCCTACGGCATCGCGGTGACCGGCGCGATGGCGATCGATAACGTGCTGCTGGCCGTGGTGCTGTTCCAGATGTGGAAGTGGCGTTCGTGGCTGTCGATGCCGCTGCTGGCGCTGTTCTTCGTGCTCGATGCGGCCTATCTCTCGGCCAACTTCACCAAGATCCCCGATGGCGGCTGGGTGCCGCTGGCGATGGGGCTGGCGATCTTCACGCTGCTGACCACCTGGTCGCGCGGTCGGGCGCTGATGCGCCAGTCGATGGCTGAAGACGCGATCCCGATGGAAATCTTCGCCAAGAGCGCCCATTCGAGCGCAACCCGGGTGCCCGGCACGGCGATCTTCATGGCCAGCACCAATTCGGGCGTGCCTTCGGCGCTGCTCCACAACATCAAGCACAACAAGGTGCTGCACGAACGCGTGGTGATCCTGACCATCGCGATCCAGGACGTGCCCTATGTCGATCCGGCGGTTCGGGTGACCAGCAAGGATTTGGGGCAGGGGTTCTACCGGGTGACGCTCAAGTTCGGCTTCCTTGAGGAAACCGATGTTCCGGGCGCCCTGCAATCAGTCTCGGTCTGCGGCGCGCCGTTCGAGATGATGAAGACCAGCTTCTTCCTCAGCCGGCAGACGCTGATCGCCTCGTCCAAGCCGGGCATGGCGATCTGGCGCGAAAAGCTGTTCGCGTGGATGCTGCGCAATGCCGCCAGCGCGATGGAGTTCTTCCGTCTGCCGACCAACCGCGTGGTCGAACTGGGCAGCCAGGTCGAGATCTAGCTCTTGGCCGCTTTGTAGGCGGCAAGCCACGGCCTGATCCGGCGTATCGCTTCCTCGATTTCCGGGGTCGATACGGCAAAGCTGAACCGCACGAAGTGGTGGCCTTCGACCGGGTCGAAATCGATCCCGGGCGCGGTCGCCACGCCGGTCGCCTCCAGCAGTGCGGTGCAGAAGCCCAGGCTGTCATCGGTGAAGGCCGAAACGTCGGCATAGATGTAGAACGCCCCGTCAGGCGGCGCGATCCGGCCCAAGCCCATTTCCGGCAAGGCCGCCAGCAGCAGGTCGCGGTTGCGGGCATAGGTTGCGATATGGCCTTCAAGTTCCTCGGCGCAGTCCATCGCCACCAGCCCGGCGTGCTGCGAGAGCGAGGGCGGGGTCAGGAACAGGTTGCCCATGCGCGCCCGCGCCGCGCCGATCTCACCCGCCGGCACGACCAGCCAGCCCAGCCGCCAGCCTGCCATGCTGAAATACTTGGAGAAGCTGTTGACGATCAGCGCCTCGGCGCTTTCCTCAAGCATCGAGGGGGTGGGCAGATCGTAGCTGATCCCGTGATAGATCTCGTCCGAGATGATCTTGATCCCGCGCCGGGCGCAGACCTGCGCGATGGCGTGCAGTTCCTCGCGCGGGATGATCGTGCCGGTGGGATTGGCGGGGCTGGCGATGATCACGCCATCGGGTGCCGGCTCCAGCGCGGCGAGCGCGGCTGCGGTGAGCTGGAACCGCTCGGCCTCGCCACAGGGCAGTTCGACCGGTTCGAGATGCAGCGCCTTCAGCGTGTTGCGATAGGCGACATAGCCGGGCCGGGCGATCGCCACCCGCGCCCCGGGGGCAAAGCTCATGTTGAGCGCAAGGACCAGCGCGGGCGATGCTCCGCAGGTCAGCAGCACCTGCGCGGGCGTCACCTCCACCCCGTGGCGCTCGGCATAGTGACGGCAGATCCGCGCTTTCAGTTCGGGGCTTTCCCAGTAGCCCATCGGATCAGCGGCGAGCACGGCGTGGGCGCGTTCGATCGCCTTGGCCGGGGCGCCGGTCGAAGGCTGGCCGAACTCCATGTGGATCACGCTGCGGCCTTCGGCCTTCATGCGGTGGGCCAGCGCGGAAACGGCGATGGCGTGAAAGGGATCGATCTGTGCGGTCATGGCCGCCGGGGTAGCGGCGCTTGGGGCAAAAGAAAAGCGCGGCGCCCCGGGTGGAGCGCCGCGCCTGTCTTGGCGGTAAGCCCAGCGTTTAGCTGAGGTTCGCGCTCGCCATGCAGTAGAGCATCGGCAGCGACAGCAGCAGGTTGGTGCGGCTGGCATAGAGCGCACGCGGCGCGACAGCCGCCTTTTCTTCAGCCGAGGCTTCGACGATGCCGAGGATCTTCTTCTGGGCCGGCCAGATGATGAACCACACGTTGAACGCCATGATGAGGGCCAGCCACATGCCGAGGCCGATCATGTTTTCAGCGCGGGTGGCGCCGGCGAAGGTCATCGCGCGGTGGGCGTAACCAGCTTCGATCGCGATCACCAGGCCGGTGACAACGGTCAGCAGCGCGGCGTAGCGGAAGTAGAAGAACACCTTGGGAGCGATGTGCCCGGTGATTGCGCCCTTCTGTTCGGCGGGGATCGACGGCATGGTCGGAACCTGCACGAAGTTCAGGTAATAGAGCAGGCCGATCCAGAGGATGCCGAAGAAGACGTGCAGCCAGTGGAACACGTTGTTGACGTTGACCGGAGCGACTTCGCCGTAGCACAGCATCACGCCGATGGCGGCGACAAGACCGGTGATGACCACCAGGTTCAGGTTACCAAAAAACTTGCCCATTGCTTCCCCCTAATTCGAAGCGTTGTTCTTTAAGGGACCCAGTTTTCCGGGCCACGATTCGACTATTGCGCGGGATGGCCCGCTTGTCACACCTTTTTGCGAGTGGTTTTCATTCGTGCGGCGGGTCGGCGATGACATCGCTCTCGGCGCTTTCGGCCATGCCGTGGCGCAGCAGCATCGGGATGTGCGCAAAAGTGAACAGGAAAGTCAGTGGCATGAACAGCCACAGCTTGGCCGCGATCCAGTCCCCAAAGGTCAATTGCTGACGCAGCACTTCGTTGAGCGCGGCAAGGAAGAAGAAAAACAGCCCCCAGTTGCGCGAGAGCTTCATCCACCCGGTATCGTTCAGCCCCTCGAAGGCCGCTTGAAGCAGGTATTTGAGCAGCGGCTTGCCCCGCGCGGCGCCGATCAGCAGCGCGGCGCCGAACAGCAGGTAGATCACTGTCGGCTTGATCTGGATCCAGCTCTTGTCCTGGAAGAACACGGTCAGCCCGCCGAACACGACAATCAGTCCGGTCGAGAGCCACAGCATCGGCGAAATCTTGCCCAGCTTCCAGCGCGACACCGCCAGCGCGATCACCGCGGCCATCATGAAGGCCACGGTCCCGCGCATCACGGCGAAGACTTCGCCCACGGCATTGTCATGCGCGGCGGGGCTGTAGTGCCTGTAGATCGCAAAAAACACCGCGACCGGGCCGTAATCGACCAGCAGGTTGAGCAGGCCCGAACCGGACTTCTTGGGGGCAGGGGTATCGCTCATCAGGCCACTCCCGCAATCACGCGCGCGACAAGGTCGGGATCGAAGGGGCGCAGGTCGTCAATCTTTTCGCCGACCCCGATGGCGTGGATCGGCAGCCCGTATTGTTCGGCCGCCGCGACCAGCACGCCGCCGCGCGCGGTGCCATCGAGCTTGGTCATGATCAGGCCGGTCACGCCCGCAACCTCCTTGAAGGTTTCGATCTGCTGCAAGACATTCTGCCCGTTGGTGGCATCAAGCACCAGCACAACGTCATGCGGGGCCTCGGGATTGAGGCGGCCGAGCACGCGGCGGATCTTGGCCAGTTCGTCCATCAGCTCGCGCTTGTTCTGGAGGCGCCCGGCAGTGTCGACGATCAGCGCGTCGATCCCCTGTTCGGTCGCCGCCTTGACCGCATCGAACACCACTGCCGAAGGATCGCCGCCTTCCGGCCCCTTGATCACCGGCACGCCCAACCGCTCGGCCCAGACGCCCAGCTGGCCGATCGCCGCGGCGCGGAAGGTGTCGCCGGCGGCCAGCATCACGCCGTAATCCTGCTCCTGGAACAGGTGGGCAAGCTTGGCGATGGTGGTGGTCTTGCCCGAGCCGTTGACCCCGATCACCAGCACCACCTGCGGGCGCGGGAAGGCCACGACTTCGAGCGGCTTGGCTACGGGGCGCAGGATCGCGGCGATTTCATCGGCTACGGCCTGCTTGATCGCGGTTTCATCGATCCCGCGTTCAAACCGCTCACCGGCCAGCCGGTCACGAATGCGGCGCGCGGCGCGCGGGCCGAGGTCGGAAAGGATCAGCGCGTCCTCGATGTCATCAAGCTGCTCGTCGTCGAGCTTGGCCTTGGTGACGATCCCGGCAAGATTGTCGGAGAGGCGTTCGGAGGTCTTGCGGAAGCCGCCAAACAGGCGCTCGCTCCAGCTGGTTTCGCTGCTCATGCCAGCAAGCCTTCGATGATCTGGGTGGGAATTACGGTCACGATCGTTCCGGGTGTGGTTGCGGGGGCAAGCTGCACCCGTGCGAAATTGGGCGAATGGCCGGTTCCGTCGCGTTCGGCAAGCACTTGCTGGGGCTGGCCGAGCAGCGAGGTTAGCCACGTCTGGCGCTGATCGGCAATCGCGCCGCGCAGCTGGGCCGCGCGCGCCTTGATCGCCGGCGGGGCAACCTGCGGCATCCGCGCCGCCGGGGTGCCCGGGCGCGGGGAATAGGGGAACACGTGGCCGTGGACGATGCCAAGGTCGGCAATGACCGAAAGATTGGCGGCGTGGGCGCGCTCGTCCTCGGTCGGAAAGCCAGAGATAAGGTCGGCGCCGATCACGATTTCCGGGCGCCGGGCCTTGAGTCGGGCGACCAGATCGATGGCATCGCCGCGCGAATGGCGGCGCTTCATTCGCTTGAGGATCAGGTCATCCCCATGTTGGAGCGAGAGGTGCAGGTGCGGCATTACCCGCGCTTCGCCGCCGATCAGCTCTTCAAGCTGCGGGTCGATCGTCGCCCCATCGAGCGAGGAGAGGCGCAGGCGTTGAAGCTGGGGGAAGGCGGTCAGAATGGCGCCAACCAGCGTGCCGAGCGGAGGGGCTTCGGGCAGGTCGGTGCCCCAGCTGGCGAGGTCCACCCCGGTCAGCACCACTTCGCGCGCACCTCGAGCAAGGTGGCTTTCCACCTCGCGCAGCACTTGCGCTATGGCAAGCGAGCGGTTGGCTCCGCGCCCCTGCGGGATCACGCAGAAGGTGCAGGCATGATCGCAGCCGTTCTGCACCGCAATGAACGCGCGGGTGTGCTGGCGCTGGTCGGGATCGGCCAGCGGCGCAACGTTCCAGGCGCGCGGGTCGAGCTTGGCGGCATTGGCGATCAGGCCGTCGACTTCGGGCATCGCGGCGAGCGCGGCGCGTTCGACCTCGGCGGCGCAGCCGGTGACCAGCAGGCGGGCATCGGGGCGGGCCTTGCGGGCCTTGCGGATCGCCTGACGGGTCTGGCGCACGGCCTCGGCGGTGACTGCGCAGGAGTTGATCACCACCAGTTCGTCCTCGGCGGCGAGGAGGGCGCGCAGGGTTTCGCTTTCAGACAGATTGAGCCGGCACCCCAGCGAAATCACTTCTGCGCTCACCCAGCCACTCCATAGGCGGCGGGATCAAAGGTGCCGCGAAAGGCCTCGGTGGCAGGGCCGGTCATGCGGATGCGCCCGGCCTCGGTCCATTGGATCCGCAGCGGTCCGCCGGGCAGGGTTACTTCGACATCGCGTTCAACCAGCCCGCGCCGCATCGCGCCGATCGCGGTGGCGCAGGCGCCGGTGCCGCAAGCCAGCGTCAGCCCGGCGCCGCGTTCCCACACCCGCAGGCGGATATGGGTGCGGTCGGTGATCGTGCAGACGTTGACGTTGATCCGTTCGGGAAACAGCGGATCGTGTTCGATCAGCGGACCCAGGCGGTCAAGCTCGACCGCTTCGCAATCGGGCACAAAGAAGATGACATGCGGATTGCCGACATTGACCGCGGTTGGCGCATCAAGGTCTTCCCAGCCGACCGGCATGGTCAGCGTGTCCATCGCATAGGCCAGCGGGATTTCATCCCAGCCAAAGCGCGGGGTGCCCATGTCGACCGCGATCCCGCCGGGGGCGGGGTCAGAGGCGAGTTCGCCGCCGAGCGTTTCGATCCGGGCAGGCTTGCCATGTAGCAGGCCGACCGCGCGGGTGGCATTGCCGCAGGCTTCGACCTCGCCGCCATCGGGATTGAAGATCCGCATCCGGAAATCAGCCGTGACGCTGGGTTCAAGCAGGATCAGCTGGTCGCAGCCGATCCCGGTGTGGCGATTGGCCAGCGCCCGGGCGAGCGCGGTATCGACGGTCACGCCAAGCCCTTCGCGCGCGTCGAGCACGACGAAATCGTTGCCGAGACCATGCATCTTGATGAAAGGCACGCGCATGGCCTGCGCTCTAGGCCTCAGGCGCAGCGGCGTCCAGTGGCTGGTGGATCAGGCGCGGCGCTGGAGGCTGATATCGGCCGAATCTTCGCGGCTGAAGGCTGCCGGATCGAGCAGCAGGTCAAGCCGGGCCAGTTCGCGGTGCGTGTCGCGCGCCGGGGCGGGGTGGCCGAAGTAGTAGCCCTGGGCATTGAAGGTGCCGAACTGCTCGAGTTCGCGCAGGACTTCTTCGGTTTCCACGCCTTCGGCGGTGATCGGCAGGCCCAGACCTTCGCCGAGCGAGGCGATCGAGCGCACGATGGTCGCGCAATCGGGATTGCCGGGCAGCTGGGTGATGAAGCTGCGGTCGATCTTGATCCGGTCAAACGGCAGCGAATGGAGCTGCGAGAGCGAGGAATAGCCGGTGCCGAAATCGTCGAGCGTCACGCGGATGCCCTGATTCTTGAGGCTTGAGATCATCGAGCGGACCAGCGTGATGTTTTCATGCAGGCAGTTTTCGGTGATTTCGATGTCGAGCCGGTGGGGCGGAAAATTGGCCTCGACCAGGAGCTTGAGGATCCGCTGGGCAAACCACGGATCGCGCAGCTGCACTGGCGAGATGTTGACCGACAGCGTCAGGCGCGGATCCCAGCCACGCGCATCGTCGAGCGCCTGACGGATCACGCTTTCCGAAAGGTCGGCAATCATGCCGATGTCTTCGGCCGCGGGGATGAATACGTCGGGGCTGACCAGCCCGAGCTTGGGCGAGATCCACCGCGCGAGCATTTCGAACCCGACCAGCTCGCCGCTCGCAAGGTCGATCTGCTTTTCGTAATAGGGCACGAATTCACCCTGCGGCACGCCGCGGCGGATGCCGGATTCCAGCTCGTTGCGGAACCGCAGCTCGGTTTCCATCGCCGGGTCGAACCAGAAATAGCGGTTCCGGCCGTGGTTCTTGGCCTGATACATGGCGATGTCGGCCATGTGCAGCAGCGCCTGGGCATCAAACGGCTGGTCGTGGCCATCGTTGCGGGTCACGCCGATCGAGGTGGTCGTCTCGATCCGGATGTCGCCATGTTCGACCGGCACGGCCACTTCTGCGATCAGCCGCTCGGCCAAGGCGTCGATCTGTTCGGCATGGGCCGGATCGAACGGCACCACGCAGGCAAATTCATCGCCGCCAAGCCGGCCGAGCAGGGCATCGGGCGGCAGGCTGGCGCGGATCCGCGCAGCGGCATGGCGCAGCAAAGTGTCGCCCGCGATGTGGCCGTGAACGTCATTGACCTGCTTGAAGCTGTCGAGATCGAGCATCAGGAAGGCCACGGCCTTGCCCGAGGGGGCGGCGGCGGCGATCAGGGCGTCGGTTTGCGGGCTGATGGAGCGGCGATTGAGGCATCCGGTCAACGGATCACGCTCGGCCAGTTCGCGGGCCTGCCGCTCGGCGCGGCGGCGTTCGCGGATTTCCTCGACCAGTTCGCTATAGCGCCGCCAGCCGAAGATGATCAGCGCGATGTTGAGCAGCAGGGCGTTGGACAGCATCCGGTCGGGCCCGCCGCCGTGGCCGGCCATGGCGCGCACGATACTGGAGAGCACCGAGCCCCCGGTGCCGACGAACATGATGATTGCCGCCGCCGCGATAGCCAGCGCGATTACGTCGCGCCGGGCCTTGTCCATCCGCGTGTCGCCAAGCATAGCCGGTGCGACCCCGGCGGCTGGGTTGGTGATGGTATCTGCCTGCATGCCCGGTGTGGTCCCCTGCGCCCGTTCACGCAAGGGATGCCACCGGGGGCTGAAAATAGGGTTAAGCCCCGCTACGCCCATTAAGAATTGGGCGCGGCGGAGGCTTTACCGCCGGCTTACTTCTTGAGGCCGATTTCGCGCAGGCGCTGCTGCAGGAACTCATCCGCCGTGATCGAAACCGGATAGCGATCCGGGTTTTCGGGCGTGATGCACTGCGGCAGGGTGTGGAAGGGAAAATCGCTGCGCAGGTGCAGGAAGAACGGCATCGAATAGCGGCTGAACCGGGCGCGCTCGGCATTGGGGTTGCGCACGCGGTGGATGGTCGAGGGCAGCACATCGTTGGTGAGCCGCGAGAGCATGTCCCCCACGTTGATCACCATCGCGCCTTCCGGCGGCGAGGCGCTGATCCAGTTGCCTTCCTTGGTCAGCAGTTCAAGGCCGGCTTCCTCGGCACCCAGCAGCAGCGTGATGAGGTTGATGTCACCATGCGCGCCGGCGCGGATCGCTTCACCCTCGACGTTGTTGAGCGGCGGATAGTGCAGCAGGCGCATTACCGAGTTGCCGTCTTCGATCGGGCCGTTGAACCAGTTTTCGTCGAGCCCGAGGTAGACCGCGATGCGCGACAGGATCGTCGCGCCGGTTGCATCGAACTGGCGATAGAGTTCGCTGAACACGTCACGAAAGCCATCGGGCTGAGCCGGCCAGACGTTCGGCGGCATCGAATCCGCCAGCGGGCTGCCTTCGGGCAGGTCGCGGCCAATGTGCCAGAATTCCTTGAGATCGTGGGCCTTGGCGTCCTTGGCGATTTCGACCCCGAACGGGGTGTAGCCGCGCGCGCCAGCGATGGCGGGGTTGTGATAGCTGCGCTTTTCAGCCTCGGGCAGCGCAAAGAACTGCTGCGAGAGCTGCCACGCGCGGTCGATCAGGCCGCGGTCGATGTCGAAGTCTTTCACCATGGCAAAGCCGAAGGTCTTAAAGCTGTCACCGATGGCCTTGGAGAAAGCGGCGGAATCGTCGGCCAGCGAAAGTACGGGGAGAGTAGTCAAAGGCATATTGAGGCAGTCCGGATAATGCGTCTATGGCGCCGCCTTAGACGCTTTCTCGGGGCATGGCATGAGCAAAATCAAATCCTATTGGCTGATGAAGTCCGAACCGGATGTATACAGCTGGGATGACCTCGTGACCGAGGGCGAGGGCACCTGGGACGGCGTGCGCAACTACACCGCGCGCAACAACATGCGGGCGATGAAGCTGGGTGATGAAGTGTTCTTCTATCACTCGAACATCGGCGTTGAAGTGGTTGGCATTGCGGAAATTTCGGCAGAACACCTACAGGATCCAAGTGACGACACCGGGCGCTGGTCGGCAGTGAGGCTCAAGCCGGTGCGCAAGCTCAAGCGGACCGTGACGCTCAAGGAAATCAAGGCCGACCCGGCGCTGGCCGAGATGGAACTGCTGACCAAGTTCCGGCTCTCGGTCTCGGCGGTCCGGCCGGAGGAATGGCGCCATATCCTCGCGCTGAGCGAGGGCTGAGCCCTATTTTCCGGCCCGGGCGCGCAGGCCGGATACGCTGGCCCCGCCGGCGCTGAGCTGTTCGACGTCAATCACCAGATGCAGCAGGCGCAGCCCCTTGCGCGACGTGGCTTCGGCCAGCGCGGTTTCGAACTGCGCGGTTGTCTCGACCCGTTCTGCCCAACCGCCATAGGCACGGGCAAGCGCGGCAAAATCGGGGTTGGCCAGCGTGGTGCCTGATACCCGGGCGGGAAATTCACGCTCCTGGTGCATCCGGATCGTGCCGTAGGCGCCATTGTCGACCAGCACGACCAAGAGATCGCAGCCATATTGCACGGCGGTGGCCAGTTCCTGTCCGTTCATCAGGAAGTCGCCGTCACCCGCCAGGGCGACGGCCGTGCGTTCGGGATGGCGCAGCGCGGCGGCGACGGCGGCCGGCACGCCATAGCCCATGGCCCCGGCGGTGGGGGCAAGCTGGGTCGGAAAGCCGTCATAGTGCCAATAGCGGTGCCACCAGCCCGAAAAATTGCCCGCGCCGTTGCAGATGATCGCATCGCCGGGGAGCGCGGCGCGCATCGCGGTGACGCAGGCGGCCATGTCGAGCGCGAAGGGGGCAGGGCGGGCCGTGGTCCATTCCAGCCATTCGCGGTGTGCCTCGGCCCCGGCGTCAAAGGGAATGACGTCATCGTCCCACAGCGCGGCCTCTTCGGCGAATTCCGCCATGTCGGCACAAATCGCAAGATCCGGGCGATAGACCCGGCCGAGTTCATCCGGATCGGGATGGACGTGGATCAGCACCTGTCCCGGATGGTCGGGGGTGACGAGGGTGTAGCTGTCGGTGGTGGCTTCGCCCAGCCGCGCGCCCACCGCCAGGATCAGGTCGGCGGACTTGATCCGTTCGACCAGCTTGGGATTGGGGCCATAGCCAAGGTTCCCTGCCCAGACCGGGCTAGAGTTGGCCATCGCGTCCTGCCGGCGAAAGGCCCCGGCGACGGGCAGGCCAATGCGTTCAGCAAAGGTGGCGAAATGTTCGCGTGCCTTGGTGTGCCAGCCCGCGCCGCCGACGATCGCGATCGGGGCCGCGGCATCGGCGATCAGCCGCATCATCGTGTCCATCGCATCGGCGCAGACTGCCTGAGCCGGGCGGTTGACCGCCGGGCGCGGCGCGGCGCCTTGCACGGTTTCCAAGAGCATGTCCTCGGGGAGCGCGATGACCACCGGCCCGGGACGCCCCGAGATCGCTGTGGACCACGCCCGGGCGACATATTCAGGGATGCGGGCGGGATCATCGATCCGCAGCACCAGCTTGGCCAGCGGGCCAAACATCTGCCCGAAATCGACTTCCTGAAAGCCTTCGCGGTCCTTCATCCCGCGATCGACATCGCCGACGAACAGCAGCAACGGCTGCGAATCCTGCATCGCGACATGGACCCCAATCGAGGCATTGGTCGCCCCCGGGCCGCGGGTGACGAAGCACACGCCGGGGCGGCCGGTCATTGTGCCATCGGCGCAGGCCATGAACGCCGCCCCGCCTTCCTGCCGGCAGATCACGGTCTGCACTTCGGGCGAATCGTGCAGCGCATCGAGCACGGCCAAGAAGCTTTCGCCGGGGACCGTGAAGATCCGGTCACAGCCTTGGGCGATGAGGCAATCGACGAGCAAGCGCCCGCCATTGATAAGCGTCGGTTCGGTCATGGAGGGAGACTAGCGAGGGCCTTCACGCCCCGCAATCGGGGGTGTGTGGTTCTCCACCCGGGCGCAATCTGTCCCGCTTCGGGATAGGTGCCATAATGCCGCGTTTTGGGCGCTGGCGCGATGGTGAAGCAGGTCTTAACCGATAGCTATGAGACGTTCCCTGGTCCTGACCGATGAAGCCGCCCGCCATCCCTTTCGGCGCAGCCTGCCGCCGCATGTCTGCCGGGGCGCGGGTCCGCGCAAGGCGCGCTGGTATCGCCGGATCACGGCGGAAGACCTGCGCCATTTCCTGATGGCCTATTGCGCCTGCTTCCTCGCGGTCAGCCTCTATATCGCCTGAGTGGTCAGGCGGCCTGTTCGGCCGTGACCAACTTTTGCGCGAGCCATGCTGATACAAGGCACATCGCGGCGCTGAGCAGCAATTGCTGAAGGATCGGCACGCCGCCCGCCGATAGCGCCGTGGCGATCAGCGAGCCGACCACCATCGCCAGCGAATTGACGATGTTGTTGGCCGCGATGGTCCGCGAGGTCTGCGACTTGTCGACGAAGGTGGTAAGGAAGGCATAGAGCGGCACGACGAACATCCCGCCCGCTGTCGCAATGCCCAGTAGGCAGGCCAGCAGCCACAGCGCGCGCGGTTCTGCCAGGAAGTGCGCGACATCAAGCAACTGCCCCTGCGGCTGGACCTGCCAGCCGGTGCAGACGAAATAGAACGCGACCACGAACCCGCCCATCACCAGCACCGAGCGCGGGGCGTACCGGGCCGAAACCTTGCCCTTGAGCAGCGCGTTGACCGAAACCGAGCCCAGCGCGATCCCGACCGAGAACATCACCAGGAACAGGCTGGCGACTTCCTTGCTGGCAGTAAGCACGTTCTTGGCGAGCGGGCCGAACTGGATGAACAGCACCGCGCCGATGGTCCAGAAGAAGCTGATCGCCATGATCGCAAGGAACACCCGCCGGTCATGCAGCGTTTCGCGCACCAGCGTGTTCGAGGCCCGGATGAAATGGATGTCGAGCGGCTTGGCGGTGTCGGATGGCGGGGCGGGGGGGATCTGGAAGCTGACGGCATAGCCCGCCACCGCTGTCAGGATAACGCCGGCGGCGGCCCATTCGACCGGGATCCAGCCCGCCAGCATCGTTCCTGCCAGAATCGCGACATAGGTTCCCGCCTCGACCAGTCCGGTGCCGGCCAGAACCTCGTCAGGGTGAAGGTGCTGGGGCAGGATCGAATACTTGATCGGCCCGAAGAAGGTCGAGTGCACCCCCATCAGAAACAGCGCGAGCAGCATCAGCGGAATGGCGATCAGGCTGACGGCAATGCCCTTCCACGCGAGAAGCAGCCCCGCGGCGCCCAGCAACATGATCCCGATCTCGCACAGTTTGACCACGCGGATGATTCGGGTCTTGTCATGGGTATCGGCCAACTGGCCGGCCAGCGCCGAAAGCACCACGAAGGGCAGGATGAACAGCGCCGAGGCAATCGCGCTGAACGTGCCTTCGGCTTCGGGCGAATTGTAGACCGAATAGACCACGAAGAACGCCATCGCGTTCTTGAACAGGTTGTCGTTGAAAGCGCCGAGGAGCTGGGTCGCGAACAGCGGCAGGAAGCGCCGGCTGTGGATCAGTTTGGTCTGGGTTGTCATGCTCTCGCTTCGGGCAGCCCGTGTCGCGGCGGACCCTAGCGGCAGGTGCGATGCGAACAAGCCCTATTAGCCTCTTTTGCACCGGCACTTGGCTCGCTATGCCGTAAAGCCATGTTGACGCTGCCGAACCTGCTCTCGCTGTCCCGGATCATCGCCGTGCCGCTGCTGGCGGGCTTGCTGTGGTGGCCGCATTGGCAGGGTGGCTATGCCATTGCCTTCGCGCTGTACTGCCTGATGGGCATTACCGACTATTTCGACGGTTATCTGGCCCGCGCGCAGGGCGCAGTGAGCAAGCTGGGCCAGTTTCTCGACCCCATTGCCGACAAGATCATGGTTGCCGCCGTGCTGCTCGTTCTGGCCGCCCAAGGCGTGCTGACCGGGCCCTATGTGGGCGACATGCACGTCATTGCCGGGCTGGTGATCCTGATTCGCGAGATCGCGGTATCGGGTCTTCGCGAATTTCTGGGCGGCCTGCGCATTTCTGTGCCGGTGAGCCGGCTGGCTAAGTGGAAGACCACGTTCCAGATGGTCAGCCTTGGCGCCCTGATCCTGGGCCGGGCCACCCCGTGGTGGACGCTGGATGCCGGCGGGATCGTGATGAATTTCCCGCACACGGTGGGGCTCGTCACGCTGTGGGCTTCGGCCGTGCTGACCGTGATCACCGGCTGGGATTACCTGCGGGTCGGCCTTAAGCACATGGATTGAGCGCGGGGCTTAGCCGGCGCGCAGTTCCTCGGCCAGCAGGCGGAATTCCTCCGCGCGCGGGCTGTTCTTGCGCCAGACCAGCGCGATTTCCCGGTTAGCGGTGGCGCTGGCCAGCGGGCGGGCGACCACGTTGGTACCGTTGAGAATCCCGGCGTCGAGTGCCATTTCCGGCAGCATCGTCAGGCCAAGACCATTGTCGACCATCTGCACCAGGGTGTGCAGGCTGGTCCCGATCATGGTGGCCGAAGCGCGCAGTTCGGGCCGGTTGCAGGCCGCCAGCGCGTGTTCCTTAAGGCAGTGCCCGTCTTCCAGCAGCAGCAGGCGATTCTCGTCGATCACATCGGGTGATACTTCTGCCGGCGGATCGCGCGGGTCATCCTTGGGAAAGGCGACGAACAGCGCATCCAGCTCGATCGTTTCCTTTTCGACCTCGCCCGTGGCGTAGGGCAGGGCCAGCAGCACACAGTCCGAGCGTCCGTGATGGAGCGATTCGATCGCCGCCGCACTGGTTTCCTCGCGCAGGTAGAGCTTCAATTGCGGGCGTTCACGGCGCAGGCGTGGCAGCATTCGCGGCAGCAGGAACGGCGCGATTGTGGGGATTACGCTCAGCCGGACATCGCCCGACAGCGGCTGTCCGGCGCTTTGCACCATGTCGGACAGTTCCTCCGCTTCGCGCAGCAGGCGGTGGGCCTTGGCGACCACGGCATTGCCGAGCGGGGTGAAGCGTACTGCGCGCTTGGTTCGCTCGACCAGGATCACCCCAAGCAGGGTTTCAAGATCGCGCAGCCCCGCCGACAGCGTTGATTGCGAAACGAAGCAGGCATCAGCCGCGCGCCCGAAATGCTCATGCTCATGCAGCGCGACAAGGTATTGCAGCTGCTTGAGCGTGGGCAGGTAGGTGCTCATTCAGCCCCGTCCGTGGCCCCGCCCGTGGTCCCGTCTGTCGCCTCGTCCGATGCCTCGGGCGCGGTATCGTCGGTGGCTTCCGCGGGTTCAGCCGCTTCGGGAGCTTCGGGCTTGGCGCCGATCTCGTCGATATGGGCCATCTTCAGGCGGTTCTTGACCACGGCGAAGGCGAGCTTGCCTTCGACCAGTTCCAGCGCATCGCGCCCGAACTGTTCATAGCGCCAGCCTTCGAGCAGCGGCAGTTCGCGCACCCCGGCGGCAAGCAGCTCGAGGTCTTCGCTGCGCGCCAGCAGACGGGCGGCCACGTCGATCTCGCGGCTGCGGATCTTGAGCAGCAGCTTGAGCAGATCGGCAACCAGCGCGCCTTCCTTGCCCAGCGGCGCGCCGCGCGGCGTGCGCGGCGGCAGTTCGGCGTCGGTGAGCGGCTGGGCCGCCTCCAGCGTCGCCATCAGCCGCTTGCCGATTTCGTTGTCCTTCCAGCCCGCCGAAAGCCCGCGCACCTTGGCAAGATCGGCCTGGGTCTTGGGCGGGTGGCTGGCAATGTCGGCCAGGGTTTCATCGCGGGCGATGCGGCCGCGCGGGATGTTCTTGTCCTGCGCTTCGCCATCGCGCCATGCGGCCAGCGCCTTGAGCCGGCCCAGCATCGCGGGGTTGCGGCCCGCCGCCTTGATCCGCAGCCACGACAGCGAGGGATCGTTCTTGTAGTTCGCCGGATCGGCCAGCTTTTCCATCTCGATGTTGAGCCACACCCCGCGCCCGGTCTTGATCAGGCGCTGAAGGATCTTGGGAAAGATCTTCGAGAGGTGGGTCACATCGCCGATGGCATATTCGATCTGCCGCTCGGTCAGCGGACGGCGCGACCAGTCGGTAAAGCGGGCGCCCTTGTCGATCTGCAGGCCGAGCCAGGATTCGACGAGATTGGAATAGCCGATCTGTTCGCTCTGGCTGATCGCCATCATCGCGATCTGCGTGTCGAAGATCGGATGCGGGGTCTTGCCGGTAAGGTTGTAGATGATTTCCACATCCTGACCACCGGCATGGAACACCTTCAGCACGTCTTCGTTGTCGACCAGCAGATCGAGCAGCGGGGAGAGATCAATGCCCTTGGCGAGCGGATCGATCGCGGCGGCCTCTTGCGTATCCGCGATCTGGATCAGGCAGAGTTCCGGCCAATATGTGTTCTCGCGCATGAATTCGGTGTCGACGCACACGAAGTCCGCTTTGGAGAGGCGCTCGCACAGTTCGGTGAGTGCGGCAGTGGTGGTGATGAGGGGATGTATCTTCATGTTGCTTTTCTGTATGGACCCGTGCGAGCCCGCGGCTTGACAAAACTGCGGCCATCGCCTGTTAGCCGCGCTTTCGCCCCTGCAACAAAGTGGGCCGATTGGAAAGAGTTTCGATGCATCTTTATCGTTCGCACACCTGCGGCGCGCTTCGCGCCAGCGATGTTGGCCAGGAAATCCGCCTTTCGGGCTGGGTCCACCGCAAGCGTGACCACGGCGGCGTCCTGTTCGTCGACCTGCGCGACCACTATGGCATGACCCAGATCGTCGCCGACAGCGACAGCCCGGCGCTGGCCGTGCTCGAAGGGCTGCGGGTCGAAAGCGTTGTTACCATCGATGGCGTGGTCAAGGCGCGCGGCGAGGGCACCGTTAATCCGAACCTCTCCACCGGTGAGATCGAAGTGTTTGCCCGCAGCGCGACCGTGCTGAGCCGGGCCGAGGAACTGCCGCTGCCGGTGGCCGGCGAACAGGAATATCCCGAGGATATCCGCCTGCGTTACCGCTTCCTCGATCTGCGCCGCGAAACGCTACACGCCA
>CALKVF010000001.1 GCA_937996535.1 uncultured Novosphingobium sp. | reverse complement strand
CGAAGATCAGGTACAGCGTCCCGATGTCCTTGTGGTTGGTCGACATGAACCAGCGAGCGAAGAACGCCGGCTTGTGGTCATGGTCATGATGCGCGTCGTGCGCGTCATCGTGAGCCTGGAATTCGGCGGTAGTGGCCATGGCTTGCTAACCTTGTCCTTGTGATCTGGGGCTCAGGCGGCGGGCGCCGGCGAAGCGGAAGCGGCCGGAGCCGGAGCGGCAGCGGGGGCCGGGGCGGGCGCGGCGGCCGGAGCCTCCGGCGCGCCGTCGATCTTGCCGCCATTGGCGATGACCCAAGCGTTGAACTTGTCGCGCGGCAGGGCTTCGACCACGATCGGCATGTAGCCGTGGCGGGCGCCGCACAGTTCCGAGCACTGGCCGTAGTACACGCCCGGCTCCTTGATGAAGAGCACCTTCTCGTTCACGCGGCCCGGGACAGCGTCAAGCTTGAACCACAGCGAGGGGACAGCGAACGAGTGGATGACGTCAGCGCCGGTGGTCTGCAGGCGAATCGGTTCGCCCACGGGAACGACCATGCGGTAGTCAGCGCCAAGCTGGGCGGGTT
Organism: uncultured Novosphingobium sp.; assembly: GCA_937996535.1. Taxonomy (GTDB): domain Bacteria; phylum Pseudomonadota; class Alphaproteobacteria; order Sphingomonadales; family Sphingomonadaceae; genus Novosphingobium. Next base: position 17,533 of record CALKVF010000001.1, on the reverse strand, counting down.
CGCCGGCCTTCTTGGCATCTTCTTCGGGCAGCATGTTCGAGATGACCTTGATATCGCCGTTGTCGGGATAGGAATAGGTCCAGAACCACTGGTTGCCGGTCGCCTTCACGGTCAGCGCCTTTTCGGGAGCCGGCTTGTACTGCTTCGAGATCAGGCTGATCGAAGGCACCGCGACACCCACGAGGATGAGGATCGGCAGGCCGGTCCAGATCACTTCGAGCAGGGTGTTGTGGCTGGTCTTCGACGGCACCGGATTGGCGCGCTTGTTGAAGCGGACGATCACGTAGAGCAGCAGGAGACCGACGAAGATCGCGATCGCGAAGATGATCGGGGTCAGGATGTCGTTGTACATCCACGAGGCATATTCACCGTTGGGCGAATACTGGGCCTGGGTGCCCCAGGCGCCCGGGATCGGCATACCCTTGCCTTCGGTCGGCTTCATCGGGGTGTAGCCACCCGGAGCAACCTTGAAGTGCGGGTCGTTGGGGTCGATCGCCGGAGCGGCGGGGGCAGCCGGAGCGGCAACCTTTTCCACAGCCGGGGCGGCAGCGGCTTCGCTCGCCGGGGCGGCGGCTTCACTGGCAGCCGGGCTGGCAGCAGCGGCAGCGGCTTCGGCGGCGAATGCCACCTGCGGGGCTGCAAGCAGCGCCAGCGACAGGCCGATTGCCTTGATCGCATGACCCGCAACGCGGGCGGTTTGGCCGAATTTCATCGTTCCTGTGCTTTCGCTTGTTCAGGTGGCGGAAGAACAGACGTGCCCCCTCCCGCCCCCTTGGGAGTCAGATTTTCAGGGGGCCTATACGCGCGCTTGCGGGCCACCTCAAGCGCCTCTAGGGGATATTTTTGACACGCTTCAATGACAGCCCCCCGCGCAGGGCCCCGATGTATCGAAAGGCTTGATCGACAATGCAGGACGAAGACGTGCTGGCCGAGTTCCGCGCCAGCAAGGCACTCCTCGAAGGACACTTCCTGCTCTCGTCGGGTCGCCACAGCGCACATTACCTGCAATGCGCCCGCGTGCTGATGGACCCGATGCGCGCCTCGCGCCTGGCTGCAGCCACCGCCGCCAAGCTCCCGCGCGAGATCCGCAAGGACATCACCAAGGTCGTCGCCCCGGCAATGGGCGGCGTGATCATCGGCCACGAAATGGGCCGCGCGCTTGGCGTCGAGGCGATGTTCGTCGAACGCCCCGAAGGCACGTTCGAGCTGCGCCGCGGCTTTGCTCTCGAACCGGGCGACAAGGTGCTGATGGTCGAGGACGTGGTCACCACGGGCCTGTCGAGCCGCGAGGCGATCAAGGCGATCGAGGCAGCCGGCGGCGAAGTGATCGCGGCGGCCTCGCTGGTCGATCGCTCGGGCGGCGCGGTTGATCTTGGCGTGCCGTTCTTTCCGCTGATCGCGCTGACCTTCCCGACCTATGCCGAGGATGAACTGCCGCCAGAACTGGCCGCGACCCCGGCGGTCAAGCCGGGCAGCCGCGCCAAGCCCTGAGGGTGCAGGCCGTGAACACTCCCCGCTCGCTCCGACTGGGCGTCAACATCGACCATGTCGCCACGATCCGCAATGCGCGCGGCGGGGATCATCCCGATCCGGTGCGCGCGGCGCAAATCGTCGCAGCTTGCGGCGGTGACGGGATTACGGCCCATCTGCGCGAGGATCGCCGCCACATCCGCGACGAGGATCTCGCCCGGATCCAGGCGGCGACCAGCCTGCCGCTCAACCTCGAAATGGCCGCGACCGACGAAATGCTGGCCATCGCGCTGCGCCACAAGCCGCACGCCGCCTGCATCGTCCCCGAACGGCGCGAGGAGCGCACCACCGAGGGCGGCCTCGATGCTGCCGGGCAGCACAACCGGCTCTACCCGATCGTCCAGCGCCTGCTCGATGCGGATATCCGCGTCAGCCTGTTCATCGCCCCCGAGGAGGTGCAGATCGAAGCCGCCTTGCGCCTCGGCGCGCCGGTCGTCGAACTGCACACCGGTGAATATGCCCATGCCAGCGGCGCGGCCCGCGCGGCAGAGCTAGACCGGCTGACCGCAATGGCCGCGCTGGCCGCAGCGGGCGGGATCGAACCCCACGCTGGGCACGGCCTGACCTATGACAACGTCCAGCCGGTCGCCGCGATCCCGCAGCTGGCCGAACTCAACATCGGGCACTACCTGATCGGCGAGGCGATTTTTACCGGGCTCGAAGCCGCCGTGCTGCGGATGCGCGAGCTGATGGACGCCGCCCGGTGATCATCGCCATCGGCTCGGACCTGTGCAACATCGAGCGGATCCAGAATTCGCTCGACCGCTTTGGCGAGCGGTTCGAACAGCGCGTGTTCACCGAGGTTGAGCGCGCCAAGGCCGCCAGCCGCCCCTTCACCCGGGCGGGCACGCTGGCCAAGCGCTTCGCCGCCAAGGAGGCCTTTTCCAAGGCGGTTGGCACCGGCTTCAAAGCCGGGGTGTTCATGAAGGATATCGGCGTGGTCAACGCCCGCTCCGGCGCGCCGACCCTGGCGCTGTCCGGCGGGGCTGCCGCGCGGCTCGCCCAGATCACGCCCGAAGGCCATGAAGCCGTGGTCCATCTGACGTTAACCGACGATCACCCATGGGCCCAGGCTTTCATCGTGATCGAGGCGCGCAAGCTGTGAGTACTATGATGAACGATACCCCGCCCGCCCCCGAACAGGTCGTCCCGCCGCTGGCGGACCCGGCGTCCGGCAAGGACACGCCCCAACCGGTCGACTGGCTGGGCGAAATCCGCAGCCTTGCGGTGATGCTGCTGGCTGTACTGGCCTTTCACAGCTTCATCGCCAAGCCGTTCTACATCCCCTCGATCTCGATGATGCCCAATCTCTTGGTCGGCGACCGTCTGGTGGTGTCGAAGTTCCCCTATGGCTGGAACTGGGCCTCGGCGAGCTTCCACGTCCTGCCGCGCAGCACCTGGCGGATCATGCCCGGCACGCCGCAATATGGCGACATCGTCATCGTCGTGCCGCCCAACCGCAAGGAAGACCTGATCAAGCGCGTCGTTGCCCTGCCGGGGGACCGGATCGCGGTGCGCGGCGGGCAGATCATCCTCAACGGCAAGCCGATCGTGCAGGAAATGGTCCCCTCGGTGCAGATCCCGGCCGATCCCGAACTGACCGACGAACACGGCGCCTACCCCTATGACTGGTTCGGCGCCTACAAGGTGCGCACGGCCTCGGGGCGCGAGGTGTTCGAACTGCCGACCTACCGCGAAACCCTGCCCAATGGCGCGAGCTATCTGGTGATCGATCACCAGCGCCAGCCGCTTGACGACTATCCCGAAACGCTGGTCCCGGCGGGCCACGTCTTCCTGATGGGCGACAACCGCGATCATTCGGCCGACAGCCGCGCCTCGCTTGATGAAAGCGGTCTGGGCGGTCCGGTGCCGCTGTCCAATGTCGGCGGCCGCGCCGAATTCATCACCTTCTCGCTCAACGGCAGCGAACGACTGAGCCCGCTGACCTGGTGGAACGCCTTGCGGGAAGGCCGCGCGTGGAGCAGCCTGCGCCCGGTCCACACGCCCGAGGGGAAATAATGGCCGAACCCGCGCCGAAATCGCCCGCCCGCCGCACCCGCAAGGCAGCGCAGCCGGCAACGCCGCCGACAAATCTGGCCGCCCAGCCCAACCACGGCCCCGGCCCGACCGACATCACCGACCCGGTGCTGCGGGCCGAGGCGCGCAAGGCGGCGGTGTGGATCGGGATGGCGGCGCTGCTCGCGCTGGTGGTCGTTCTGGCCCAGCCGCTGCTGGTGATTTTCGGCGGCATGGTGCTGGCCGCAATGATCGACGGGGGCGCGCGCCTGCTCGGCCGGGTACTGCCGATCGGGCGTGGCAAGCGCGTGGCGCTAGTGCTGCTGCTGGCGGCAGCCTTCATAACCTGGGTGTTCTATTTCGCCGGCACTCAGATCGCCCAGCAAGCGGCAGCCCTCCCCGCCACGATCGAGCGTCAGGCGCTGGCGACGATCGCCTGGCTCCAGGGGCACGGCTTTGCGATTGATCTCAAGGTGGTGCAGGGACTGGCCGAAAAGCTGCTCGGCGGGATTGGCCAGCTGACCAGCGCGGTCGGCGGCCTGATCGGGGCGATCGGCACGGCCCTGCTGGTGCTGGTGCTGGGGATCTATCTGGCCGCCGAACCCCAGCTCTACCGCCGCGGGCTCGGCTGGATGCTGCCTGCGGGCGAGCGCGATCATTTTGAAACCACCGCGATCCAGATGGGCCGCACGCTGCGGATGCTGATGTTCGGGCGGCTGGTCGGCATGGCGGTCGAGGGGATTGGCACCTGGCTGCTGCTGGCGATCTATGGCGTGCCGATGGCCGGGCTGCTGGGCCTGCTCACCGGGCTGCTCGCCTTCCTCCCCAATATCGGCGCGCCGATTTCAGGGCTGCTGATGGTGATGGTCGGGTTTTCGGTCGATACCACCACCGGGCTTTATTGCGCGGCGGTCTATTTCGCGGTCCAGACCATCGACGGCAACCTGATCGTGCCGATGATCGCCAAGAAGACCGCTGACCTCGCCCCTGCGCTGGTGCTGGGGATGCAGCTCATCATGGGGGTGCTGTTCGGCCTGCTTGGCCTGATGCTGGCCGATCCGCTGGTGGCGATGATCAAAATCGCGCTTGAGCGCCAGTCGCTCCGCAACGAAAGCAACGGCTAAGCCATGGCCCGCAAGTTCCTCTATCTGTTCGCCGCCTGCGTCGTGCTGTTCTTCGCCGGGCGGGTGGCCTTGAGCTTCTATCCCGAAGCCATGACCCGCATGGCCTTCCTGCCCAAGGGCCACTACGAGCCCCAGCCGCGCCTTGCTCCGGGCAGCTATGAAGGTGCCGCGCGCTGGCTGGTGCGCCCCGGCCTTGCCGCCAATCCGGCGCGCTGGACCCCGCCCGGCGCTGCGCCGACCCAGCCGGTCCATGCCGCCGTGTTCTTCGTCCACCCGACCACCTATCTCGAACGCGCCCACTGGAACGCGCCGTCGGATGATACCCCCGCCAACGAACTCGCCGGCAAGATCATCCACGCCTATGCCTCGCCCTTTGGCGGCGCCGAACAGCTCTGGGCGCCGCGCTATCGCCAGGCCGCTTTCGGCGCGTTTCTGTCGGACGCGCCCGATGCCGGCGAGGCGCTGGAACTGGCGCATGGTGATGTGCTGCAGGCCTTCGATGCGTTCCTTGCCGCCACCCCGCCGCAGCTACCGATCGTCCTCGCCGGGCACAGCCAGGGTGCCTATCACCTGCGCCGGCTGCTGGCCGAACGAGTGGCAGGCACCCCGCTCGCCAAGCGGATCGCGGCGGTTTACCTGATCGGCTGGCCGATCAGCCGCGACCATGACCTGCCGCGCATGGGCCTGCCGGCCTGCACCGCCCCGGCCGAGGCGGGTTGCGTGATCAGCTGGCTGAGTTTTGGCGAACCGGCCGATCCGGCGATGATGCTGCGCGCGGGCGCGCGGATGAAGGGGCTCGATGGCCAGCCGCTTACGGGCGGCCCTGTGCTGTGCTCAAACCCGCTGACCGGCGCTCAGGGCGGCGCGGCCCCGGCCAGCGCCAACCTCGGCTCGCTGGTGCTCGACGCGCGCTTTGACAGCGGCACGGTCAAGCCCGGACTGGCGGCGGCCAAGTGCGATGCCAGCGGCGTTCTGCTGCTGGGCGGTGAACCGGCGATGGGCCCGGTGGTGATGCCGGGCAACAATTACCATGCCTATGACATCCCCCTGTTCTGGACCAACCTGCGCGACGATTTCGCCCGGCGAGTGATGGCATGGCAGACGCACCACTGATTACCACCAGCGCGCTCGACCTGCGCGATGCGCTGCCCGGCGGCGGCGGGCTGCTCGGGCTGGATCTCGGCACCCAGACCATCGGCACCGCGTTCTGCGATGCTGGCTGGCGCTTTGCTTCACCCGGCAAGACGCTCAAGCGCGGCAAGTTCGGGGCAGACAAGGCGGCGCTGGCCGAACTGATCGCCGAACGCGACCTGCGCGGCGTGGTCATCGGCCTGCCGCTCAACATGGATGGCTCCGAAGGGCCGCGCAGCCAATCGAGCCGCGCCTATGCCCGCAACCTTGGCGTGCTGGGGCTGCCGATCCTGCTGTGGGACGAACGGTGGTCCACCGCCAGCGCCGAAAGCGCGCTGATCGCGCAGGACATGAGCCGCGCCAAGCGCAAGGACCGGATCGACGCCGCCGCCGCCGCCGTGATCCTCCAGGCCGCGATCGACGCGCTGGCGGGCGGCTTCGCCTAAGCCGCTGCTAGCCCGGCGCGGCGCGCCCGCGCTTCCAGAGCCACCAGCCGGCTACCCGCCCCTTCCGCCTCGCGCCACAGCGCATCGCGCGCCGCCACGCCGGTTTCGCGCGCGGCCAGCGCATCCCACGCCGCCAACCGTAGCCGGTCGCTGGGATGGTGGCGGGCAAAGCGGTGGGCCAGATCCAGCGCCTCGGCGCTGCCCAGTCCGACCGCCAGCCTGATGAACGCATCGGACGGCCCGGATGAAACAATCGCGCCAATCTCGCGCCGCTCCAGATCGAAGCGGTACTGATCGAGCCAGCCCTGCACGCCGCTGGCGTGCATCACGTTGACCGAAACCGAGAGCGAATCCGCCGCCCCCTGCGCGTGAACGTCAACGTGCGCGCGGTAGAGCATCAGCTTGCCCTGTTCGAGGCGGGCGCGCTCGACAAAGCGCAGCGACGGTATCGGTTCCCCGCGCGCACCAGCCACGGCGGCATAGTCAAACTCGTAGTAGTCGCTCCAGTAACCCGGCCCGAAATAGCCGAGGGTCAGGAAGCTGAAATTGTGGTCGTGCGGCAGCCCCAGCGCGAACGAGGCCCCGCCCGAGGCGCGCACCATGTGGTCCTGCGCCGCCGGCCACAGGTTCGCGCGGATGAACGACTGTCCGCCCGGCGGAACCAGCATGATCACCTGCGGGCCATAGGCGTTGTCAGCGGGCTCCTCGTGGTGACGGCGGGCCAATTGCTCGATCAGGATGTCGCCCAGAAATTCGCGGTCGTTCCCCAGCCGCCGCAGCCATGTGGCGGCATGGGCAAGGCTGTCCTCGTCATGCGGATCGAACCCGCGCGCCGCCAGGGCATCGGCGGTTTCGGCGAGCGAGGCCGCCGCGCTATCCGCGCAGTCAATCAGGCGGGGCATGGCGCGATCCCGGCGAGCGCAGGATAAGTCTCGATCAGCTGGGCCCGCAGCGCGCCGGCAGGGGCTGCCAGCGGATCATCGGCACGCGCGGCAATTGCGCACAGCGCGGCAAAGCCCGCTGCCGTATCGAGCCCCAGACATTCTTTGAGCGCCTGCCAGCGCAGCCCTGCCTCGCCCGCCTCCCCAGCCATTGCCGCCAGCACCGGCGCGGCATCGCGGCGGCCCATCCGGCCGAGTAGCGCGGCGGCCAGTTCGAGCCGACTGTCACGCGGATTGGCGGCAGCCTGATGCAGCAGCGCGCCGTCAGCCAGCCGGTATTCGCGGGTCACTGCCCCGGCCTTGGCGCGCAGGTGCAGCTTCAGCGTGACCAGTGTCCCCGTGACCGAGCGCAGCACCAGCGCCTCGCGCGCGCCATCGCGGCGGCTCACCATGCCGGGGGCAAGGCGTTCGTCGGCCTGAATAAGATCGGCGTCACCGGAGAGGCTTACCCGTGAGATCCGGGCGCTGCCCGCCAGCACCCGTTCGAACGTCTGGCTCGGCGCAAAACTGACCGAAAGCGGCGCGTGCTGGCGCGCCAGGGCCAAGCCATCGACCGCGCAGAGCAGCAACGCGGCATCGCCGGAGCGGGCCAACATCGCGGCGGCCGTCACATCGTCCAGCTGGTGGCGCAGCGGCACCTGCCCCAGCGGATCGCGCTCCACCCCGGCGCAGAACCGCGCGACAAACCCATCGGCCAGCGCCGCAGCAGAAGGATCTTCGGGTGCGAACAGCGCGCTCAGGCCCGGCAGGGTCTCCAGCGCCATGCCGCTCGCAAGCGTGGCCAGCTCGGCCTCAAGCCCGGCGATCCCGGCCTCGGCGCGCCACGCCTCCAGTTCGGCATAGAGCCGCCCCTGCGCGCGGCGCTGCGGCGCATCATCGCTCCGCAGCGCCTGCAGGGCCGGATGGATTTCCACCCGCGCGCGCCCTTACTTGAGGCACTCGTAAACGAAGACCATCAGGATCACGATGGTGTCATCCGACAGCAGCGCCTGTCCCGGGTGGGCAAGGCTGCCGAACACCCCCGTCAGGGTTTCAAGGTCAGGCAGGCTGGATGCGTCAATTTGCGGCAGGTTCATGGTCGTCCCCCAATCTGGCGCGAGGCCCACTGCCCCGCGCCGTGACCATCGCGGCGCCGCGCACCGCGCGCGAATTAAAAGATTGTAACGCAGCCCCGATACCAGCACAGATGCCCGCATGAGCGATGCATCCTCTACCCCGTCCCCCGAGCTTGCCCTGCCCCCCGGTTTCGTGTTCGATCCCGCGCGGCTGGCCAAGGGGATGATGACCCGCAACGGCCACAGCGGCTGGCTCGGGCTCGACTATCACGCTCACGGCGAAGGCTGGTTCGAACTGGAACTGCCCTGGCGCGAGGAACTGGTCGGCGTGGCCGAAACCGGGGTGCTGGCCTCGGGGCCGATCATCAGCCTGATGGACAATGCCACCTCGATGTCGGTGTGGACGCTGACGGGTAAGTTCGTGCCCCACGCCACGCTTGACCTCAGGGTTGATTACATGCGCGCTGCGGTGCCCGGAAAGACCGTGATCGGCCGGGGGGAATGCTACAAGCTGACCCGCACGATCTCGTTCATCCGCGGCATCGCCTATGACGAAGACCCGTCCGATCCGATCGCCCACGTGGTCGGCTCGTTCATGGCCACCCACGGAACCTACCTGTGAACGACGCGAACCTGCCCCCCTATGCCCAGGCGCTGGGCATCGCCATCGATCACGACGAGGATGGCAACCCGGTGCTCTACGCCGACTTTTCCGACCGCGTGCTGGGCCGTCCCGGCTTCCTCCACGGCGGGGCGATGAGCGGGTTGATGGAAATGGCCTGCATGGCCGCGCTGCGCGCCGAAATGGAGCGCCGGGGAGAGACCATGCGGCTCAAGCCGGTCAACGTGCAGGTCGAATTCATGCGCGGCGGGACCGAGCAGCGCACCTTTGCAATGGGCACGGTCACCCGCGCCGGGCGGCGCGTGGCGCTGGTCAATGCCGCGTGCTGGCAGGATGACCGGGCCAAGCCGATCGCGCTGGCGCAGATGAAGATCCTGCTCAGCCCGGCTGAGTAACTGCGGCCCGCACCACCACGGTAATGCCCGCATGGCTGGGCGCGTTTTGCCCCACCGCCAGTTCAACCCGCGCGGCATCGGCGCGGGCGCGGTTGAGGATTGCGGGCGCCACCCCGATTTCGGCCGCGACCAGATCGGCGCTGCCAAGCAGCCGCGCCTGGCGCAGGGTCAGGTCATCGGGATCGTTCGAGCGCAGGGTGAATTCCTCAACCCGCGCGGCGCCGGCATCAGCGCCGGCCAGCCAGTGCGCCACCGCGTCATCGCCATGCGCGGCAAGCGGATCGAGCAGGCCGCCATCACTCAGCGCCAGGTCCAGCGCACGGCGGCGCTCGCCCGCGTCGGGGAACCGGGCGCGCAAGGCGGCGCGCGCCGCGCCCAGCCCTTCGGCCAACTGCCCGAGCGATGCCGGCAGCAAGGCTTCAAGCCGCAGCCGCAGCGCCTTGGCAAGGCCCGCCGAAACACCGCCCGTGCCGACCGCAACCAGCACCGCGCCGCGTTCCAGCAGGCTCGGCACGGTAAAATCGCACAGCTCGGGCCGATCGACCACGTTGACCAGCACCCCGCGCGCCTTGAGCCGGGCTGCTGCCGCCTCAGGCGCAGCAAGCGCGACAAAGGCGAGCCGCGCGCGCGGATCATCCTCGGGCACGATCACGCCGCCCGCACGCAGCACCAGCCGGGCCTTAGCCTCAGCCGCCTCCCCTTCGCCCAGCACGATCACCGGCTGACCGGCAAGGCGATGGTAAAGCGGGAGGCTGTGCATCAGCATCAGTCCTTGAGGAAGTCGGGCACCCGTTCGGCGGCGGTGATCACTTCGGGGAGGATGCGATCGGCAACCACGGCGAACTGATCGCCATCGACCATCACTTCGGCCACGAACCCGCGGCTGTTGTAGGACGAGGCCATGGTCGCGCCATAGGCCCCGGCCGTGCGGAACACGGCGAGGTCACCGGCGGCAACGGCGTCGATTTCGCGGTCCATGGCAAAGGTATCGCCGGTTTCGCAGATCGGGCCGACAATGTGCGCGGTCATCTTTTCGCCGGTGGGAGCCACCGCGTCGAAATCGTGCCAGGCGCCGTACATGGCCGGGCGGGCCAGATCGTTCATCGCCGCGTCGACGATCACGAAGGGTGCGCGGTTCGAGCTGCGCTTGACGCGGACCACGCGGGTCAGCAGCACGCCGGCATTGCCGCAGATCACGCGGCCCGGCTCGAACATCAAAGTCACGTCCCAGCCCTCGGTCGCGCGCGCGACCATCTGGGCATAGGCTTCGGGCGAAGGGAACACGTCGCCCGCCTTGTAAGGCACGCCCAGCCCGCCGCCGAGATCAGCGTGGGTTACGGTTTGCCCAGCGGCGCGCAGTTCGGCGATCAGCGCGCCGACCTTGCCGAAGGCGATCTCGAAAGGTTCCAGCTCGGACAGCTGGCTGCCAATGTGGACCGCAACACCGCGCATATCGAGGCCGGGAAGCGCTGCAAGGCGCGAATAGATCCCGCAGGCGCGGTCGATCGGCACGCCGAACTTGTTTTCTGCCTTGCCGGTCGAAATCTTGGCGTGGGTGCGCGCATCAACGTCCGGGTTGACGCGCAGCGCGCAGGCCGCCGTGAGGCCGCGCTCAGCCGCCAGCGCGGCAAGTTCGACGCCCTCTTCCTCGCTTTCGAGGTTGAACTGGCCGATCCCGGCTTCGAGGCCGGCGATCATTTCATGACGCTGCTTGCCAACGCCCGAGAACACGATGTCCGCCGCCGGCATCCCGGCAGCCAGCGCGCGGGCCATTTCGCCGCCCGAAACGACATCGGCACCCAGCCCTTCGCGCTGCATCACGCGCAACACCGCAAGGTTGGGGTTGGCCTTGATCGCAAAGGCGATGTGGACGCGCGGCAGGATCGACAGCGCATCGCGGAACACGCGGGCGTGGCGTTCCAGCGTGGCGCGCGAATAGACATAGACGGGCGTGCCAACCGCATCGGCGATGACGTTCAGCGGCAGGTCTTCGGCGTAAAGGACGCCGTCGCGATATTCAAAATGGTCCATGGGATGAATCTCTTATTCGGAAGGGGGCAGGTCGAACGGGTCTTGCGTGCGTTCTTCCGAACGTTTTCGCAGTTCGACGCTGCGTTCCGGCGCAGCTTGCGGCGTGGGTTTCATCAAGGCTTCTGCGCTGGGCTGATCTTCGCGGCCATAGGGCGCGGCAGGCAGCGACTTGCCGGCGCGCGGTTTGAGGTCGGCCCGCTGCCCGCAGGCGGCAAGAGCCACGACAACCACGGCAGAGACGGCAAGACGGCGCATGAGGCGAATCACTCCAGACCGAGCGCCGTGCGCGCTTCGGCCACCCGCGCCCTTACCTGCTGCGGCGCGGTTCCGCCATAGCTGGCGCGCGCCGCGACCGAAGCTTCGACCGAGAGCGCGGCATAGACGCGGTCATCGATCCGCGCATCGATCGCCTGAAGGTCGGCCAGCGGCAACTGATCGAGCGCCACGCCCAGGCTTTCGGCCAGCTTCACCGCCGCGCCAGTAATGTGGTGGGCTTCGCGGAACGGGATGTTGGCCTGACGCACCAGCCAGTCGGCCAGATCGGTCGCTGTGGCATAGCCCAGTTCCGCCGCTGCGCGCATCCGCTCGGTGCGGAACTTGGTCGCCTCGACCATCCCGGTCATCGCCGCAATGCACAGGGTCAGCAGGCCGGCGGCTTCGAACACCGGCGGCTTGTCGTCCTGCATGTCCTTCGAATAGGCCAGCGGCAGGCCCTTCATGGTGATCATCAGGCTGGTCAGGCAGCCCGCGATCCGCCCGGCATGGCCGCGCACCAGTTCGGCGGCATCGGGGTTCTTCTTCTGCGGCATGATCGAGCTGCCGGTCGACAGGCTGTCCGGCAGCGCAACGAAGCCGAAGGGCTGGCTCGCCCAGATGATGAATTCCTCGGCCAGTCGTGAGAGGTGCAGCGCGGTCTGCGCGGCGCTCATCAGGTAATCGAGCGCGAAATCGCGGTCCGACACCGAATCGAGGCTGTTGCGGGTCGGCGCGGCAAAGCCCAGCGCGGCAGCCGTGGCGTGGCGGTCGATCGGGAAGCCGGTGCCGGCCAGCGCCGCGGCGCCCAGCGGCGACTGGTTCATCCGCGCCCGCGCATCGGCAAAGCGCGAGCGATCGCGCGCGGTCATTTCGTAATAGGCCATCAGGTGGTGGCCCAGCGTCACCGGCTGCGCGGTCTGCAGGTGGGTGAAACCCGGCATGATGCTGTCGGCGTGTTCGTCGGCACGCATCACCAGCGCGATCTGCAACGCGGCCAGCCCGGCATCGGCGGCTTCGCAGGCCTCGCGCACCCACAGGCGGAAATCGGTGGCCACCTGATCGTTGCGGCTGCGCGCGGTGTGCAGGCGCCCGGCAGCCGGACCGATCAGTTCGGCCAGGCGGCTTTCGGTGGTCATGTGGATGTCTTCGAGATCCCAGTTTTCGGGAACCCCACTCACTTCATACTCAGCCGCGACCTGATCGAGCCCGCCTGCAATCGTCGCCGCATCCTCGGGAGAAACGATGCCCTGCTTGGCCAGCATCGCGACGTGCGCCTTCGACGCGGTGATGTCCTGCCGCCAGAGTGCCTTGTCGAAGGGGATCGAGGCATTTATCTCGCGCATGATTGCCGACGGTCCACCTTCGAACCGTCCGCCCCACATCTGATTGGAGCCGCCCTTGTTGTCGTCCCGCTCGCTCAATGCGCTTGTCCTTGGCTGTGCCGTGCTGATTGCGGGGTGCGATAGGGAAAGCGGGCAGAAGGCGCAACCTGCAGCTTCGCAAGGCGGCGAAGTGGCCGTGGGCACGTTTGACCGCAGCCACAAGGGCAGCCAGCTGCCCGATTTCGTGCTCAAGGATCCGGCGGGCAAGGATCTGCGGCTGGCCAGCCTCAAGGGCAAGCCGCTGCTGATCAACCTCTGGGCCACTTGGTGCGCCCCCTGCGTGGCCGAACTGCCCGCGCTCGATCAGCTCGCCGGCCAGAGCGCGGCGAGCCTCAAGGTGCTGACGGTAAACCAGGACATGGGCAAGCCCGAAGCGGTCGCCCCGTTCCTCAAAACCCGCGGCGTCACCAAGCTTGAACCCTGGCTCGACCCGGAGGGCGAGCTTGCCATGCACTACAACGTGCAGACCCTGCCGACGACGATCTATTACGATGCGCAGGGCCGCGAAGTCTGGCGGCTGACCGGGGCGCACGACTGGACCAGCGCCGATACCGCCAAGCTGCTGGCCGAAGCGAACTGAGCGGCCCCCAGGGCCGCGCGGATCAGCAAAATACCTTGAGGAAGATCTTGAGCACCAGGTCGCCCCAGGCCTCGGGGTCAGACGGATCGGCGGATACTTCGTCGATCAGCTTGCCGAAGGTATAGGCCTGGATGAAGGCCGCTGCCGCCTTGGGATCGAAGTCGGTGTTGAACCAGCCGCGCTCCTGACACAGCACGAACATGTCGGTGAACGCGGCGGTGAGGCGCGCCTGTTCGGCCGCAATCCGCTTCATCAGCCGGGGGCGATGCTCGGCCAGCGCCAAGAGCCGCGCGCGGCGAAAGCGGAAGCGGCGCCGGGCCTCCGACTGCGATTCATCCAGAATTGCGCGAAACCCGGTGAAGAACGCCTCACGGTCGCCGGCTGTGCGCAGATGTTCGGCGATGATCGCGGCGCTCGAATCGACGCTCGCGGCGAACAGTTCGGCCAGCGCGGTTTCGATGAGATCGCCGAAATCCTCAAAGTGATGATAAAGCGATCCGCGCACCACGCCGGATTCCTTGAGCACCATTTCGACGGTGATGTCGTCGGCGGCATGCTTCTCGATCAGCTCGCAAGCCGTTTGCAGCAGGCGCAGGCGGGTTGGGTGGATTTTTTTGGCCATGGTGTTCGTGAAATAATTCTGCTGAGACGATCGCAGATATGTGCGACTTGGCGGCAGTCTACGCAACTTTCCGGATCTGTCCAGCATAGTGACCACCCGGCGTCCAAGGACTGCGCCTTGAGAAACGTGGTGGGCGCTGACGGGCTCGAACCGCCGACCCTCTCGGTGTAAACGAGATGCTCTACCAACTGAGCTAAGCGCCCCAACGGGGAAGCCGCGCTTTTAGCCGTGCGGCGCGGCGCGTCAATCGCCCTAATTCACGCACCCGCTAATTCACGACCGCGCGGTAGGTCACCGCAAAACTGTTCGCGGTGGGCAGGCTGGCGCGCACCACGATCACCGTGCCGCCAGACCACGATGCGCCGACCGGATCGGTTTCATCGCTGCCGCTGGCGTCATCGTCTTCAACCGTGGCGGCAGAGGCGCAGTCGCTGCCGCTGAGCATTGAGCCTGCGACATAGCTCAGCGTCGATGGCAGGGTGTCGGTGGCCACCACGGTGCCGGCCGTGGCCGTGCCGGTGTTGCCGATCACCACGCAGTAGCGCAGCACCGCGCCGGGAATGGCCTTGGGATTGCTGGCATTGACCCCGTCCGACACCACCGCAAGTGTCTTGGTCACCCCGATTATCGCCGCATCGATCGAAAAGACCAATTCGTCGATGGTCCACCAGTTGGCCATGGCCAAGGCTGTTGGCTGGCCATTGAGATGGACCAGCCCATTGAAGCTCGCGCCTTGCGTGCTGGTGCTGGCATCGCGGGCATAGATCCGCACCAGCCAGCCCGAACTGCTCGGCGAATTGAGCGGCAGGGTCGAGGCATCGCTGGCCCAGATCGCATCATTGGCCGCGCCATCGCCGTGGAGGCCATCGTTGTAGAGCGGAAAGCCCAGCGCATAGGGTGTGCCGCCGGGATAATAGACATCGGCGAGCACCGGATTGCCGGCCCCGGTCGGTTTGGCATCGAGCGACGCCATCACCCGCACCGTCTGCCCCGGCGCGAGCGAGCCCATCGGCGCGGTCACTGCCACGCCGAAGCCCTGCGGGCTGCCCAGCGTGCCGGTGACCACCGACCACTCGATATCGTCGATGTGGAACCAGCTGCGATATTTTTCGGTGTGGTTGGTGCCGATGGTGAGCGTTACGGTCTGCCCGGCAAAGGCGCTGAGGGCGTAAGTCCGGCTCCACCAGCGCTCGGAATGCAGCGCCACGCTCATCCCCGCCTGGTGGAAGCCGGAGGTGGTCATATCATAGCCATTGTACTGGCCGAAACCGCTGGCGAACAACCCGGCCTGTCCGCCGCCGACGTTGGGGCTGTCGGGATAGGTGGCATAGCTGGCCAGGGCAGACCCGACGAGCGTGGTGGTGACCCCGCCGCTGGTGATGGTGACGAACAGATTGTCATAATTTTCCGTGTCCCACCCCTCGGCGCGCCAATTGAGCGTGAGATTGCCAGAGTTGGTGGCAGGAACCGTGATCGTGCGGGTCAGCACCGTGGCATTGGACTGCATGGCGCCGGTTGACGGTTCGTTGCTGCTGCGTGCACCGAGCAGATACGAATAGCCGCCGGTCTTGGCCGTGCCATCGGTCGAATAGGGATTATTCAGCGGGTTGCCATCGCTGGTCACGCTGACCGTTTCGGAGGGGCGCACCTGCATGTCATAGGCCGCGTTGCTTTTGACCGCGCTGCCCCAGCCGGAAGGCAGCGCGGTGCCGGTGGCGGCGTGTTCAAAGTTGCCGTTGATCGGGGTTTGCGGATTGGCGCTCTTGGCGCCGTTTTCGGTAATGTCGAAATAGACGTAATAGGTCTGCGTGCCGCCATCCTCTACCATCCAGCGCACTTCGCCGCGGGTGGCCGTGCTGTCGGTGACCCCGGCATAGATCGTGTCGTTGTATTCCTGCACGGCGGCGATCGCGCCGCCCGGGCGCACCACCCGCACCGAATTGGCGTCGAACGTGCCGGAAATGCCCAGCTGGACCATCAGGGCTGCAAAATCGATATCGACCTTGGCGGTCGAATTGACGCTGCTGGCGGCCGGCAAGGTCACCGCGACGCGGTAGTGCCAATCGCTGCCGACCGAGACCCCGTCGGGATCCCACCAGCCCGGCGCGCTGCGCTGCACCGCATCGGCGCGCGAAAGCAGGGCCGCGACCGACAGGACGGCAAGCAAAAGCCCCACAATCAAGCGTAGCGCGCGCATGGTGCCCGGCTACAGGATTAAGGCCAACCACTCCTTCCGAGCAATATACGCGTTAATCCGTATTACGCAGTCACACCAACCGCGCGGCGGCGCTGCCGAGGTCGGCAAAATAGCGCGCGATCGCATCTGCGGCCTTGTCGGTCAGCGCGATGAAGGCGCGGCGGCGGTCGGTTTCATCGTCAATCCGCTGCAGCAGCCCGGCATCGACCATCTGCCCGATCCAGCGCAGCGCCGTGGTTGGCGGCACCCCGCTGGCGATGCACAGGCTGGTCACCGAAACCCGCAGATGTTCGGCCCGGGCCGCGGCAAGATCGAGCAGCATGTCCCAGGCCGGATCGGCGAACAGATCGCCTTCGAAATAGCGCGCGCGCAGCTGGCGCTGGCGGATAATCCGGCGCACCAGCCGCGGATCGGGCAGCGCCGGGCGGGTGGCGCGGACCAGCCGCTCACTCCCCTCGTCACGGTCATCCCCGCCGCGCTGGCCATCGAAGCGGAACACCGCCCCGTCCGCGCCATCGAACCGGTCGAGCCGCTGGGCGATCTGGGTGACCTGCTCGGTCAGGCGAACCAGCGCGAGCAGGTCTTCCTCGGACAGTTCGCGCACCCCTTGCCCCGGCGCGGCGGCCAGCGCCCGGCCGAGCGCAATCAGCCGTTCGGCCCGGGTGGGATCGACGAGGATTTGCGCGCCCGACTGGTCAAGGCAGCCGAACACCGCATCAAGCGCATCAAGGCTGGTTGAAACCACCAGCTGCGCGCCGGTGTGAGCCGCGCGCAGATCGAGCCGGGCCAGCGCAGCCAGCCGCGCGGCATCGACGCGCGGACAATCAACCACAACCACATCGCCCAGCGGCCGGGCATCGCCGGCGATCAGGGAATCGAGCCCGCCCGCTTCGGCCAGCGCAAAGCCCGCCCCCGCCGCGTCATCGCCGATTTCGCCGCGCAGCCGCGCCCGGTCAGCAAAGATCGAAAGCCTGAGCGCCATGCCCGCCGCATCGCTGGCAGAGCTGGCATAGGCGAAATTGGCCGTAGACATGGGGTTCCGACTCCTGTTCGTTGCGAACAGGAGTAGAACATAACGTGCTCATGTCAAGAATTTATGGGATTACCCTTAGTCCACGAAGGGGTCGCGCACCAGGATCGTGTCTTCGCGCTCGGGCGAGGTGCTGACCAGCGCCACCGGGGTTTCGATCAGTTCCTGCACGCGCT